>JAKPUX010000356.1 GCA_029554865.1 bacterium | reverse complement strand
TGGCTGGTGAACAGCCGCCAGATGGCCGCTGCGGTGGCGATTCCCTTAAAGACCTTCACCGTCGCCCTCAGCGCCCTCTCCTTCGCCATCGACGACTTTGAGGAGACCACCGTCACCAGCCCGGAGGGGACCGGGCGCATGGTGAGCGCGGGGGACCTCATGGTCGGACTCTCCGCGGCCCGCATGTTCACCGATAAACTCTCCATCGGCGGGCAGGTCAAGTACGTGCGTGAAAAACTCGACGATTACAGCATCAACAATCTGCTCTTCGACATCGGCGCCCTCTATTACACCGGCTTCCGCAGCCTGCGCCTCGCCTTCTCGCTCCAGCATTTCGGACCCGACATGGAACTGGTCGACCAGGAGTACCGGACTCCGCTTCTTTTCCGCATCAACGCCACCGACGAACTCTACAAATCGGAGGAAATGGCCTGGACCCTCGGGGCCGAACTGGTCCATCCCACCGACAATGTCGAAATCGTCAACATCGGCACCGAGCTGCAGCTCCATCAGCTTCTCTTCTTGCGCGCCGGCTACCGCTTCAACACCGACGAGGGCAAACTGGCCTGCGGCTTCGGACTGGTCACCCCTGCCATGGCTGGAGTCAACCTCCGCCTCGATTACTCCTTTGTCCAGTCCGAACGGGTTTTTGATGACATTCACCGCTTTACGGCAGGATTCACATTTTGAAAAAAGATAAAATTATCAGAGGATTGGTCCTGCTTATGCCGCTTCTGCTCAGCAGCTGCAAGATAACCCAGATCACTCAGCCGCAGTCGGCGGAGCTCAACAGCGAGATCACGGTGCGCCTCACCGTCCAGGACGGCGCGGATGCCAACGTCCACAAGGGGGTGCTCGGTCTGCTCCTGCCCTCGGACTGGCGCGTGCTGGAGGCCGTCTATTCGTCCACGGTGGGTGACGGCGATCTCGAATACAGCACCGCCTGGACCGACTCCCTCGCCGCCTGCTACCCGCCTGCAGAGTTTGAGGGGGAGATGAAATGGGTCGGCCTTCTTTCCGACCAGGGCTACGCTCCCGCCGCCGCTATTCAGATCGATATCGAGGTGCGGCTGCAGACCGGCGCCAGCCCAGGCTGCTTCAAACTCGGCTATCTGGTCACCAAAGCGACCACAAATCTGCTCTGCTCCGGCAACGACGGCTGGGCTCCCTTCTCCTATCCCAATCCTATCGCCCTCCCGGCCGGGGCCTCCTGCCCAGGCGAGTACGAGGTCCGGAGGTCGGAGGCGTGGGAGCAGCTGGTGACACGCAGCTCAGGCTGGACCGGCGCCGACGGCATCTATTCGATTCCGCTTGACGGCAGTGAGCAGCCGCACGGCCAGGACCATCTCATCATCTTCAGCGACACCTTCATCGGCCAGGTCGACGCCTCCGGCCGGCGGGTCAACTCCACCATCGTCAACAACACCCTCGCCCACCTGCAGGGCAGCCGGCCCGATCCCGGCCGCATCGCCTTCATGTGGGACCAGAGCGGCGCCTCGCCGCGCGCGGTTTTCACACCTGCCACCCCCACGGCGGTCGCGAACGATTTTTACTGGTTGATGGACGGGGTCAAGATCGACTCCCTCATCCATCTCTTCGCCCTGCGCCTGCACACCACCGGCAGCGGCGCCTTTGACTGGAAACTCACCGGGGTGGTGCTGCTCTCCTTCACCCTCGATGAAAACCATTATCCGGCCGGAGTACAGCAGCGCGATCTGCCCTTCTTCATGAAGGATGGCGAGCTGACTGCGGTCCTCGGCCAGGCGATTTTGCCCAACTCGGCAGCCTCCGGCAACAGCAGGGCCGACGGCTATATCTACATCTACGGCCCCCGCGATGACAGTTCCGGCAAGAGCCTGGTCGCCGGTCGGGTGCGGCCGGAGGAGCTTCTCGATTTCACCGCCTGGCGATTCTGGGACGGCAGCGGCTGGAACAGCGACCATACTGCCAGCGCCTCCATCACCAACCGCATCTCGCAGGAGTTCAGCCTCTCCGAACTGAACGGCCGCTATATCCTTGTCTGCCAGATCGGCTCCGCGGTCGCCGTCCGCTTCGGCGACACGCCCATCGGACCCTTCGAGATGTACCGGGAGATCTACAAGGCCCCCGAGGTCGAGATCTCGGACAATGTTTTCATTTATAACGCCAAGGCCCACCCCTCGCTATCGGATGCCGACTCCCTGCTTATCACCTACAACGTCAATACCCTCGATTTCGGCGAGAACCTGCGCGTTGCCGATATCTACCACCCCCGCTTTATCAAGCTGGCGACCGCCGGCATCGGCAGCGGGGTGGCGGAGCCGGTGCCGCCGCCGGCGGCCTTTGCCCTGCTGCAAAACTATCCCAATCCCTTCAATCCGGCCACCGAGATCGCCTTCGAGATCAACGAGCGGACGGAGGTGACGTTGAGAATCCACAACGCCCGCGGCCAGCTGGTCGAAACCCTGCTCGAATCCCGGAGTTTTGCACCCGGCCGCTATACCACGCGCTGGCAGCCCAACAACCTCGGCAGCGGCCTCTTTTTCTATACCCTCGAAACTTATGGCCGGCGTGAAACCAGAAAGATGATGCTGATCCAGTGAATCCGCGAGGCCGGGGCGCCTTATCGGCTGTAATTTTGCAGCATCCGTCAAACCGGAAGGACCATGCGAAAAGATATGCGACGACTGATTCTCTGCCTAGCCCTCATTCCCCTCGCTGCCGCCGCGCAGCGCGCGGAAACGCTCCCCCTGAGCGTGGACGGGAGCCTCCAGGCCTGGCTGACCAACGGTCCCTTTGAGATCAGGACGGTCGGCTTCGGCGACCTCTCCGATGATGCCCCCCTGGATGAGGTGCAAGTTGCTCCACAGAGCGGCGGGCGGGTGCGGAATTCCGGCCTGGCGGAGGGGGAAAGCCCCTGGCTCTATCTCAGTACCAGGGATAACGGCTTCACCGACCTGAACCCCTTTTACGGCTGGAAAACCCTCGCCACGCCGGAGAAGGTCTGGTACGCCAAGATCGTCTACGCCTGGGCGGAGATGGTCTCGGAGCGCAGCCGGGAAGCCCTGCTCAGTTTCGGCGGCAACACCGTCACCCGCATCATCCTCAACGGCGAAACCGTCTACCAGTCCCTCAAGGAGTGCAACGCCATCCCGGACAACTTTGCCGTGCCGGTGACCCTGAAAAAGGGGAGCAACCGCCTCCTCATCCGCACCGCCAATACCCACCGCAATCATGCCGTCGACTTTTTCGATCCGCTCCGCTTTGAATGGGGATTTTACTGCCGCCTGCTCAATCCGGACACCAAAGCCCCCCTCACCGACGTCAGCCAGCGGATCGAGGCCGCCGGCTTGCAGAATGCCTTCACCCTCACCCCCACCTTTTTCTGCAAAAAGAAGCGGGGCGGGCTGGTGCAAAAATATCTGCTCGAGATTCATTCCAGCCAAACCGCCAAAATCCCGGCGTTCTTTTCCCTTCCCTATGTTGATGTTAAATTCACCCTCAACGATATCACCTTCGGGGTCAATCAGCGCGAGATCTATCTGCCCGAGGTCGAGGCCCCGGTCAAGGTGCCGGCCGTGCTCGAGATGGCAGGGGAGAGTTTCAGCCGGCGGGTGGAGCTGAAGAGCCTGCCTCATTATGAGCTCTATTTCATGCCCCTGACCCACATGGATATCGGCTACACCAATCCCCAGCCGGTGGTGATCGAACGCCAGCTCCAGACCCTGGATCAGGCGGTGCAGAAATGTGCGGCGGACTCGAGCTTCCGCTGGACCATCGAGACCATGTGGCTGCTCGAAAACTACCGCCGCGCGCGCTCGGAGGAGGCCTTTGCGCGACTCATTGCCCTGATCAAAGCGGGGCGGATCGCGGTCTCGCCCATCTATACCAATCCCTACACCGGCTGGGTCAGCGAGGCGGAGATGGCCGCCAGCTTCCGCTTCGCCGAGGAGTACCGGAGCCGCTACGGCCTCGACTACTTCGCTGCGGTTTATAACGACGTGCCGGGCCAGTCCTGGGCCCTGCCCCAGTATCTGCGCAAGGCCGGGGTGCGCTTTCTGGCCAACGGCATCAACGAGCTTTTTGCGGACTATAAATTCCAGAAAAGCCTGCCCAAGGTCTTTCACTGGGCCGGCGCGAGCAGCGATACCCTGCTTCTCTATCTGACCGAGGCCTATATCGAAGGGGCGCGCTACGGACTCGAACGCGAACCCGAGGCGACCGCCTGCCGGATATGGCACAGGGTGAATAATCTCCTGCGCCGTGATTATCCCTATAGCAAAATCCTCATCAGCGGGGCCTTTTCCGACAACAGCGGCATCGCCCTCGCCCAGTACGAAAACGCCCGGCGCTGGAACAATCTCTACGCCTGGCCCCGTTTCGTCATCGCCACCCTCGATGATTTCGGCCGCGCCCTCTGCGCCGAAAATCCGGCCCTGCTTGAGACCCGGCGCGGCGACTGGACCTCCGACTGGGACATCCTCTACCAGGGCGAAACCCGCCGCATGACCGCCTACCGTGGGGTGCAGAACCAGCTGCCCGGGGTCGAGGTCCTCAGCGCCCTCTCCTCGGCCCTCCACCCCGAGACCCGCACCGGCGCCGGAGAGATCGACGCCGTCTACGAGGATCTGCTCAGCTTTTCCGGCCATGGCAGCGGCCTCGAATATGGCCTGGGCTCGAAGGAGGAGAACCTCTATACCGATGCCGTGCGCGACGACCATGTCCGCAATGCCGCCCAGCGCAGCCGCGCCATGCGCGAACGCCTGCTTTACCGGCTCACTGCCCCGAAGGAGAGCTTTGAGTCGCAGGGGATCATGGTCTTCAACACCCTCTCCTGGGAGCGGTCGGCACCCGTCGAAATCGATTTTCCCGCCACCGACTCCAACTCCTATGCGGTGATCGATCTGGCGAGCGGTGAAAAACTCCCCAGCCATCGCAGCGGCGAAAGGCTCTCCTTCATCGCCAGGGATCTCCCCGGCATCGGCAGCCGGCAGTACGAGCTGGTCACCCGGCCGGCCCCGGCTGCCGCCGGCCCACAGCCGGATAATAGCCGGCCCGCGGCCAAGCCAGTCCGCGCGCATGCCGCCCTGCCACCGGCTTCCGGGCCCATCATCGAAAATGAGCATTACCGCATCAGCGCGACCAACAAGGGGATCGAGATTCTCGAAGCGGCCACGGGCAGGCCCCTGCTCAATTCCGCCGCCCTGCCCTCCTTCCTGCCCCTGCGCAAGCGCTTTCAGCTCCAGGAATCCTTCACCCCCATCGCCGGCTGGGCAGGCGAGCCGCGCATCAGCAGGAATCCGGCCTTCGCAGAACTCTGCTGGGGCTACACCGGGGATATTTTTCGCACCATCACCTTCCGGCTTTGGAACGGCCTCAATCGCATCGACATCAGCGTGGAAATCGACCTCGAGGCGCTGCCCAAATGCGAACAAACCGAGGAATACGGGCTCGCCTTCGCCCTGGACGCCCCGGGCAGCGGGATCCGCTGCGAAACCCTGGGCGGATTGACCGCCCTCGGGGACCGCTTCAGCGGCGTCGGCCACACCTTCTTCTCCATCCGCCGGGCGCTCGGTGCGGCGGCGGCGGAGCGCACCCTGCTGCTTGCCTCCCCCGACTGCCGCATCTTCGCCCTCGACACCCTGAACAACGCCGGCACCGTCATCGCCAATCTGGTCAACAACTTTCCCGAATCGTGGAACAGAAACGAGCAGAACTCGGGCCGCCTCACCTTCCGCTTCCGTCTGGCTTCCACAACTGCCCGGCAGGCCGATATCGCCGCCTTCGGCTGGGAGGCCGCCGCAGAGCCTCTCGTGCGCCGGAGCTGGTTTACCCGCGCCGAGCCGATACAGCAGTATCTCGCGTCCTCGGATCCATGGATCAAGATCATATCGCTGCGCCCGGCCGGCGAGGAGAACGGCCGTTATGAACTGCTGCTGCAGAACAGCGATCGTGAGGCCAGCCGGGAGATGACCCTGACCTCGGCGCTCTGGCTGGGCGGCGCAACTGTGACCGAACAGGATCTGCTTGGGCGATCTTTAAGAATCATCCCGGTGCAGCAGAATGCGATCACCCTCTGCTTGCCGGCCAATGGTTTGATGCGCGTCAGCATCGAGAAGCAGAGATGAGTTCATGGCTATGATCAGGATTGCATCCATTCGCGACCTCGGCCCCCAGTTCCGCGAGAATTCACACCGCATGGTCGGGCAGGACGGGGCCTACTCCATCCCGACACAGGCAGGCCTGCTCTGGTTTTTCGGAGACACCCTCATCGGGGCGCGCCGGCCGGGCGAAAGCCTCTGGTACCCTGACGGCAAGCCGGTCGGCCACGCTGATATGAGCGGCCTGGCCGGCATCGAGCACATGATCAATAACACCGGCCTGCTCAGCTCCACTGAGGTCGGCCCTGCCGGCATCGCCGGTTACCGCTACATTCTCGACGGCCGCGGCGGGATCAAACCCCTCATCCCGCTCGAAAGGGGGGAGGACCCCGACTGGATAAGGGTCTGGTGCCTGCACGGCATCGAGGTCGAGGGCAAAATCTGCCTCTTCTTCGTCAAGGTCGAGACCGTGGAGGAGGGGATCTTTCCAGTCAATTTCCGCATCCTCGGTTCCGGCCTCGCCGCCGGGGAGGCCCGGGAGTGGTCCTTCACTCGCATCCTGCACAATGGCAGCGACATCTGGTGGCCGGCGGAGCAGCCCCATTTCGCCTCGGCGGTCCTCACACCTGTGGGCGATTGGCTCTATCTCTACGGGGTGCTGCAGGGGGAGGACAAGATCCAGCGCTGCTATCTCGCCCGTGTGCGCAGGGAAGAGATCACCCGGCTGGACCGGTATGAATATCTCTGCGCCGCGGCGCCAGGATCTGAGCGCGGCCTTCCGCGCGCGGCGGATTTCGGCTGCGCACCCGATGAGCCGACGGGACCGGCCTGGTCGTCGCGCATCGAAGAAGCCGTGCCCCTCTTCGACGGCATGCCCAACGAGCAGTCGGTCTCCTGGAATCCCTGGTTGGGGTGCTATCTGGCGGTCCACTCCCTTGATCTTTCGGGCAAGATCGTCGCCCGCACCGCCCCGGAACCCTGGGGGCCCTGGAGCACGCCTGCAGAGCTCTATCAGGTGCGCTGCAGCCATCCGGCCCATCTGCCCTATCCCCAGCTCATCTATGCGGGCAAGGAACACCCGGCCCTGGCGCGCGAAGGGGGCCGGATCATCTACGTGACCTATATCGAATTCGAGGAGTATTATCCCCATCTCCTCGAGATCACTCTTTACTGATAAGGAATGCCTGTGATTCCGGATTGCCAGCAGCTCGGCAGCGACCGCCTGCTTCACCGCTGGGGTGATATCTTCAGCCCCCCCGGCATTACCAACTTTTGGGGTGTCTGCCAGGCCGACCTCGACATCACCGGGGTGCGCAGCCTCAACTTTCCCCCCTTTACCAACGGGGACAAGGTGACCGCCTCGCTTTTTCTGGATGGCTGGTACTTTGCCGCTCTGAACCATCCCGTCGCCTTCGCCTGGTACCCCGACCGGATCGTGCGTGAGTCCGAGCATGAGGGGCTCGAGCTCACCTCGGAGATGATCCTCCCCTTCGGCCGGACCGCTCTGCTCATCCGCCTCGAAATCCGCAACTGCGGCGGGGCGGAGCGCGAAACCGTGGTCAAGTTCGGCACCGCCGCCGCCATCACGCAGAACCGCAGCACCGGCAAGCTTTATATCCCCCCCTCCGAGGATGACAACCGGGTCACCATCGAACCCTCAAGGCGGGCGGTGCTTTTCGAGGCACTGCACAGCCAGGCCTGCTCCCTGCAAGGGCTCTATCCCGCGCCCGATCAAGCCGACGGTTTCGGGCTCGAAAAACGGCTGTGCATCCCCGCGGGCGGGGCCGTCACCCTCTGCTACCTGAATATTCTTGCGGAGACCCCGGCCGAGGCTTTCCGCCAGTTCGATGATCTGGCCAACGAGCAGATCGGCCGCCTCTTTTACACCCACCGTGAGGCCTGGGACCGCCAGATTGCCGCCGCCTTCACCCCCGGCAATTCCGAGTATTCGGGTTTTCTCCCCACCCTCCACACCCGGGATGAGGCGATCTCCCGACTCTACTATACCTGCGCCCTCGGGCTGATCTGTTTTCGCCGCGACAATCCCCACTCGGTCTACGGCCGCGCCTACGATACCCTGATGCCGCGCTACTGGCAGACCACCACCTTCATCTGGGACTATTTCATCAGCGGGGGCGCCCATGCCCTCCTCGATCCCGACGTCCTGCGCAAGTATATCGGGCTCTGGATGGGCACCGACCTCCACTCCCATTTCGGCACCGAGTATCTCAACGGCGGGACCGTCGGCCCCTGGTACGCAGTCAATGATTACGC
>JAKPUX010000351.1 GCA_029554865.1 bacterium | reverse complement strand
ACCGCGTCCGATTTCAAGGGCCATCAGGGCGACGTGCAAAGCAGCAGTCCCCGAGTTGACGCCGACACAGTAACGGGCTTGATGGGCAGCGGCAAAATTCTCCTCGAACGATTTTACAAAGGGGCCAGCAGCGAAAGCGCTTTTTTCCAGAACCGCCTGGATAGCGCTGTCGATCTCGCTTTTAATAGAAAAATATTGCCCGTGCAGATCCAAAAAGTTCACTTTCATACAAGCTTCTCCTGCGTTCTGAGGCCCAGGTACGTTTCAGGTTCGTTTGGTGATATGACGTACCAAATTAATAAAATATTCCTTTTCTTCATATCTAAAAATGCCGAAGAACCATAAAAAGGCCAAAAATGTGATCAGAGAAATAATTATGTGAACGATCAGATTCACACCCGACATCAGCCATTGCGTGCCCAGCAAGGCAGCTGTCAGCAGCAGCAGCCGAGGCCACTCCAGAAGATGATCGATTTTCAACTGGAAATGCAGCACAAGGTAGAGCAGAAACCAGGCTGCGGCTGAGCTGGCCAGCTTGGCATATCCTGCACCGAGAATGCCCATCCGCGGAATCAACAGCAGGTTAAGCAGAACATTGATGACGAATGATACCGCCATAGCCGCGGTGACCATTTTTTGTCGCCGTGCTGTGATCAGGATGTCGATAAAGAAGAAACAGATAAAACTGAAGCCCAGGGAAAGCAACAAGACTCTAAACGCCGGTATGCAGGCGGCATAGGCAGGGACGTAAAGAATATGAATAATGGGGTCAGCCGCAAAGGTCAGTACCCCGCTGACAAACAGGGCAATGATAAAAACATATTTGGCTCCGCGCCGGGCGAGATCCGCAAATCTTCCGTCGTTCATCCCGTAATATTTAGCCAAAAGTGGAAAAAGAGAGATCGTCAGCGAAGTCGACAGAAATGAAAGCGGATAGACCAGACGTGTAGCGGCTGCATATATCCCCACCTCAGCCTCATTTCTCATCCAGGAGAGCATCAGAACATCGATCTTAGTGGTCAGGATCGAAAAAAAAAGGTAAAACGCCAGGGGTAGCGTCTCTCGCAGCAGTTCTTTGAGAATCTCCCCCTGCGGTTTCCACGCTACTTCATGGGTGCGCAGAAAACGCCAGATCAGCCAGATGGTGCCGGGTAGATAACAGACTACATAGAGGACCGCCACGGTCATCAGACCAATCCGGAAAAAAAAGACAGCGGTCAGAATCAGACCGGCAAAGATCAGGTTATCGAGCATATTGCACGCAATCGGAAATGCCATGCGCAGCTTAGCCTGAAAAATGCTCTCGAAAATTGTGCGCGTGGAGGAGAGCTTGGAGGAGATTAAAAGATCGACTGCAATGATGCAGATGATGGTCATGACCTCCGCCGGATAGCTCATTAAAGGCAACAGGGCCAAGGCAACCAAAATCGCCAAAAGGGTGAGAACAAGTTTGAAGAGAATAGCATTACCCAGCAGCGCGCCTTGCGCCATCCTTCCGCCGGAAAGTTCTCTCACCAGGATCTGGTTCAAACCAAAATTGGCAATGATATCGAAAGTACCCACATAGGCAATTGCGATAGAAAGCCGGCCAAAAGCGCTCTCGCCTAGATAATTGGCAAGATAGACAAATATGAAAAAGTTGATCACCAGGTTGGCGACACGGCCGGCATAAATAAAAAGAGAGTTGCTGAGAACGCGGCTACTGGTTGATTCCATCGGCTTTCACCAACTCCCGGTTCAGAAACACCTGCTTCAAGGCCAGAACCATCCCGAGGAAAAACCAGAGTCGCCGGTTATCATTGAGATCCCCGCTGAACTGGGCATTGACTAGATTGAAAAAAGCGGCCATACAAAAGGCATAATAAAGGGTGCGGCTGCGATCATTGAGGCTTGTCTTCAGAGTAGTACGGATCTCCTGCACTATTACGCCCAGAAACCAGATCAGCAGCAGCAAGCCGACCAGACCCAGTTCACAAAAGACTTCAAGAAAAATGTTGTGGGGATACCAGCGGATATCCTGGCGATAGATGGTCTGACTGAAGCCGCCCGTGCCGACACCGAACAAAAAAGTAAAAAGGTTGGCCGTCCCCATCTCAAGAGCTGCTTTCCAGGCGAAAAGCCGGGTGTTGATTGTGAAAAATGTATAATTTTTGCTCCCCTCTTCCTGGGTCAACAGATCTGTATAGCGGCTGGTCATCTGCTCCGGCAATACCATAAGGGCGACAATCACAAAGAGCAGCAGGAGTGCTGTCAATTGCAGCAACCTGCGTTTTGAGGTGTGCCGGAAGCGGACCACCCCGTAGAGCACAAAACTCAGCAGGAAGCTGGTCATGGGACCGCGGGAGTTGGCTGCAAACAATGTCAGGATCAACAAGCCAATGGTCGCTATGGTCATTTTCCTGAGGGCGCGTTTTTCGATGTTGGCAAGATAAGTGATTAAAATAATTGCGACAGCCCCAACCCAATTGGCGAAGCTGATGGGATTGATTCCCAGGAAGGAAGCCCGATAGGAATAGATAATCGAGCCACTGAAAAGGGCGCGTACCAACGATACCACCGTAAAAGTAGTGACGCTAAAAGCGAGCGCCGCCAAAATGGTAATAATCCGAATCGCACTGCGCTCGGTACGGATCAATAATACCGGAAAAATAAAGAGCGCCCAGTTGAAGAGCAGAAAACTGAAGGCCTTGGCGCTGCCGTATTTGAACGAGGGGGTGTAAGTGATGGAAAAAATCAGCAGTGCGGTGAAAAGAAAAAGCGGGAGCATGCTGGGGTGGATTTTAAACTCGAAGAGATAACCCCGGCGGAGCAGAAAGAAGAAGAGGCTTGTCGCACTGAGCAGAAAGATCGCGACCGTGAAATCGAAGCGGGCGAATAGGGGCACATTCAGCAGCAGCCACTCCTTGATCAACCCGGAGGAGAAAAAAAGCACCAGTGACCACTCCGGGCGCAGAAAGAGCAGCGTCACCACCAAAAGGGTGAAAACGGCAACCAGCGCCTGGAGCAGGGGCCAGCGCGTGACCGTCAGCGCCAGAGCCAGCCCGGTCAGTGCGATGATCGCTGAGGCCGCCGGGGAGGGTCTGGCCTCGAGGGCGGATATTTCAGATCCGGAACGCACGGGGGTGCCGAACTACCTTTTCCAGAAGCGCCAGTCGCTCCGCAGACTCTTCCAGAAGGATTGCAGCTCTTCATAGCGCCGGGTTTCGGTCGCGCGCAGGGTCTCGAGCCGTTCCCTGAGCAGGGCATGGGTTGCGCTCAAAACCATAACAAAGAAAACGGCGAGCAGCACGATCAGCGCCCGCTTCGGGCGCGCCTTGCGTTCGGGGAGCGCCGCGCGATCGAGGATCTGCACGGTCGGGGTGTCCTTAGCCTCCTGGATCCGCGCCTGCTCATACTGCGGCAGGAGGAATTCAAGGATCTTCTCCTGCAGGGTCACCTCGCGGAAGAGACGGACGTAACGCAGGCCGAGATCCGGCACCTTGTCCACGGGAATAAAGAGATCCTTCTCCTGCTCATCCAGGGCGCCTTTGGGGAGTTTTTGGGCGTCGGAGCCGTACTTGAACTCATCATATTTCCGCCGCAATACCCGTAGTTCATTTTCGAGCCTGATATAATCGCTGTGGCTTTTGCCCACATATTTGGCCATCAAATCGGCTTCGATCTCCTTGGCGGTGATCTGGGCTTTCAGCTCCGCCGCCGCAGTGATCATGGCGCGGGTCTGGTCGGGCAGTGAAATCGCCTGG
The DNA here is from genome assembly GCA_029554865.1 of bacterium. GTDB lineage: Bacteria > Zhuqueibacterota > Zhuqueibacteria > Residuimicrobiales > Residuimicrobiaceae > JAKPUX01. The sequence continues at coordinate 41,675 of JAKPUX010000351.1, read as the reverse complement.
TTCTGCTGCTGAAAATTCTTGAGGGCCTCCTCCGATGCCTTGAGATCCTCAAGGTTTTGCAGGTAGCGTTTTTCGATGAAGAGGCGAGTGTTGCGCGCCTGATCGGTTTTTATGCGTTTGTTGATAGCATCCAGCTCATCGACCAGGGCATTGGTCATATCCCGGGCCAAACGCTTGGTCTGCATCACCTCTGCGCTGTCGGCCAGAAAGGGGGTTTTCGCCTGTGCACGGATCGACAGTGTCCCGTCTTCATTGACCTGGATGGTGATATTGTCCTGCAGCGCGGCGATGGTCTCCTCCATCGTCTTCGTCTTGTAGCGCTTTTGCAGATCGAATTTTTCGACGATCTCGCCGAGCAGGGAACGGCTGTTCAGGATCGCCAAAAAGAGATTGGTCTCCTGGCTGAGAGCGGTCAATCCGCCCATGCCGAAGCCGCTTACCGGCAGGTTGCCCAGCAGCGCGGAGATGCCCATGGCGCTGGAGTCTCCGGTGGGCGGCAGAAGGGTGGCTTTGGCGGAAAACCAGCGGGGAATCAACAGGCTGATGATAACGGCAAGGAGACCGGCGATGAAGACATTGCGCAGAATAAATTTTTTCGCTTTGGCGATGACCAGGAGCAGATCGACCATTTTCAGCTCTTTTTGTGGCATGCCCTATCCTATGCTTGCAGGTGATTACACGACGATTGATAATCTAATCTATAAATTTACAATATTATAAAGACAATAAAAATGTTTTTTTTAGCCACGGCTTGCCGACAGCCGGGGCGGCCCAAGTACATCCGCGCACCCCGCCGTCACGGCCGGGCTGCCCAGCTGCAGCCGCTCTTCGCGCCGGGCTTGCAGCTGATCACCATCCAGAAGGAGCGCCCCGCCGCCAGGGTGAGGCTCACCTTTTCATCCCTTGAACCCTGCCCCCGACTGGCCGCCTTGCCAAGCGAGAGAAATCCGCTAGAGAGGGCATTTTCGGCAAAATAATCGCCCCCACCATCCACGTCGTCAAAGTGAGCACGGAGCTTTTCCACGCTCAGGGAGCCCTTGTGCGGCAGGATAAAGAGGTCGTAATCCCCCTGCATCCTGGTCAGGGTGAAAGTGATCTTTTGTCCCGCCCCCTCGACGGCGATCACTGCCGGTTCCACGGTCTTGCCCCGCAGCTCGCGCACGGGATAGAGTTCATGGATCAGATCGCCCTCGAGGGTGCGCAGCTGCAGCGGGGTCGTAAAACGCCGCGGCCGGCTGGAGGTGTCGTGGAGGCGGATCTCGCGCAAATAACGCTCGTCTCCTCCCCACCGGTTGGTGGTGTCGGCGAAAGAGAGCTCCACCCGCGCCCCCTCCAGCTCACCCTCGGGCACCACCTGGGCATGGTAGATCGGACTCTTGCCCAGGCGCAGATAGGCCGGCGTGGCGTCAATCTCCGCCTTGACCCGGATTTCCATATCGTCAGCCACCGTGACAAGCCGGTTCTTGTCCGCATCCGGCATGTAATAGGCCAGGGTGCTGTCGGTCCAGTCCTCCTTGTAATTGGGCCATTTGTAGCGGGACCAGTTCAACGCCCGGACCTTGCGGATATACCCGGAGCGCATATAGCCCGAGGATTTGGCCGCAGGGCCCTGACCGCTCGCCCGGGTGATCCGGTTGCCGCGCGAGGGTTTCTCATTCGAGCCGGGGCTCTGATCGTACCACTCACCGTAATAGGCGACGCCCCCGCAGCGCACGACCGTATTGCCATCAAACCAGTTCCGGTCGCTGCCGTTGCGCACCATAAAAGCCTCACCGCTGCAATAGGTGATGGTATTGTTGCGGATGATGTTGTGGCGGCAGTTCTTGTTCAGATAAATGGCATGCATGTAAAGATCATCACCGAGGGAATCAAACTCGCACTGCTCGATGAGATTCCCTGAAGCCTCGTTGTAGAGGGAGATCGCCGCTTCGCTCCGGCTGCCGAAGAAATGGCTGAAGCGGCAGCTCTGGATGCGGTTTTTCCCCTTGCCGGTGATCTTGAGGCCGACACGGCTCTCCTGGCGCCCATCAAAATCGCGAAAGCCGATGTTTTCCAGGGTGATGTGGCTGACCCAGGAGAGGATCAGGACCGGCCGGCCGTAGGCCTCCCCCTTCACCCGCGTGCCGCTGAACCAGACATCACCCACACCCTGGATGAGAATGGGGGCCTTCTCTGTCCCGCTCACCTCCCAGACCAGGGTCTTCTCGGGAAACTCGCTGTCATAAAGTCTGATCGTCAGCGGCTCCGACACGCCCCCGGGCAATTGGGTCAGCCAGGAATGCACCTGCTGCAGCGCACTGTAATCATATTGCGGCGGACCTTCCCGGCCGACTGTGACCACGCGGCCGGCCAGTAGGGGCTGCGTCGTCAGCGGAATCAGGAGAATCACAGACCAGAACAGAAAACAATATCTTATTTTCATTGGTATCCTCCCCGCAGAAACTTAACTTAAAAAATCCATCCCTATTTAGCAAGGACTTTAGCGGAATGACACTGCGGAGGTTCCGCGATTTTTATTGCATTTGATGCAAAATAAATCTATATTTAACGTTATAAAAATTATGACCGGATGGCCATTTTTGACAATCTGAAATATGTGACCGAACGGATCCAGGCGGCCGCCCTGCACAGCGGCCGGCAGGCCGGTGAGGTCGCTCTGCTCGCCGTGACCAAATCGGTCCCAGCCGAGCGCATGCGTGAGGCGGCTGCTCTGGGCCTCACCCTCATCGGGGAAAACCGCGTCCAGGAAGCCTGGACAAAATTCCAATCGCTTGCGGACCTTCCGCTCTCCTGGCACATGATCGGTCATCTCCAGAGCAACAAGGTAAAACGTGCGCTGCAGTTCGCCACGCTCATCGAATCGGTGGACTCCCTGCACCTCGCCCGCGAGATCGAGCGCGAAGCTGCAGCCCAGGGTAAAATTATCGAGTGTTTCCTGGAGGTCAATACTTCCGGAGAAAGCCAGAAATTCGGCATCGCACCGGGCGAGGCTGAGGCTCTGGCCGGCGATCTCGCCGGCCTGCCCCACCTGCACCTGACCGGCCTGATGACCATCGGTGCGCTTTCTACCGACTCCCAACGCATCCGTTCCTGTTTCAGCCAGCTGCGCAAGGTTCAGGAACGTCTCAACGCATCCGGATTGGGCATCAGCCAGCTTTCCATGGGCATGAGCGATGATTTTGAAATCGCCATCGAAGAAGGCGCCACCATCATCCGCCTCGGCCGGGCACTGTTTGGAGAGAGAAATTAAACCTCGGAGACCACTGTGAAACTGACCCCGTTGGACATCCGCAAGCAGGAGTTCAAGAAAAGCATGCGCGGTTTTGATCCGGAAGAGGTGGAAGCCTTTCTGATCATGGTCGCCGACGAACTCGAAATCGTCCTCCGCGAGAAAAACCAGCAGAGCGACGAACTGATCAAACTGCGCACCCAGCTCCGCGACTACCAGCAGGTCGAGCACACCCTGCGCGAAACCCTGATGAAAGCCACCAGCACGGTGGAGGAATCGCGCTTCAACTCCCTGCGCGAAGCCGAGCTGCGTATCCATGAGGCGGAACTGCAGGCCGAAAGGATCATAGAAAATGCCAAGGAGGAGCTGCAGGAGCTGCGCTCGGAGATCAATCTTCTCCGCGCCCAGAAGGAATCCTTCTCCCGCCGTTTGCGCCATCTGCTCGAATCCCAGATCGAACTGCTCGACGTGCTCGGCATCGATGACGCCATGATCAAGCAGAGCAGTAATACGGAGGAGCCCCAGGGCCCCGCCCTGCGCGGACGGCTGCCGCGCCCGGTCCTGCCGGCCGAAAAGGAAAATCCCCCGGCCCCTGGATCTGAACAGCCCCATGCGCCCGTTTCGGCGCAGGCGCAGACCCATGGTGCCGCCCCAACAGCTTCCGGCATTGCACCGGCTGGCGCGGCGCCGGCTGCACCGGCGGCGCCCTCTTCCTCCTTCAACATCCCGCCCGCCGGGTCCTCCGGTCCAGCTGAAGCGGAAACCGGCTCCTTCTTCGCCCGCAGCGAAGGCCCGCGCATTATCCGCGGCGAGCGCCGCTTTGACGAGCCCACGGGCATGCAGTTCAGCGACGAAAGCGAACAAGAACTCCCCGAGAAGAACGGGGAGGAGGAACAGGGCAGGGAGAACAACCTCTCCGATCAGATTGTCATTTAATGAGGCGGCGGGCATTCAGGAGTACGGCGCAGTGGAATTGAAAGAACAGGTACAGGAGGCGGCGGCCTGGATCCGCACCCGGGATGCACGGGCCTTCGATCTCGCCATCGTCCTGGGGACGGGATTGGGCGCGCTTGCCGACGAGATCGGGGAGGCCCGCGTCATACCCTATGACGAAATCCCCCATTTTCCTGCATCGACGGTCAAATTCCACGCCGGCCGGCTCGTCCTCGGCGAACTTGAGGGTAAAACCCTGCTCGCCATGCAGGGACGTTTTCACGGCTACGAAGGCTACCCGATGCGGCAGATCACCCTGCCCATCCGCGTTATGCGCGCCCTCGGCATCCAGCGGCTCATTCTCACCAATGCCGCAGGCGGCATCCGTCCGGAATTGACCCCGGGCAGCATCGGTCTGATCAGGGACCACATCAATCTGATGGGGACCAATCCTCTCATCGGACCCTATGACCCCGAGCTGGGGGTGCGATTTCCGGACATGAGCGAGCCCTACAGCGCCGTTCTGCGCGGCCTCGCCCGGCGCATCGCCGCCGAACAGGGCGTGACCGTACATGACACCATCTTCGGGGCGGTGATCGGCCCCGCCTTCGAGACCGAGGCCGAGATCCGCATGCTGCAGATCCTCGGCGTCGATACCGTCGGCATGTCGGTGGTTCCGGAAACCCTGGTCGCCCGCCAGCTGGGCATGGAGGTTCTGGCCCTCACGGCGGTGACCGACCAGTCCCTGCCCGGAGCCATGGTCAGCGTCAGCCATGAAGCGGTCAATCATGTCGCCGCGGAGCTGGGGCCGCGCTTCCGCGCCCTGCTGCGCGCCATCATCCGCACCATCTAGCAAGGAGCAGTGCATGCCGCGCATCGGCATCATCGGCGGTTCGGGGCTCTACCAGATCGAAGGTCTGGAGGAGATCCGCGAGGTGCGCGTCGAAACCCCTTTCGGCGATCCCTCCGACCTGCTCATCCTCGGCCGCCTCGAGGGGCGGGAGGTGCTCTTTCTGCCGCGCCACGGCCGCGGACACCGCATTCTGCCGGCCGAGGTCAACAACCGCGCCAACATCTGGGCCCTGAAATCCCTGGATACCGCCTGGATCATCTCGGTCTCCGCGGTGGGATCGCTCAAGCCCGGCCTCAAGCCCCAGGATCTGGTGATCGTCGACCAGTTCGTCGACCGCACCAATCAGGCCCGGCCCAACACCTTTTTCGGCGGTGGCATCGCCGCCCACATCACCTTCGCCCATCCCCTCTGTGAAAGCGTGGGACAGATTCTCTACACTGCCGCCAGGGAGATGGGAGCTTCGATCCATTGGGGCGGGACCTATGTCAATATGGAAGGGCCGGCCTTTTCAACCCTGGCCGAATCACAGCTCTACCGCTCCTGGGGCATGGATGTGGTCGGCATGACCCAGATGAACGAGGCGCGGCTGGCCCGTGAAGCGGAAATCTGCTACGCCACCCTGGCCATGGTCACCGACTACGACTGCTGGTGGGAGGCGGAGACCGGCCAGACTGTATCGGTGGAGCTGGTGGTGGAAAACCTCAGGCAGAGCAGCGCTCTCGCCAAAGAGCTCATCCGCCGCAGCATCGCATCCTTCCCCTGGCAGCCCGCCTGTGCCTGCCAGGAGGCGCTGGCGGGAGCGATCATCACCGAGCGCGGGGCGTGGCCACAGGAGAGCATCACCCGGCTGGGTCCGATCCTGAAGAAATATCTCTAAATGAAGTATCGTTATAGAAGCATCCCAAAACGCAGAAAGAACGGAACCACCTCCCATGTACGAGCCTTTACCTGAAAAACTCAATTTCCCGGAGATCGAAAAGAGAGTCCTTGAATTCTGGCAGGAACAGAGGATTTTTGAGCGCAGCGTCTCGGAGCGCGACGAAAACAATCCCTTTGTCTTTTTCGAAGGCCCCCCGACCGCCAACGGCCGGCCCGGCATCCATCATATCATCTCCCGCACCGTCAAGGATGCGGTCTGCCGCCTGCGCACCATGCAGGGCTTCCGGGTTGAACGCAAGGCCGGCTGGGATACCCACGGCCTGCCGGTGGAGATTGAGGTAGAAAAGAGCCTCGGCCTGGACGGCAAGGACCAGGTCATCGAATACGGCATCGACAAATTCAACGCCAAATGCCGGGAGAGCGTCTGGGCGTATCTGCAGGAGTGGGATGAAATCACCCGCCGCATCGGCTTCTGGGTCGATCTCAAGAATCCCTACATCACCTATACCAACGACTATATTGAATCAGTGTGGTGGATCCTCAAGGAGTTCTGGAAGAAGGGTCTCATCTATCAGGGCCATAAGATCCTCCCCTACTGCCCCCACTGCGAGACCCCCCTCTCCAGCCATGAGGTATCACAGGGCTATGAAGAGGTGCGCGACCCCTCCGTCTATGTCCGCGCCAGAGTGAAGGGCCAAAAAGAAACCTATTTCCTGGTCTGGACGACCACGCCATGGACCCTGATCTCGAATGTGGCCCTGGCCCTCCATCCCGAGATCGATTATGTCAAGGTGAAGCATCAGGATCAGTTTCTGATCCTCGCCAAGGCGCGCCTCGAGGTGCTCGAGGGCGATTACGAGATCGTCGGCGAATTCAGCGGCGAAAAACTGGCCGGCCTCGAATATGAACCGATCTATGATTTTGTCAAACCCGACAAGCGCAGCCACTATGTCGTGCTCGGAGATTTCGTCACCACCGGCGATGGCACCGGCATCGTCCATATCGCCCCTGCCTTCGGCGAGGACGACTACCAGCTCGGCAAGAAATACGATCTGCCGGTCCTCCAGCCCGTTGACAAGAGCGGCAAATTCACCGCCGAGGTCACGCCCTGGGCCGGCCTCTTCGTCAAGGAGGCGGACAAAGGGATCATTCGCGAGCTGAAAGAGCGCGGCGTCCTCTACCGCTCCGAGCCGATCACCCACAGCTATCCGCACTGCTGGCGCTGCAAATCGCCCCTGCTCTATTACGCGCGCAAATCCTGGTATATCCAGACCACCGCGATCAAGGAACGGCTGATCGCCAACAACAAGAAAATCGACTGGTACCCGAAAGAGGTAGGTGAAGGCCGCTTCGGCGAGTGGCTCGAGAACAACATCGACTGGTCGCTTTCGCGCGACCGCTTCTGGGGCACTCCCCTGCCGGTCTGGCGCTGCACCACCTGCGACGCCCAGGAGTGCATCGGCAGCATCGCCGAACTCCGCGAAAAGGCCGCCCACGAGGTCCCCGCGGATCTCGAGCTGCACAAACCCATGGTCGACCGCATCCCACTCAAGTGCCCCGCCTGTGGCGGCGTGATGGAGCGCGTCCCCGAGGTGATCGACTGCTGGTTCGATTCCGGCAGTATGCCCTATGCCCAGTGGCACTATCCCTTTGAGAACAAGGACAAGTTCGCCAAAAGCTTTCCGGCCGATTTCATCTCCGAGGGGGTCGACCAGACCCGCGGCTGGTTCTACTCCCTGCTGGTCATCGGGGCTTTCCTTTTCGATCAGCCGGCCTACAAAAGCTGCGTCTCGATCGAGTTGATCCTCGACAAGGAAGGGCAGAAGATGTCCAAGACGCGCGGCAACGCCGTGGCCCCGATCGAGTTTCTCGACAACCAGGGCGCGGATGCCCTGCGCTGGTATCTGCTCACGGTGAGTCCGCCCTGGCTGCCCACCCGCTTTGATCCCGAGGGCGTGCGCGATGTCATCCGCAAGTTTCTGGGCACGTTGGCCAACACCTATTCCTTTTTCGCGCTCTACGCCAACATCGACCAGTTCTCCTATGCGGCCACGCCGCGCATTCCGGTCGCCGAGCGTTCTGAACTCGACCGCTGGCTCTGTTCGTCCCTGACGGCGCTGACCAAACGCGTCAATGACCATCTCGCCCGCTACGACCTCACCAGGGCTTCGCGGGCCATCTCCGATTTCGTCATCGACGATCTCTCGAACTGGTATGTGCGTCGTTCCCGCCGCCGCTTCTGGAAAGCGGAGATGGGCGAGGACAAACTGGCGGCCTTTCAAACCCTTTATGAGGCTCTGTTCACGGTCAGCCGGCTGATGGCCCCGATGGCGCCCTTCATCGCCGATGAGATTTATCGCAAGCTCAACGACGGCGGGGCGGGGCATGCCGACAGTGTCCATCTGGCCAGCTATCCCCGGGCAGGTGAAGCCCCGACCGATTTTCGCGACGAAAAGCTCGAGGTGCGGATGGACCTGGTCCGCCGCATCGTCTTTCTCGGCCGCTCGCTGCGCAATGAGGCCGGCACCAGGGTGCGCCAGCCCCTGGCCGCGATTCTGGTCATGGCGTCCGACGAAAAACATCACCGCATGATCGAGGGCATGTCCGGCCTCATCCTCGACGAACTCAATGTCAAGTCCCTGCAGTTCGTCAGCGACCAGAAGGCCCTGCTCAGCCGACGCGCCGAGCCCATCTTTAAAAATCTCGGCCCGAAATTCGGCAAAAATGTCAACAAGGCGGCCGAGGCGATTCGCGCCTTCAGCGAGGCCGATATTGATTCCCTCCTCGCCAGCGGCAGCAAGCAGATGGTAATCGAGGGCCACGAAGCCCGCATCACCACCGACGATATCACCATCCAGACCGAAAACAGAGAAGGACTGGTCGCCGCCAGCGAGGGCGACCTGACCGTCGCCCTGGACCTGAATCTCACCGAAGCCCTGCGCTGTGAGGGGCTGGCGCGTGAGTTCGTCAACCGGGTGCAGAACATGCGCAAGGAGGCCGGCTTCGAGGTCACCGACCGCATCAACATCTGGCTGCAGGCCTCCCCGGAGCTCGAGCAGGCGGTTGCCAGCCAGAGCGAATATATCACCAGTGAGACCCTGTGCGAATCCCTGAGGCTGGGTGACACAGGCGGCACTTTTCAAAAGGAGCTCAAGATCGAAGACCAGCTCCTGAAAGCGGGTATTTCCCGTTTGTAATACGATCCATTTTTTGCCTGGGAGAACGAAAATGACCAAAGAACAACTGGCCTACCTCAAGAAGCTCATCATGGAAAAACGCGACCGGATGATCATGGAGCTTGATCACATGAAATCGAGCGGCCTCAACACCTCGATGAAGGAGACTTCAGGAGATCACTCCTCCTACTCTTTCCATATGGCCGATCAGGGCACCGATACCATGGACCGTGAGCAGCAGTACTTCTTTGCTGCCCGCGACGGCAACCTGATCTATCACCTTAACCTGGCGCTTGAGCGCATTGAAAAGGGCGAGTTCGGCTACTGCGTCCAATGCGGCAAGGAGATCAGCTTTGAACGCCTGGAGGCCGCACCCCACGCCCGGCTCTGCATCGAATGCAAGTCCAAAGAGGAGATGTCAAAAAGATAGCCATGAAATCCTACCGCATATTATGGGTCTCCCTCTTCCTTTTCGTTCTCGACCAGGCGACCAAATGGGTCGTCGCGTCGAATATGCGTCTGCATGAATCGATACCGGTACTCGGGGATTTCTTCCGTCTGACCTATGTCGAAAATCCCGGCATGGCTTTCGGAATCCGCATCAGCAACAACCTCTTTTTCACTGTCTTCGCAGTGGTCGCCAGCATCGTCATCATGCTCTATCTCTTCAAACTGAAAGAGCGGCAGCGATGGGCGCGGCTTGCGATGACCGTTATACTCGGGGGCGCCCTCGGCAATCTGACCGACCGCATCCTCCGCGGACGGGTGGTCGATTTTCTCGATTTCGAATTCTTTGATATTCACATTCCGGCCTTCAAGCTCTTCTCCATCCCCTTTGCGGGCTACAGTCTGGAGCGCTGGCCGGTTTTCAATGTGGCGGACATTGCCCTCAGCGTCGGCATGGTCATGCTGCTCATCTATATCCTTTTTCTTGAAGAGGATGAGACGCAGCTCCAGGCCGAGGCCGCCGATACCTCGGAAATGATCCGCTGACCATAGCGAGGAGAGATGGGTTCAGCAATGGAGAGCGCTTTCCGGCTTGTCATCATCGAGGAAGAGGCCCAGCAGGCCGAGATCATTGCGCGCGAATTCAAGAATGCCGGCCTGCTCGGCGAGTGGGTCCGTGTCAATTCAGCCAAGGGCTTCACCCAGGCGCTGGCGGGCAAACCCGATCTCATCATCGCCAATTATTTTCTCCCCGCTTTTGATGCCCTGCAGGCCCTCGCCCACCTGCAGGAGCATCATCTCGATATCCCCCTGATTGTCCTCTCCGGCAGCCTCGACAGCGAAATCGCTGTCGCCTGCATGAAAGCCGGGGCCGCCGATGTCATTCATTCCGACCATATCTTTCGCCTGGCCGCCTCCGCCCGCGAGGCGGTCGAAAAAAAAGAGCATGAGCGGCGCACCCGGCGCATCGAAAAGGCCCTGCGCTTCACCAAGTTCGCCGTCGACCACGCCGCGGTTGCCATCTTCTGGCTCAACCACGAGGGGCGCTTCGCCCTCGCCAATGAGGCGGGTCTGAAGATGCTCGGCTACACCATGCCCGAACTGAGCACACTCTCGATTTCGGCCGTCGATCCCAACCTGGTGCCTGAGAAATGGAAGGCTCTCCTCAAGAGCATGACCAGCCGCCATTCCGCCACCTTTGAAAGCCGCCTCAGCACCAAATCCGGCCAGATCGTCCCTGCCGAACTCACCCTCAATGATTACCAGCTCGACAGTCAGGATTTCGTCCTCTGCTTCGCGCACGACATCAGCGACCGCAAGCGCTCCGAGGAGGAATACCAGCGTCTGGTCATCGCCATCGAACAGGCGGCCGAGAGCATCATGATCACCGACGTGGAAAACCGGATTCAGTACGTCAACCCCGCCTTTGAGCGGGTCACCGGCTACGACCGGGAGGAGGTTCTCGGCAAAAAACCGAGCATTCTTCACAGCGGCAAACATGACGCCGCCTTTTACCGGGAAATCTGGACCACCCTGATGAGCGGCAAGAGCTGGCACGGCCACTTTGTCAACAAACGCAAGGATGGCACCCTCTTCGAGGAAGAGGCGACGATCTCGCCCATCAAGGAGAAGGGGGGACAGATCATCAGCTACGTCGCCGTCAAGCGCGACGTCACCCACGAAATCGATCTTCAGAAGCAGGTCTATCACGCTGAAAAGATGGATGCCATCGGCCGCCTTGCTGGCGGCGTGGCCCACGATTTCAACAACCTGCTCACCATCATCAACGGCTACTCCGAGCTGATGATCAAGTCGATCATGCCCAGCGATCCCCTCTACGGCCATGTGCAGCAGATCATCAAGGCCTGCGCGCGTGCCTCCACCCACACCAAACAGCTACTCGCCTTCAGCCGTCGCACCCCGATGGAGCAGAAGGTGATCGATCTCAACGCCACCCTCATCGACATGGTGAGCGTGCTGAAGCGGCTGGTCAACGAGAATATCGATCTGGTAACGAGGTTCAAGGAGGGCACGGGCAATATCAAGGCCGATCCGGCTGAGGTCGAGCAGATCATCGTCAACCTCGTGGTCAACGCACGCGATGCCATGCCCAGGGGCGGCAAGCTCGTCATCGAGACCGACCGGGTCAGCCTCGACCAGAAATACTGCCGCAGCCACATCGACGCCACCCCGGGCGAGTACATGCTGCTCTCGGTGCAGGACAACGGCATCGGCATGGACGAGGAGACCAAGGCGCGCATCTTCGAGCCCTTCTTCACCACCAAGGAGCAGGGCACCGGCCTGGGCCTGCCGACTGTCTTCGGGATTGTGCGCCAGAACAAGGGGCATGTGGAGTGTTACAGCGAGAAGGGCAAGGGGACGCTCTTCAAGATCTTTTTGCCGCTGGTGGCCGAAGCCGCCGCGGAGACTGACCTGCGCGCCGTCTATGATACCCTGCCCCGGGGGAAAGAGACCATTTTACTGGTCGAGGATGAAGAGGATGTACGGGTGCTCACCTCCCGCATGCTGCAGCTGCAGGGCTACAAGGTCATCGAAGCGGCCCTGGCGGGCGAGGCCCTCATCGCCAGTGAACGCGCTTCGGGTCCAATCGACCTGCTCCTGACTGATGTGGTCATGCCGCAGATGGGCGGAGCCGAGCTGGCCGAGCGGCTGCGCAAAACCAATCCCGGCCTAAAAGTGCTCTACATGTCGGGTTATGCCAGCGATGTGCTCATGGCCCATGAGAACGTCGACCGGGAGACGGTGGCTTTCATCGCCAAACCCTTCACCCTCGAGAACATCACCCGCAAGGTGCGGGACGTTCTCGACCAGAACTGATCCGGCCGCCGCCGGAGCCCGGAACTAACGCGCCACGATCACCTTGCCCACAGCATCGGTTTCGGCCGCCCCCTCCGGGCCGGCGCTGCGGGCGTGCACCCGGTAGAGATAGACCCCGTTCGCCACCGGATCCCCCTCCGCATCCATCCCGTTCCATACCTCCGGATAGACATTAAAGCCCACCTCGGCCTGCATCGCCGGGAATTTGCGCACCAGCCGGCCGGCTACGGTGTAGAGCTGGAGGGCGACCTCCGCGTTCCGGCTCACCTCAAAGGTGAACTGGGTGCGATCAGTCATGGGATTGGGATAGTTGAGAAGATTGCTCAGGGTCAACTCCGATTCCGCCACCACCATGAATTCGATCTCCGCGATGCTGGAGTTGTTGGAGTTGTCCCAGGCCTTGAGCGAAAGGCTGTGGCGCCCAGGCGTGAGCTGCACAAGGGGATACTGCAGCTCGCCCGAGGTATAGCTGCCCTTGTAGTATTGAAAATATTCGGTGATGTTTTTGCCTTCCCCCTCATCCAGATTCATGATGATCTGATGGCCGATGTCGCCGGCGATATTAACCCCGCTCAGGGAGTCGCTGATCTGGACGTGGAGGACGGGATTGCGGGTGGTGTAATCCCCCGAGGCGAAGGAGGGATTGCCGAAATGGACCTTGACCAGCGGGCCCTCACGGTCGACCAGCCCCATCGCCGAGCCGTCCACCGTGAGGTTGTTCATATAGCCGGTGCCATCTCCCTCCGGACTCCAGAAATAGAGGCTGATGCGGCCGTCGCTGCCGCCATAAGAGATATCCTTGGGCACGATGAACTGGGCGCTGAAGCGGCCGGCCCCGCTCAGGGCGGTGCCGCGGAAGATGGTATTGCCCGGAAGGATATAGTTGATCGATGCTCCGCCCTCACTGGTATAGGTGCGCGGCTTGCGGGCGTCAAAGACCCGCAGCAGCAGTGTGCCGTCGAAATCCTGCCAGGAGGCGCCCGCCCTCGCCACGCTGCCCTTGACCGTGTAGTGAGTCAGGGCCTGCAGGGTGGCGCCGGGTGAGAGGGTATCGACACTGGCGCGATAGCGCGGGGCAGCCAGACGCATGGCCGGATCGCCGAGGAGGACGAACTTTTCATTGTTGAGCTGGCTGGCCGATGAGCCCCTCTTGGCCAGCATCAGGGCGTCCCCGACGCGGGCGACCCTGCCGGAGGCCTCATAGCCGTTGAAGAGATAGTTGAAGAAATTGTAATTCAGGGTGGCGTTCTCGCTCGAATAGACCAGCCGCGTCGATGAGATCATGCCGATGGCGCCCCTTGCCGGGGCATTGACCAGATATTCGGCGAAGCTCTGCTTCTGCGGCTGATCCCAGTAGGCAAACTCGCAGGTCGATGCGATCCACAGGGCATAGCGCCGGGCATTCTGGATTTTATCAAAGTCGGTCGAAAGATTGAAGATATTCTCGTGGGTCAACAACTCATCAGCGCCATGGCCGATAAAGTTGACGATCAGGCTGCCCTGGTTGACCCGCTCGATGAAGGCGGCGCTCGCCTGCGGCTTGGTCACCCCGGAGATGCTGGCGGTGCGCACCGCCGGATACTCCATGAGGTAAATCTTTTCAACATTAAGCGCCGCCGGGACATAGCGCTCCGCCAGCCACTCCGCCTGCCGTGTGTGCTCCAGCTCCTCGCCCTTGCCTCCGGAGACCAGTTCGTCGTCTCCGACGACGGTCACAGTCTTGCGCCACTCCTCGGCCAGGGCTTTGGTCTCATACTCGATCAGTTTGGTGACCACCCCCTGGGCCTCTTCGACCGTCTGCACCGGCAGCCGGCCGATGGCCATCTGCATGCCGTTGTTGTTCCCCTTGAAATAGGTGTACCAGTCGTCGCTGGTTCGCGAGGCGATCTCGGAGGTCTCCGGGCTTTCATAGGGGGGAACCAGATTGGGAGTCCCGTAGCGGTAGATATTGCGAAAGTCGTAGTGACCGTCCCCGAAGAGCAAAACGTAGCCTGGGGCTCCCCAGTTGGCATAGGCATAGGCGAGAAAATCGCGCACGGCGACGGGATCGGTCAAACCCCAGCTGAATTCGTCATAGACGTCCGAAATCCTGACCACCTCGGTTTCAAGGCGGTCGCTGGAGTTCCAGTCTTCACGCAGGCTCTCGAGCTGCATGGCCTGCTGGTAGAAATTGTCGTGAGTGATGATGATATAGTCGACGTCGCGAGGCCGGCGCAGATCGGAGGCTGCATCCCGGCGGATCTCCGTCACCGCCATGTAGGCGGCCGGGGTCAGGGCCAGATAGCGGCGCGGGCTCTGAGTGGTGACTTGATCGGAGAAGCGGATCTTCGACCCAACCAGCTGCGTCCCTGCGATCACACTTACATCGTTAAAAACGGTGATATCGTAGACTGCCATCTCCGTCCGTTCAAAATTCCCGATCTCGTATAGTGCGGCCCCCTCGCGCAGGGGAGAATTGAAGATGAGCTGGTCATTGACAGGCTGGAAGCGGCGCTGGTATTCGACCTCCACCCAGTCGACGTAGGCCTGACTGATGTCCGAGGCCGCGCCATACTCGATTCCCACCGTGTTGCTCCCCTCGAGCAGAACCCCGGCGGCGGTGAACTCGGTCTGACGGGGAGTGTAGGCGCTCAACTGCCCGGCGAGGTTGAGCTGACCGAGGCTGTTGCCATTGGCATTCATTTTGAAGAGATGGGAGCCCGAGGTCGTCGCCGCCACCTGGTAGCGGAAAACTGCCGACGCCTGCGGCACAGCGCCCGGCAGGGAGAAAGACTGGGAGTAGTTGTTCTTGTCCCTGGCCAGCTCGAAGCCGAGCCAGTCGGAGCCGGACTTGTAGATATTGGCCCGTTCATCCTCGTTGTAGGCCAGATCTCGGAAGCTGCTTTCCGCCTCACCGAAAGCTGGCAGCGAGGTGCGGCTCTGCATGCGCTTGCCCTTGTTAAGGCCGAAGGTCAGCCAGTAGACGTTTTCATAGCCAAAGCGGTTGATATAGTGGCGGTACTTGCCATCCGAACTGGAATAGTACTCCCCCTCGAGGGGACGCCCGTAGAAGAGAATATAGTCCCCGCTGTCGAGGCGGCCATCCGACTCGCCATTGACGAGGATGGCATTCTCGAGGAGTGAATCGGGTCTGGCGGCGGAGATATTTTCCGGCAGCTCGCGGCCGCCATTGTTGAAGAGCTGGAGGGTGGAGGGATCCACCGAGGCGATGGGGACACCCGCCTGGCTCAAGGCCGCGGCCGTCAGCTTGTACAAGCCCTCCTTGCCGCCGCTGCCGTCGCCCCGGATGATAATCTTGTACCAGTTGTCGCCCGGGAAGAGGGCGCGGTGGCTCTTGGCCAACCGCGCCGGCTCGCTTGTCCGCCATGCCCGCGCCTGTTCGGGATTGATGAGCAGATTTTGCAGCAGGCCATCCGCAGCGGCGCCGACCGCAGCAGAAGCGCTGCTTCCCGTCGCAGGGGACGCGAAGCTGAGCTCCGCGACGATGCGGCGGTAGAGGCGGACCTGGCGGGCGCCCGGCGCGGCCTGCACGGGATAAAAGGTGACATTCACCGCGCGCTGCCCCCTGAAATCGGCAGGTTCGCTGATGCGGACGATTCCGGGTCCGAAATCCTGACGGCCGTACTCGACAGGATCCTGCTGGTACTCGGTCCTGGTCAGGAGCCCGTCGCGGACCACCCGGCCCATCGGCAGTACCGAGGAGGTGCGCGTTTCATACTCGGCGGAGAGTATGCGCAGCGAAACCCCGCCCGCGGGCGGGATGCCGGCGACCACCGTCCGGGCGGGCAGCTGCGGCGCCCCGGGCGCTCCGGTCAGCTCCGCTCCGGCAAAGAGATAACTCTGATAAAAGCGTCCGTCGACGCGCACCGAATCGATGCTCCAGTGCTCGGGGACGAACTCGAGTACGAGCTGGCCGTTCGAGCCGGAGAGCAGTCGAACGCCCTGCTGCACGGCGGCCCCAAGAGCCGCCGGCAGGATAACTGTTAATACGAGTATAAGATATCGACGCATGCTGATCCTATCTGGTCATACCATGAGTTTTAGTGCTGTGGACAGGAAAAGGAGTTTTCCTCCTCCGTCCCGGCCCCGGCATAACCGCAAATGCGGCCGGTAGTGGGATGTTTTCTCCCCCAGTGTTTGTCGACGAGCCGGACCAGCAGGAAAGCCAGGAGGAGCCCGGCAAAAGCGCCGGCGACGCCGATTCCCTCGGCGGCTGGCCGGCCGCTGAGCCGGCCGGCGGCAGCGTAATAGCCCGCCGCCATGCCGAAGAGGGGAAAGAAAAAGACCAGCAGGGTGTGGCCGATGACCTGCCCCGAAGCGATCTCGCACTCGACCACGGCGCCGGCTGGCGCGTCCAGGTCATTCTCGACTTCGATGAGGCGCTCCTGCGGCTCCCCCAGCTCAATGCAGCCGTGGCACCCTGCGCACTGCGGCGAACGCAGGATGCGCACCTGCGCCACCCTGCCGCTGCTGGATAGGACTACTCCTGTCTCCCGCATTTCGTTTATCCCGATCAAAAAAAAGAATATAAAAGTGTAACATCCCCCATCAGGGCTTTGTTCCACCGGCTCACAGCACCCGGAAGGTGACCGGGTCACTGCTCACTGTCCCGTTCCTGCCGCGGCCGCGCACGACCAGGCGATGGCTGCCGGGCGTCAAGGGCCAGCGCAGACGATAGGGGGCATGCAGACGCGCCAGGGTGCTGTCGCCAATCATCCATTCGACCTCGCTGATCCCTTCCGGCACCACGGCCTCGAGCAGGATGGTCTGGAACTCCCGGCGCAGAACGGGATCGATACGCAGGATGTCGCCCTCCTTTGGAAAGGTGATCACCAGCCGGGGCGCTTCCGCTTCGCCGGGGACGGAGAGGGCGGCCGGAGGCATCGGCAGATCATTGGCCGCCATCCAGGCCCGGTACTCCGGCGGCCAGACCTCATAGAGGGTTTCCCTGATCTCGGCGCGCGGGGTGGCCGGCGATGCCGGCTGCCCGCTGCGGCGGTCGAGCGCCACCAGCCGGTGCACGCTGCATTCGGAGCGGGGTTCTGTGCCGGCGATGAACCATTCATCCGCGCTCCCCGGACAAGCTGTCGACGGCCGCTGCCCGGAAACCGGGCAGATAGCCCTCTGCACCACGCCAGGGGGAAGCGGAAAGGGCGCCGGGTCGAAGCCAGCGTGCAGTTCGAGCATAACATCGCGGAAGAGGGGCGCCGCCCCGGTGATCCCGCTGATCCTTTCCATCGGCTGTCCGTCGAAGTTGCCCACCCACACCCCCACGGTATAGACGGTGGTATAGCCGACTGTCCAGTTGTCGCGGAAATCCTTGGTCGTCCCTGTCTTGGCGGCGCAGGGGAAGGGCAGATGGAGCGGACCCCCGAGGCCGAAGGCGGGCGCCCGCGCATGGGGGTCGCTGAGGATATCCGTGATAATAAAGGCGGCGCTGCGGGAGAATATCCGCTCACCCTGCCACTCCCCGCTCGCCGACTCTCCGTCCGCCATGCCCGCCGCGGCGGCTTCGTCCCGGAGAAAATGAAACGGCCGCACCAGTCCGCCGTTAGCCAGGGTGCGGTAGGCGTTGGTCAGTTCGCTCAGGGAGACCTCACCATTGCCGAGGGTCAAGCCCGGCCCATAGAATGAAGCCGGCTTTTGCAGGGAGGAAAAGCCGGCCTGCCGCAGCCGCTCGAGCAGGAGATCGACCCCGAGGGCTTCGAGCAGCCGCACGGTGGCGACATTGTAGGAGCAGGCCAGGGCCGTGCGTATGCGCACCGGACCGTGGTACTTTTCGTCATAGTTGTGGACGAGGGTACCGCCCCCCTCTTCCCCCGCATAACTCTCCATATCGGCCAGAAGGGAGGCAGCGGTAAAGCCGTTCTCAAGGGCCAGGGCATAGGTGAAGGGCTTGATCGCCGAGCCGGGCTGCCGCAGGCTGCGCACCCCGTCCACCTGCCCCTGATAAAGGGCGTCGAAGAAATCGCGCGACCCCACCCAGGCCTTGACCGCGCCGCTGCTGTTATCCAGAACCAGCACCGCCGCGTTGGTGACATGATGGGCAGTGAGCTGGGCGAGATGGCCCTCAACCAGCTTTTCTATCCGCGACTGCATCGCACTGTTGAGGGTGGTATGAATCTCGAAGCGGTCTGTTTCGGCCTTTTCCAGCACCATCTGACAAAAATGGGGGGCTGCGAAAACGCTCTTGCGCAGCGCCACCTCGATCGGCTGCGCACAGGCGGCGCGGTAGCGCTCCTCCGGGATCACCCCCTGCCTCCGCATCGCCGCCAGAACCCGCAGCTGGCGCTCCCGCGCCCGCGCCAAGCCGGTATAGGGATTATAACCGCTCGGCGACTGCGGCAAACCGGCGAGAAAGGCGGCCTCCGCCAGCGAGAGCTCGACGGCGGACTGCTGGAAATAGATCCGGCTTGCCGCCGCCACGCCAAAGAGCTGATTGCCGAATGGAGCCCGGTTGAGATAGTGCTCGAGGATCTCCTCCTTGCTCAACCATAACTCCAGGCGCAGGGCGAGCAAGGCTTCAGCCGGTTTTGCGTACCACCGCCGCGGCAGGCGATAGAGCTGCCGCGCCAGCTGCTGGGTCAGAGTCGAGCCGCCTGCGACCACTTCCCCGGCGCGCAGATTCAGCCAGGTTGAGCGCGCCAGGGCGAGGAGATCAATGCCGGGATGGCGGTAAAAGCGTTTGTCCTCGATGGCGACAACCGCCGCTGCCACATCCGGCCCCATCTCGGCCAGGGGGATCCACATGCCCCGTCCCTCTTCATCCGACAGCACCTCGCGCAGCAGCCTGCCCCGGTCGTCATAGATGCGCCTGGAATGGAGGCGGCTGCTGTCCAGCCGGGAGGGAGAGGGTGGAATTACGACCAGAAGCGCCAGCAGGATCCCCAATGCGGCAGCGCCGTATATCAACCTTTTATGCTTCATCGCCTTCCATGGGAGTCAAATTCAGGCTAAATGTAACAAAAATGGAGCGGCAAACAAAGAACCAAATTGGCTGGCCTCCGGAAGCCTTGCTGTTTTTGCTTGATAATCACCATAATTTTGGCTATGTTCAGGAACCAAACCAAAGGGTGCCTGTCATGCCTTTTCACTCAAACCAGTCCGGTTCCATCCCCCTTGTCCACATCCATTCTCTTTCGCTCTACCGTACCGTCCACATACTCTGGCCCATGCAGCCTAACATGGAGACTCTGTCATGAAGTATGAAACCCTGTTCGCCGACCGCACCAGCACTATGGGCGCCAACATCATCCGCGAAATTCTCAAGGTTGTCGGCCAGCCCGGGATGATCTCCCTGGCCGGCGGATATCCTGCCCCCCAGAGTTATCCCTTCGAGGTCATCAAACAATTGAGCACCGCAGTGCTGGAAAAATACGGCACCAAGGCCCTGCAGTACGACATGACCGAGGGCTTTCTCCCCCTGCGCGAGGCCCTGGTCCCCTACCTGGCCCAAAAAGGGATCGAGACCACCGCCGCCGGCATCTGCATCACCAGCGGATCTCAGGGGCTGCTCGACGCCCTCGGCAAGGTGCTCATCACCCCCGGCGATGCGGTCGCGGTTGAAGGCCCAACCTACCTGGGCGCCCTCTCCGCCTTCAATCCCTATGGACCACGCTATGTCTGCGCCGCCATGGACGATGAGGGTATCCTCCCCGACGCCCTCGAACGCATCCTTGCCGCTCATGCAGTCAAATTCGTCTACCTCGTGCCGACCTTCCAGAATCCGACCGGCCGCTCTCTCGGCGTTGCCCGCCGCCATCAGATCGCCGAACTTCTTGACAAATATGACGTCCTGCTCTGCGAGGATGATCCCTACAGCGATCTGCGCTACCGCGGCGAAGCCCTGCCGACCATGTACTCCCTGATTCCCGAGCGCACCGTCTACACCACCACCCTCTCCAAGGTCTTCGCCCCGGGTCTGCGCATTGGCATCTGCGTGGCGCCAGAGCCGGTGAGAAAATGGCTGGTGCTCGCCAAACAGGGGGTCGACCTCAATACCAGTACCTTCAATCAGGCCATGGCCGCTGAGTATCTGCTCGGAGGATATCTCGAGAAGCAGATTCCCAAGATCATCGACCTCTACAAGCCGAAACAGGAGGTCATGCTCAATGCGCTCGACCGCTATTTCCCCAGGGAATGGCACTATAACAAACCGGAGGGCGGCATGTTCATCTGGGTAGAGGGGCCCAAAGGCACCGATGCCGAAAAACTCTACTGGAAATGCATAGAGCGCAAGGCTGCTTTCGTGCCCGGAAAATTCTTCTTCCCCTGCGAAGGCGATGGTCTGGAGACCATGCGCCTCAACTATACCATGTCCTCGGAAGAGGAGATCGAACGCGGCATCAAGATCATCGGCGACACCATCCAGGAAGGCTTTTAGACCAGCCGGAACAGCATCACCGCCGCCCGGCATACTCATAATCCATCCGTCACATCCGGAGGTTCAATGAAGCGTCTCCTCTCTCTAGTCCTCTCCCTGATCATCATGACCAGTGCAGCCGAGGCCTGCACCAATTTTATGGTCACCCCCGGGGCGTCCGCGGACAGCTCCAGCATGATCACCTATTCGGCCGATTCCCATACATTGTACGGCGAACTGCTCTATCTCCCCGCCGCCAGGCATATCGAGGGAACCCTCATCAATGTCTACGACTGGGACAGCGGCAGCTACCTCGGCCAGATCAAGCAGGTGGCCGAGACCTATGCGGTCGTGGGCAATATGAACGAACACCAGCTCGCCATCGGTGAGACCACCTTTGGCGGACGCAGCGAGCTGCATAATCCCAAGGGCGGCCTCGATTACGGCAGCCTGATGTATCTCGCCCTGCAGCGGGCCAAGACCGCACGCGAAGCGATCAGGGTCATGACCAGCCTGGTCGAAGAATACGGCTACTGCAGCGGGGGCGAGTCCTTTTCGATCTCTGACCCCCGCGAGGTCTGGATCATGGAGATGATCGGCAAGGGCGAGGGCCAGCCCGGCGCCCTCTGGGTGGCGCGCCGCGTCCCCGACGGCTACATCTGCGGCCACGCCAACCAGGCGCGCATCCGCCAGTTCCCGCTCAACGACCCCCAGAACTCTCTCTACGCCAGGGATGTCATCTCCTTCGCGCGGGAAAAGGGTTACTACAAAGGTTCGGACAAGGAGTTCAGCTTCGCCGACACCTACGCCCCGCTCGATTTCGGCGCCCTTCGCTTCTGTGAGGCGCGGGTTTGGGCCGGCTTCCGTCGCGCCGCCCCCTCGCTCAAACTGCCCAGCGACTATGCCCGCGGCATCCCCGGCAGCACCCCTTTTCCCCTCTGGATCAAGCCGGACAAAAAGCTGAGCGTTCGCGACGTCATGGAGCTGATGCGCGACCATTACGAGGGCACCGAGCTCGACATGACTCAGGATGTCGGGGCCGGACCCTACGGCCTCCCCTATCGCTGGCGGCCGATGGAATGGAAGGTGGACAGCGTCAAATATTTTCATGAGCGCGCCACCTCGACCCAGCAGACCGGCTTTTCCTTCGTCGCCCAGTCCCGCGCCGCGCTGCCCGACCCCATCGGGGGCATCCTCTGGTTCGGCGTCGACGACACCTACTGCACCGTTTATGTGCCGATGTACTGCGGCATCAACCGCATCGCCCCCAGCTTTGCGGTCGGCGCCGGCTCGTTCGACGCCTTCTCCTGGAACTCGGCTTTCTGGGTTTTCAACTTTGTCTCCAATTATACCTATTCCCGCTACAGCGACATGATCAAGGAGGTCCAGATTGTGCAGCGCGAGCTCGAGGGACGTTTCATCGCCCAGGTCCCGCAGATCGATCGCGCCGCGCTGGCCCTATACAAGACCTCACCCCAGCAGGCGCGAGATTACCTGAGCGGCTTTTCGGTCAGCGCCGGCGAGGAGACCGTCGCACGCTGGAAAAAACTGGGGGAATTCCTGATCTGGAAATTTCTCGACGGCAATCTTCGGGATGAACACGGCGGCGTGCAGCACCCGCCCTATCCTGAAGCCTGGTACCGGACCATCGCCGGTCAGACCGGAGAGCGCTATAAAGAGATTCCCTGGCCGCAGAAATAGGCTCCGGACTGGTCCGCCTGGAAAGCCCGGCGCCTGCGGGTGCCGGGCCCCGGGCCCCCTCTATGGAAAGGAATGATCGTCGTGGAGTGGACTACCCTTATCACCGGCCTTATCGTTTTCCTCGCCCGCGTCACCGACGTCACCCTCGGCACGGTGCGGACGATCGCCATCGTCCATGGCCGGACCAAAATCGCCTTCATGCTTGGCTTTGTTGAGGTCAGCGTCTGGCTCCTTGTCGTCGCCAAGGTCCTGGCCGAGGTCTCGGCCCAGCCCATCCTCACGGTCTTTTATGCAGCCGGATTTTCCACCGGCAATGTCGTCGGCATCCTGCTTGAGCGCCGCATCGCCTTTGGCAACACCGTACTGCGCGTCATCAGCGCCGAGGAAGGAGACCGGATCGCCGAGCTTCTGCGCGCCGCGGGCTATGCGGTGACCTCCTTTCCGGGCGAAGGTCTTAACGGCCCCGTCAGCATGCTGGTCGTGGTCTTCCCGCGCAAAGAGCTGCAGGACGTTCTCACCCTGGTGAAAAAGATCTCACCCCAGGCCTTTTATATCACCGAGCAGGCCGGCAGCGTCAGCAAGTTCTATCGCCCCACCCTTCAGCCCCCCACCGGCTGGCGCGCGGTCATCAAAAAGAAATAGCGTTCTGCCCATAAAAAAAGCCGCAGGAAACCCTGCGGCTTGAAAAGAGGCGCGTTCCCTCACGCCGTCATACCCGTGAAGAAACCCGCGAACGCGCCATGTTCATACCTTCAGCGCATGTAGGCCATACGTCTGTACTCGGATTGGCCGCCCGAACGCAGACGGTAGAAATAGATCCCTCCGGCTGCCTGCCCCCCCCGGTCGGTGAGGCCATCCCAGATCGCCTCGTGCGGCCCGGCCGCCAGCTCGCCATCGACCAGGGTTCTGATCATCTGACCCAGCACATTATAGACCTCCAGCAGGGCATGCCCGTTTCCCGGCAAATGAAAAACGATCCGCGTGCTGGGATTGAAGGGATTGGGAAAGTTCTGTTCCAGCCCAAAGCGAACCGGCTGCTGCCCTCCCCTGCTTTCGACAGCTGTGCCGCCGACGGTGAACTTGCCAGCTATGGAAAGCGCGGGCACCCGGACGGAGCCGGGTGCAATCACTTTCGGCTGGGCGTAAAAGATGATGTCGATGGCGTTAAAGCTCTCCGCGCCCGGCAGGACGGTGTAGCCAATATTGAGGACAGGCCCGCTGCCCGGTTCTATGGCAGCGCTCTTGTCCAGAGTCAAAACGAGGATGTGCAGCACGCTCAGGGAATCCTCGTGCCAGGCCACCGTGAACCCCGCGGAACGATCCGCCGTCCAGACTGAATCTGGTTTGATGAAATCAGGCACGTCGGCGATTTCCAGCTGCAGGGCGATGACCGTCGTATCGTTGGCCATGCTGATCTGGACGACATTATGCTGACTGCCGACCTGGCCTCCGCCCTGGCCAAGCTGAAGAACCGCCTCAGCCGCTGCGGAGAGCGAGACGAGGCCGAAAACCAGCCCCAATCCCATCCTCATCCATGCTTTCATATCCTGTCCTGCCGAAAATAGACGCTCAATAGATCATTTCCCAAATGTTCATGAAATCGATGAGGTCAAAATCCCCGTCCGCATCGAGATCCCCGCAGAGGAGTTCGGTCGGGGTCATCGGCGCTCCGGTTTTCAACAGCAGCTCGATGGCCCGCTCGAGATCGAGGTCATTGACCACCCCGTCGGCGAGGATGTCCCCCTTCATCACAAAGAAGAACTTGCCGTCGACCAGATCGGGGACGACCGGCAGGCTGTTGGCATCAGCGACGGTGACCTCGGAGAGGGAGAGCTCGGCATAATCACCCACCGGTGCGCTCGCCGAGACGTCATAGCTGATCGTGGCGATCGGGCCGCTGCCGACGGTGATCACCCCGGCGGACATGGAAACCATGTAGATGGTGACGTGAGTGCCATTGTCGACCTTGGTGACCGAGAAGCTCAGGGCGCGATTGATCGGCGTCACCGTCATCGCCGTGAGCAGATTGGGCGAATCGGTCACCCGGAAGGAGAGGCCGCGGACGTTGATGAGATTGTCGAGCACAATCGATACCTTGTTGCCCGTGGATCCCGGCTGGCCGCTGCTGTCCTTGACCAGCAGCCTGACCAGGGTGGAGATCGAGAAGAAGGCGTTGCTTTGATCGAAGGGATCGGCATCACTGGCATCTTCGATCCGGATCAGAGCCTGTGTTGTCACATCGTATGGGACGGTCCAGGTGTAAGCGCCGTCATTGAGCTCGTTGGCGGCGGCTGTCGTCCAGGTCCCGCCCCCGTCGACCGAATACAGGATGTTGACCGCCGGCATGGTCGTGGCATCCGGACCGGTCCACTGGATCTCCTGCTGCGCGCCGACCAGCCAGTTGTCGCCGCCGTTCGGGCGGATCACCGTCAGATCGGGCGGGGTGATATGCATGGTAAAGTCGCTGTTGCTCATATCGCTCGGCACGCCGCTGGGAGCACCCGAGACGCGGATGCGGCAGGTGGGGGAACTCAGCGCCGGCACCAGCCAGCTGTAGCTGCCTGTATTGGGAGCTGATGCGTTAATGATGTTGAAAGTGCTGCCGCCGTCGGTGGAGTATTCTATCTTGACCGATCCGCCCACAAGCGTCGTGGTCCAGGTGATCGGAATGGTAGTGCCGGAATAGATATCCTCGCCGCCATTGGGGGAGGTCACCTCCATGAGGTCCGGAGGGGTGGTGATGGTAAAATTGGCATTGCTGATATCCAGCGGGACGTTGTCGACTGCATCGGCGATGCGGATGCGGCAGGTGGTCGAGGGCGTGTTGGGCACAGTCCAGTTCCAGGAGGCCGGGGTCGGCGGCACCGTCGTCAGCAGGGAATAGGTAGTTCCGCCGTTGGTGGAGAGTTCAATCTTGACGTTGTTGGTCACGTTGGACGAACTCCAGGTGATGGCATGATTCGAACCGACATAGAGAATTTCGCTGCCGTTGGGGGAGGTCACCCCGATGGTCTCAACGGGAGTGGGCGGGGGCGTCCCTTTGACGGTGAAATCATCGATATTGTTGGCGCGCTGGCCATAGAGGGCGATGCCGCCGTAAAGAGTGGTTCCGTTGCCATAGCTCTTGGCGGCATCGGTGAGTTTGCCGTCGAGCCGGCCGTTGATATAAAGGGTAAAATGGTGGCCGCCGGCGTCACTGGTCGCCACCACCTTCATGACATCGCCCGGTTTGGGATAGGGCTGAGTGGGCGCTACGCTGGCGATGGTTATGGCGTTGCGCTGGATGATGCCGCCGATGATAGGATGGAGGGTCAAATCGCCGTAGCGGCGGTAGATAAAATAGCCGCTTTTAGAGACCAGATCGTAACGCATGATGTGGCCGGCCGAGTTGGCACCCTCCAAATCGCCGGTGGAGATGAAGGTGTATGACACCTCGGTCGGATTGGTCAGTGCCAGATAGATGGCATAATAGTCCCAGCTCGCCACCGTAAGGGTGTTATCCAGCGCACCCGAGACGATCTGATACCATTCAGCGTCAACATGCCAGTCGGATCCCAGGGCGGTGCGGTTGAAATTATCCGTATAAGTAGTGACCTGCGCCTGCAGCTGTGGAACAGCGAGGAGCATGACACCGGATAATAGGAGAAAAAACCATCTTTTCATAAGCCTACCCACGTTCGAATACATGCGCTTCTTGCAGAGCAGGGCAAGGAGCCCCATACCCTCTCCGTTGCATTAGTAGACGAGTTCCCAGATCGTCAGCAGATCGAACAGGTCGATATCGCCATCATGGTCAAGGTCGCCGATCATCATCTCGTTGTCGGTCGCGGCTGGTTCCCTGCCCAGGACGATGTCGGCCGCGCGGTTGATATCGAGCAGATCAACCACGCCGCTGTTGTCCATATCCCCGATCTTGACGAACCAGAAGCGGCCCGGCAGCAATTCGGGAACAATCGCCCTGCTGCTGTCGTCGCTGACCTTGACGGTGGAGAAATCCAGACTCGAGAATTCACCGAGGGGAGCGGCGCCGGAGACGTCATAGGAGATCAGGCAGATCGGGCCGCTGCCGGCCGGAATCGAGTTGCCCGCCAGACTGACCAGCAGGATGGAGACCGCCGTGCCGTTGTCCGTTTTGGTGACTGTAAAGTCGGAGGCGCGGCCGGTGGGGAGGACATTCATGGCGGTCAGATAGGCCGGTGAATCCATGAGCAGAAAGGAGATCCCGCGTACAGGGGTGATGTTGTCGAGGCCGATGGCGACCAGGTTGTTGGTCGATCCCGGCTGCCCGCTGGTTTCGCGCACATAGAGGGTCGCCAGGGTCAGGATAGAAAACGGGGCGTCGCTCTCATCCAGGGGCAGGCCGTCGGCGGCATCGGCGATGCGGATAAGGCCGCGGGTGGTCGTCACCGACGGCGTGGTCCAGGTGTAGGAGCCGTCATTGGTTGTGCTGGCAACGATCATCGTCCAGTTCGCGCCGTTGTCCGCTGAATAATAAATGCGCACAGCGGGGATCGAAGCCGCCGCGCTCCAGGTGATGTTGTGCGAGGCATTGACCTCCCAGTTCTCCCCGCCGTTGGGCGAGAGCACCGTGATCGATTCGGTCTCGGGCGCGATGGTAAAGTTGGCATTGCTGATATCGGCGGGATTGCCGTCGGCGGCATCCCGCACGCGCACCCGCGCGCTGGTGCTCGGGGTCGCCGGCAGGGTCCAGGTGTAGGAACCGGTGTTGGCTGTTGAAGCGGTGATCACTGTCCAGGTCGATCCCGCATCAAGGGAGTAGTCGATCGCCACATTGCCGGAAAAGCTGTTCGAACTCCAGGTAATGGCGTGGATCGAGCGAGCCAGCCAGTTTTCCCCGCCGTTGGGGGAGGTAACCGTTATGCCCTGGGCCCAGACGGTGAAATCATCGATGTTGTTCTGCATGTTGCCGTAAAGGCTCACACCCGCATAATAGGTCGAAGGGATCGCCGGCCGGCTGGAGCGCAGATAGCTGAGAGTGCCGTCGAGGGTACCATTGATATAATAGTCAAAATAGGCCTTGGTCGCATCCGTGCGGAAGCCGATCTTGATGACGCTGCCCGGCCCTGGCGCCGGCAGCGAAGCGGCCGCAGTGGCGACGGGGATGGTACGGTCAACATTGCCATTGACGATCGGATTGATTTCCAGGGTCAAATCCCGACGGAAAATCAGCAGACCATTGGCTGTGACCGAAGCGGCATCGAGGAGCATGGCAAAACCACCCGCGTTGATGCCGTTGGCATTGGCGCTCCCCGCCCAGGTGAACTGAACCTGCGAGGGATTGGCCGCAGCATTATAGACGGCCAGAAAGGTCCACCCGGTCGCAGTGGTACTGTTGTCCAGGGTATTGCTGGAAATGATATATTCTGGATCGGCTGTCCAATTCGATCCCAGGCTGGTCCGGTTGAAATCGTCCACGACCTGCGCCAGCCCGGGCGCGACTAAAGCTGCCAAGATAATGAGTGCCCAAAAGGCAGTCGCCCGGCTTGATTTCATCTTAAATTCCTCTCCTAAAAGTGATTCCCGTACGAAGGAAGCCTCTTACTTGGTGACTGCCAGTTTCTTGGTGATCACCACATTGTCTGCAGTCATCTTGTAAAAGTAGACACCGGAAGAGACATAGTTGCCTGCATTATCCCTGCCATCCCAGTTCACCGTATATCTTCCCGTGCTCCTTCTCTCGTTAACCAGGGTTCTCACTTCCTGCCCTTGGGCATTGTAGACCATCAGCTTGATATTGGCCGCACCCTGCCGCAGCGCAGGCACCTCATAGGTGATCTTGGTCGACATGTTGAACGGATTGGGATTGTTCTGCATCAGGGCGAAGGACTCGGGCGCCGCCGCTACCCCTTCCATTCCGGAGCCGATCTGGGTCTGCAGTCTGCCGCCGCCCATTGTGCCGGCCAGCGCCGACCTGATCTCCAGCTTTTCATCCGCATTCAGAGCCTCAGCGATGGTCACCGGGATCTGCAGCACCATGCCCTCATTGAGGGGCAGGGGATCGCCGCTCAGACTGTAGAGCATCACCCGCACCTCATCGCCATCGGCGTGAATCGCCACCGACATATTCCTGCTCATCTCGGTCAGCCTGGGCTTGGAGACGAGAAAACGGCGCGAATCAAGCTTGAAGGCGAACTGCAGGCCGCTGACGGGGGCCGTGGAGCGCAGCTGTACCGGCACGTTGACCGAACCGGTAATATTCCTGGGCAGGGCGGAGATGGTCAGCTCGGCGTTGCCGGCATAGTCGGAGAGCGAACCGCTGTCATCCATCCTGGGAGTGGCGGCGACCGCCAGATCGATCAGTGCGGTGATGTCCGCGACATCGATCTGGCCATCCAGGTTGAGATCACTGGCCCATCTTTCATATTCCGTGGCAGCCGGCGCGCGGCCGAGGACGATGTCGATAAGACGCAGAACGTCGAAGAGGTCAACCGCGCCGTCGGCCTTGATATCGCCCTTGATCCCGTACCAGAAATAGCCGCTCTTGACGTAGACCGTCACCGCCTGCTGAACGTTGTTGGAGGCCCGGACGCTGTCGGGCGTGACCGTCGCCTTGGCCCCGCGCACCGCTTCGGGTTTCACCGAAACCGTCAGGTTGGCGATAGTCCCGTTACCGGCTGTGATGAGGGGGGTGGTGGTGATGGTCGGGAACATGAGGATTTTCACCGTCCCGCCCACCGTCGTCCACTCCGCGCGAAATCCCGAGGCCCTTCCGGTCGGCACCACATTGGTTACCTCCAGTGAATCGGGCACATCCTTGATCTTGAAGAGCAGCCCCTTGAGGGTGGTGACATTCCGCAGGTTGACCGGTATGGTATAGCCGGTCACACCCGGCAGTCCGGCGCTGTTCCCCACCGACAAGGTATCGCCGGCCGCGGCGAAAAGGCCGGAGGCCAGAACCAAGAGGGCCAATACCACCAGCAGGATGGGATGCTGAGATGAAGAATTCATCACTTCCTCCATACATTGAAAGTTGGAACCTGTTGAATAGCCATGCTTGCGAGAGTGAGGAGCGGGGTGCCGAACAATGCTGCCGTGCAGTGCAATGGATGCCCAAGTGTCTCTCTCTGATACGCTAACTCAGGGCAATACAGAACCGGCGTTGACCCGTTGAACCTGTTCTGTGCATTCACCTCATCCACCCGACGACCCTTATCCTTCTAACCATTGTTTTTCTGTGAGTAACCTCTTTGCCGATTCATTCCGGCCGGAGGGAGAAGGCGTCCTATGCGCACTCCTTTTCCCTTCCATCTCCTCTTTTGCAACAGTCGTGCCACTTGTCCCCCTGCAAAACCCCCGGCAGCGCGGCGGGGGCGCATTTTCCCTTGATTGGAAGCGCTTTTTTCACTATCTTTATGAAATATTTTCTGACCGGCTTTTTTTTATAAGGATCCTATTATGGCCGTCTCCATCCAAAAGTACAAGGTGGTACCCTCGCTGCCAGTGGAACTCAACGCCCTGCGCGACCTCGCCTACAACCTCTACTGGACCTGGGACTATGACCTGCGCAATCTCTTCCGCCGTCTCGACCGCGATCTCTGGGAGAGCTCCGGGCACAATCCCGTGCTCCTGCTCGGCAGCATCGACCAGGCCCGTCTCGAAGCGCGCGCCAAGGATGACGGCTATCTCGCCCATCTCCAGCGCACCCGCACCGCACTGGAGAACTATCTCTCGCAAAAATCCTGGTTTCAGAAAAAATACCCCCAGCAGAAAAACTTCCGCATCGCCTATTTCTCGATGGAATACGGCCTGAACGAAGGGCTGCCTCTCTACTCCGGCGGCCTCGGCGTCCTCTCCGCCGATCACCTTAAATCGGCCAGCGACCTGGGCATCCCCCTCGTCGGTGTCGGACTGCTCTACCAGAAGGGCTATTTTCACCAGTACCTCTCCAAAGACGGCTGGCAGCAGGAGAACTATCCGGAGAACGACTTTTACAACATGCCCGTCAAGCAGGAATGCGATACCAACGGCAAGCCGATCACCATTACGGTCGAAATCCTGCAGCGCACGGTCCATGTCGCCATCTGGTGCGCCCAGGTCGGCCGCGTCCCCCTCTACCTCCTCGACACCAATCTCGCCGAGAACAGCCCTGAGGATCAGGATATCACCGACTCCCTTTACGGCGGCGAGGAGGAAATGCGCATCAAGCAGGAGATCGTCCTCGGCATCGGCGGTTTGCGCGCCCTCGAACGCCTCGGCCTCCGGCCTGATATCTGTCATATGAACGAGGGCCATTCAGCCTTCATGGCCCTGGAACGCGTCCGCCTCCTCATGCAGGAGTCGGGGCTCACCTTCCGGGAGGCTCAGGAGGCCAACCGCAACAGCACGGTCTTCACCAGCCATACCCCTGTGCCCGCTGGCATCGATGAGTTCGATCTCGGCCTGGTCGACCGCTACATCGGCGGCTATTACGGCGCCCTTCAGATCTCCTCAGAGCAGTTCCACCGCCTCGGCGGCATCGGCCGGCCCCATAACAGCGGCAAATTCAACATGGCGATCTTTGCGATCAACATGTCCAGCGCCAGCAACGGCGTCAGCAAGCTCCATGGCGAGGTCGCCCGCCGCATGTGGCAGCACCTCTGGCCTGAAATCCCCGAGAGCGAGGTCCCCATCGGCCATGTCACCAATGGCGTCCACCTGCCGACCTGGATCTCCGAGGACATGGCCGAACTCTTCCAGCGCTATCTCGGCCCGCGCTGGAACAACATCGGCTCCGAGGACTCGGTCTGGGACCGCATCCAGCAGATTCCCGATGAAGAGCTCTGGCGCACCCACGAACGCCGCCGCGAACGGCTGGTCGCCTTCGCCCGCGGCCGCCTGCGCCGCCAGCTCGAAAACGCCAACGCCCGGCCCGAGGATGTCGCCAAAGCCGATGAAGTGCTCGATCCCCAGGCCCTGACCATTGGTTTTGCACGCCGCTTCGCCTCTTACAAACGCGCCAAACTCATTTTCCAGGACCTCGACCGGCTCAAGGCTATCCTCAACGACAAGGAACGCCCGGTCCAGTTCATATTCGCCGGCAAGGCCCATCCACGCGACAATATCGGCAAGGGCATCATCCGCGACATTGTCAATATCATCCGCAAGGAAGAGTTCCGCAGCAGCATCGTCTTCATTGAAGACTATGACATGGAGGTCGCCGCCAGCATGGTGCGCGGGGTCGATGTCTGGCTCAACACCCCCATCCGTCCCCGCGAAGCCAGCGGCACCAGCGGCATGAAGGCCAGCCTGAACGGGGCTCTCAACCTCAGCATCCTCGACGGCTGGTGGGATGAAGCCTATAAAAATACAGTGGGCTGGGGCATCGGCCGCGGTGAGGAATTCTCCGATCCCGAAGAACAGGATCTCTTCGAGGTGGAGTCCCTCTACTCCATCCTCGAACAGGAGATCGTCCCGCTCTTTTACGAACGCAGCAGCAACAATCTGCCGCGCAAATGGGTCGCCATGATGAAGAGCAGCATCCAGACCCTCAGCCCCTTCTTTAACACCAACCGCATGGTCCGCGACTACTTTGAGCAGTACTATCTGCCCGCCCAGCTGCGCTGGCAGAAACTGAGCCGCAACAAGATGCAGCTGGTCAAGGAGGTGGCGGCCTGGAAAGAACGGGTGCAAAGCCTCTGGGGCAAGGTCCATATCCTCAAGGTCGATTCCGAGGAGGGGGGCGAGGTCCGCGTCGGCGGCCGACTGGCTATCTCCGCCATGGTCAACTGCGACGGCCTCAAACCGGAAGAACTGCGCGTGGAGGTCTATTACGGACCGCTGGATTCGGATGAGGAAATTGTCGACGGCCAGAGCACCGTCATGGAACAGGTCGAACAGGTCAAGAAGAATGTTTATCGCTTCGAGGCGACCATCCCATGCGAAACCACCGGCCAGCACGGTTACTCCATCCGCATCATGCCCTTTCATCCGGAGATGGCCCACTCCTTCGACAGCGGCCTGATCACCTGGCTGCAGGAGTAGCAAAAAATTCTCCGGGTTGTGATCAGCCAGGATGCTCCCGTCCGAAACAGGAAGGCGCGCTCATCACCTCAAATGATGAGCGCGCCTTTGTTTTATCGCGATCGCCCCGCCTCAGGGATAGAAGCTCCCCGAATCAACCCATGATGGCATAGCCGCCGTCGACGACGATGGTCTGACCGTGAATCTGCTGCGCCAGAGAGGAGCAGAGCATCAGCACAACATCAGCCACATCTTCAGGCGTGGTCAGCCTGCCGGAGGGGGTTTTCTGGCGGCTGGTTTCGAGCAGCTGATCGCGGTTGGGAAAGTGCTTCAGGGCGTCTGTATCGACCACCCCGGCCGAGACGGCATTGACATGGATATTGCGCGCGGCCAGCTCCACCGCCAGATGGCGGATGAGGGACTCGAGCGCCGCCTTTGAGGCCCCGACGGCGGCGTAATTGGGAATGGCGCGCACAGAGCCGAGGCTCGACACCGCGATGATATGGCCGCCGTGAGCCTCCATCAGGGGCAGGGCGTGCTGGGTCAGCGGCAGGAGCGTCCCGGCATTGATGTCCATGGTCCAGTGCCAGTGATGTTCGTTCAGCTCGAGGGCTGGTTTGAGCACGCCGGAAGCGGCGTTGCTGACCAGGATGTCGAGGCGTCCGAAGGCCTCGCCGATCTCGCTGATCATCCCCGGGATATTCTCTACCTCGCCCACGTTGGCGCGAATGGCGAGGGCGCGGCGTCCGGTCTTCTCAACCAGCCGCACTGTCTCTTCGGCGGCCGTGCGCTGACGCAAATAGTTGACGGCCACGTCGGCCCCTGCTTCCGCCAGGCGCAGGGCGATCGCCCGGCCGATGCCGCGCGAACCGCCGGTGACCAGAGCGGCCTTGCCGCTTAAATCAATGGTAAAGGCTCCCATACTCTTCTCCCGCGAATGGATTGTGAATCAGGACCGGCGTCCAGTCAGAACGAAGAAATAATAGAGGCCGATGCCGATGATAAGGGCCCAGACGAGAATCCCGAAGGGCTGGCGCGTGCCGAACCGGACCAGCTGGGCGATGAGCCCGGCCAATCCCACCAGGGTATAGATCAAGCCTCTCTTGCCAAAGGGCCCCAGCTTCTCGAAACGCTCCCTCAATAACAGCGCCATCTTCGTTCTCCTCTATTCAGCTCCCGACCAGGTTCAGGTGTGTGCACTCCGCCCGGCATGGCAATTAGAACATCATCCCCGGCGGATATCATCCCGGCGGCGCGATATTTCATAGGCCGCGATGCCAAAGGCAACCGAGACGTTGAGCGAATGTTTGCTGCCTCGCATCGGGATATCGATCGCCATGTCGGCGAGAGCGACCAGTTCATCGCGTACGCCCGTATATTCGTGACCGAGGATCAGACAGGCCGGGAAACGGTAGACGGCGGCGCTGAAATCGAGGCTGGCGTCGGTCTGTTCGAGCACGACGATCTGGTATCCCTCCGCTTTCAGACGCCCGGCCAGTTCAACCGGATCCGCATGATAGCTCCAGGGCACGCTCTCCTCGGCGCCGAGACTGGTTTTGCGGATCTCGTTGCGGGGAGGCGTGCCGGTGATGCCGCAGAGATAGAGATGGTCGAACTGCGCGCCATCGGCTGTCCGGAAGATGGCCCCGACGTTGTGCAGGCTGCGGATGTCATCCAGAAGCGCCGTCAGGATGGGAGGGCCGCTCCGGACGCAGCTGGTCCGTTTGAGGCGTTCGGCCTCCAGTTCAGCAAAGCTCAGTTTTCTGATCATGGCTTTTACATACCGGTGTCAGACAGACATCAAGTATTTAACCTTGTTCAAGGCCATAAAAAAAGGGAAAGCCGCAGGGCTTTCCCTTTACACGCAAAGGTGCCGGTTACTTTTTTTCGCAAGCCGATTTGGCCGGGCAGCCAGCGCATTTAGCCTCGCTGGCGGCAGCCTCAGTTTTGGCCTTGGAGCAGCAGCCGCTCTTCTCCTTGGCGCATTCCTTTGCGTCAGCCTTTTCCTTACAGTCTGCCGCCTTTTCCTTGCAGTCCGCCGCATTCTTCTTGCAGCAGTCGTCCTTCTGGACGGTCGAGGATTTAGCCTTGTCGTCCGCCGCATTGACGGCATGGAAAGTGCCGGCTGCGATGGCGAAAACGAAAAGCAGGGCCACGAAAAGGATCAGTTTCTTGTTCATGACAGCAACTCCTTTTTAGGTTATCGGTTCAGATAAGTTAGACAGATTATACATTCCAGCGCAGTACAGCCTTGAATTCGCCGCGAATTTCGAAGCTTTTGCCGTTCTCCTCGCTGAGCAGCTCGCCATGGAACTGACCCTCAACGAACTGGTCATTCACACGGGTGATCCTGAGCTCACCCTGGGAGGTGAGCGGGGCGCTCAGGGCGGAGACGGTGAAGGCGACCACCTCTGCCTTCAAGGTCTGGCCCTGCCACTTTTTCAGATCGCTCTCCCTGGTGTTGACGCTCATGAGCAGGCGGGGATACTTGTCGGAATTGATATCGTAATTGTAGATCTGCAGATTGTCTTCCATGAACAGATCCCCGCGCGGGGTGAACTGGGCGACGACGAAACGATCGCGCATCGCCTTGCCCTCCAGAGTGAAACGCAGCATCCCTCCGTTGTCCGCGTTGTCGCCGACAGAAGGAAGAGAAGTTTGCTTGCGTTCCTTCTCCTCCTTTTTCCCGCAGCCACCGATCAGAGCCAGGGCGATCAGGCAGAGCAAAATCCTTTTTGCCATCTCATTTCCTTTTAGTATATTTAGGCAGCGCGATGGCGCGGCGCAGCCGTCGAAGGTGTTTTAATATAAATGATTGGAATGGATATTTCAAGCATTGTTTTTGGCGCCTCCTGTGGCCGCTGCATCTTGCCCGCCTGCCCCGCGCTCCTCAACCCGAAGCTTGTTTTATAAAACATGGGAGTAATCTGATCATGATCGCCATAGACCAGAGCTGTGTTGAACGTTTTCTGCGCTACGTCTCCTTCGATACACAATCCTCAGAAGAATCCGCCTCCTACCCCAGCACTGAAAAGCAGAAGCAGCTCGGCCGCCAACTGGTCGAGGAACTCAGGGAGATGGGCCTCGCTAATGCCGGCATGGATGAATGGGGCTATGTCACCGCCACGCTGCCCGCCAATGTTTCCCATCCTGTGCCTGTCATCGGCCTGATCGCCCACATGGATACCTCCCCTGAGGTGAGCGGAGCGGAGGTCAAGCCCATCATCCATAAAAATTATCAGGGGGGTGACCTCGTCCTCCCCGCCGGTGTCGTCATCCGCGCAGAGGAAACCCCTGAGCTTGTCCGCCAGATCGGCAATGACCTCATCACCTCCGACGGCAGCACCCTGCTCGGCGCCGACAACAAGGCCGGCATCGCCGAAATTTTCAGCGCCATCCGCTATCTGATCGACCACCCCGAAATTCCCCACGGCCGCCTGCGCATCGCTGTCACACCGGACGAAGAGGTGGGACGCGGCACCGAGCACTTTGACGTGCAGGCTTTCGGCGCTGATTTCGCCTATACCATCGACGGTGAAACCCTGGGCGAGGTCGAGGATGAAACCTTCTGCGCCGACAGCGTGATTATGACCATCAGCGGCGTCAACCTCCATCCCGGTTATGCCAAGGGCAAACTCGTCAATGCGATCAAGATCGCCGCCCGGATCATCGCCAACCTGCCCCAGGATGCCCTCTCCCCCGAGACCACCTCCGGTCGCGAAGGCTATCTCCATCCCCATCACCTCACCGGCACCGTCGAGGAGGCCGTCATCAAGTTTCTCATCCGCGACTTTACCATCGAGGGGCTCAAGGAGAAGGAGAGCATGCTGCAGCAGTGGGCGGACAAGACCATGAAAACCTACCCCAAGGCCAAACTCGACTTGCGGGTGGAGGAATCCTACCGCAACATGAAATACGAGATCAACAAGGAGCCGCGTGTGGTGGAACACGCCGTGGAGGCGGTGCGGCGGGCAGGGATCACTCCCATTCAAAACATCATCCGCGGCGGCACCGATGGCTCCCGCCTCTCCTATCAGGGGTTGCTCACCCCCAACATCTTCACCGGTGGACACAATTTCCACTCCCGCCAGGAGTGGATTTCCATCCAGGATATGCAAAAGGCCGTTGAGGTCATCATTCACCTCGCCCGCATCTGGGCCGAAGAAGCAGCCGGCGTCGCCTGACCCGGCCGGCCTCAGCTGTCCCCCGCTCGGGGATAATACAATAAAAAGCGCCGCGACATCTCAGATGTCTGCGGCGCTTTCCGTTTGCTAGTTTCCGCTCGGGAGCTGCTGCTCTCAGCAGTTCTGGCCTTCGGCCTCCTCCAGAAGCTCCAGGACCTCCTTGCCCGTCTTGGCCTTGAGCAGGCGTTTGCGGAGAAGATCCTCCTTGAGCAGGCGAGAAAGTTTGGCCAAGATCTTCAGGTAATCGCCCACCGTATCGACCGGCGTGCCGAGCAAAAAGATCAGCCGCACCGGGTCGTCGTCCTCGGCCCCGAAATCGACCCCCTCCTTGAGGCGGGCGAAGGCGATGACCAGACGGTTGACCGCCCGGGTACGCGCATGAGGAATAGCGATGCCCTTGCCGATGCCGGTGCTGCCCAGCCGTTCGCGCTCGTAGACCTCTTTTTTGAACTCTTCAGCATTCTGAATCAGATGCGCCTTGGCCATGCTCTCCACGATCTCTGAGATGGCCTCATTTTTATCATGGACCTCTATATCCAGAAAGATAGCATTCTTGTTAATGTACTCCAGTAATCGCAAAGCCTTCCTCCTTGCCACCCGTAGTGGGCCGAGCCTGTCCGGAACGATCACCGCCGGACTCGCAAAAAAGGCAGCTTGAAATACAAAGCTGCCCAAAAAAATAATATTTTACGTTCATAATTTATTGCTTTATTCTGTAAAAGTCAAGCCTTTCCCGAGTCCACACCGCTCAGAGGCTTTGAATTTTAAGCAAATTGGTCCTGGAGCCCTCGCCAAAGGGATGGCCGCCGACCAATATGACCTGAGCGCCCTCCTGCGGCACAGCCCGGCGCACGCTCGGCTGCACCCGCTGCCAGAGGGTCTCCATATCCGATGAAAAGGTGATCAACTGCGGCACCACCCCCCACATCAGGCTCATCCGCCGCCAGGCATCCCGGTCGGCGGTGAAGGCGAAGATGGGGGCCTGCGGTCTCTGCTGGGAGATCAGCCGTGCGGTTTCGCCCGAAAGGGTGAAGACGCAGATGGCCGCGATCGGCAACTGCTTGACAATGGTCGCTGCAGCCGCGGCGATTGCCAGGGGCCCGCTTTGCGGCCTCTCGATCAGCCACCGTCTGGTCGCCGCTGCATCACCATGGCGTTCGCTCGCCTCCGCCGCCTCAGCGATGCGCGCCATCATGGCCACCGCCTCCACGGGGTAGCGGCCGACCGCTGATTCACCGCTCAGCATGACCGCGTCGCTGCCGTCGATGATAGCGTTGGCCACATCGCTGGCCTCGGCGCGGGTGGGACGAGGATTGACGGTCATCGATTCCAGCATCTGGGTGGCGGTGATGACCGGACGGCCCGCTTCATTGGCCGCCTCAATCAGCTGCTTCTGCAGCACCGGCACCTGTTCCGGCGGCAGCTCCACCCCCAGATCGCCGCGAGCTACCATGATGATGTCTACCTCGGCTAAAATCTCAGGGAGCTCGGTCAGCGCCTCGGCCCGTTCGATCTTGGCGACGACCGGAATATTCCTGCCCGCTGCCGCAATCAAGGCCTTGATCTCGCGGATGTCCTCCGCCCGACGGACAAAGGAAAGGGTCATCAGGTCCACGTCTTGCGCCAGCCCGAAGGCAAGATCCTCACGGTCTTTCTCCGTCAGGGCCGGAGCGCTCAAGGCCACGCCCGGAAGATTGATGCCCTGGTGGGCGCGCAGCAACCCGCCGGTGACCACCTCGGTGGCTACCTCCCGACCCGACACCTGCACCACGCGCAGTTCCATGAGGCCGTCGGAGAGCAGCACCCGGTCTCCCGGCCTGAGGTCATCCGGCAGGGCCGCATAACTGGTGCTCACCCGCTCCGCATCGCCGGGGCACTCATCGGTGGTAATCATAAACGGCCGCCCCGCCCGCAGCTCCACCGCCTTGCCGCCGGCCAGAAGTCCGGTGCGGATCTTGGGTCCCTGCAGGTCCTGGAGGATGGCAACCGGCCGGCCTTTCCTCTCCGCCGCCTCGCGCACCTGCGCGATGAGGGCGGCGTGCTCCTGATGTGTGCTGTGGGAAAAATTGATCCGCGCGACATTCATGCCCGCATCAATCATTCTTTCCAGGACGGCCGGCTCCCGCGATGCGGGCCCGAGCGTCGCAATGATCTTGGTTTTCCTCATCGGCTTTCCCTCGCTACCGTCAGGTGATCAACCTCTCCCCAGGAGATCAGATGCCAGGCCGCATTCCTGTAGAAAAACCTCTGAATCCCCGTATTCTCGATGCTGACCCGGAAGTAATGGCTGGCAGGGATGCCCAGGACGTGACGCAGCATGCCGATGAGGATGCCCCCGTGGGTCACCACCAGCAGCCGCCGTCCCGCCTCTGTTCTCACCACCTCTTCCATAAAGGCGGCAATCTCGACCTGCTTCTGATTGCGGCTCTGACCGCCGGGCAGGGCAAAATCGGCATCATGGATGAAAAAACGCTCCCAGGCGTCGCCATGCCTTTCTCTGGCCTCGGTAACGGTCAGGCCCTGAAATGTCCCCATATGAAACTCGCGCAGCCGCACATCGGTAACCAGGTCGATCCCCCGGCTGCCGCGTATGGTCTGGGCTGTCTCCACGGCCCGCTGCAAATCACTGCTGTAGATCTTGTCAATCGGCTCAGCCGCCAGACGGGCTGCAGCCAGGCGGGCCTGCTCCCTTCCCACCTCGCTCAGCGGCACATCCAGATGGCCTTGCATGCGCCGGTCGGCATTGAACTCGGTCTCCCCATGCCGCAGCGCGATCAACTCAGTGCCCGATTCCATTCCTCTCCCGTCTTTTGCTTATTCCGGGCATAACATAACAAGTTTTTTTTATATTTGCAAAAGGTGTTTATCCGGCCGCGGCCGCGGCGGCGCCATCTCTGCGTAAAATAAAAAGCTATGATTTGGAAAATATTTTTTGTATACTACATGAATTAATACACTAACCCCAGTCTCAATCAAATAAGGAGAAGCTCATGCGCAGATTTATCATCGCGGCGCTCTTCACAGCCCTGGTCGCCACCGGCTGCGGCGGCCCGAAGGGTGCAAAACTGGAAAAAGGAACGCCCATCTATGACCTGGCTGTTGAACTCGCCAAAGCCTATCCCGCTGTGGATCCCGATGCCAACAAAACCCTGGTCAAGTGCAAATATTTCCAGATCACCCCGGGCACTTTCTTCACCGAAATGCAGCTCGCCATGGGCAAGAATATCGACCAGATCAAGACCCTCGATCCCAAACGCCTCCCTGATTTTCTCAAGGTCAACATCGAGCGCATGGGCGAACGCAACCTCCTGCTGGAAGGGGCCAAGAAAGCCGGCGTCGCCATCACCCCCGCCCAGGTCGACAGCACCCTGCAGTTCATTTACACCCAGAACGGCGGCGAGGAGGCATTCATCCAGCGCATCGGCAGCGACGGCATCTCAATCGAAACCGTCAAGGCCGATATCGAGCGGGAGATGGTCATCCGCAAATACTTCGACAAGCTCTACAATGAGGTTAAGGTGACGGATGAGGACCTCAACGCGGCCTACAACCAGGACAAAACCGCCAGCGTGCGCCACATCCTGCTCATGACCCAGGGCAAGGATGAAGCCGGCAAGGCGGATGTCCGCAAAAAGATGGAAGAGCTGCTCCGTCGCGCCAAAGCGGGCGAGGATTTCGCCACCCTGGCCACGGAAAACACCGAGGACCCCGGTTCCAAGACCAGCGGCGGCCTCTATGAAAACTTTCCCAAAGGCCACATGGTCAAACCCTTCGAAGACGCCGCCTTTTCGGTGCCTGTCGGCGAAATCTCCGACATCATTGAAACCCAGTACGGTTACCATATCCTCAAGGTGGTCGATCGCAAGAAAGAGACCCGTCCTCTCGCAGAGGTCAAGAGCGAACTCGAACAGCAGCTGCTGCGCGGCAAGCGCCGTGACCTCAACAGCTCCATCGTCGAAAAGCTGAAGAAGGATTCTGGCTACCAGATCTTTGTCTGATCCGTCAGACACCCTGATTCACCGACAGAACGCTGAAAGGCTCCGGTCCCCCATGGGGCCGGAGCCTTTTTGATAATGCCCTCATCTGCACAGGAGCAGATCATGCCTTCGCAAAAACCGGACTATACCATCCGTCCCGCCACAGCTGCGGATGTGCCCACCCTGCTGGAACTCATCCACGGCATTGCGGAATATGAAAAGCTCTCGCATGCGGTCGCCAACAGCGAGGAGGCCCTGCTCGCTGCCGGTTTCGGGCCGGATCCATATTTCCGTGCCCTGCTCTGCGAAAAGGGGACCGAAAAGCGGGCGGTCGGATTTGCCCTCTATTTCTATACCTACTCGACCTTTACCGGCAAACCTTCTCTCTTTCTGGAGGATCTCTTCGTCCGCCCCGACGAGCGCGGCAGCGGCTTCGGCAAGGCCCTCTTCATGGAGCTGGTCAAAATCGCACGCGAAAGGGGATGCGGAAGGATGGAGTGGTCGGTGCTGGACTGGAACCGGCCGGCCATCGATTTCTATCTCAGGCTGGGGGCGAGGGCCATGGACGAATGGACCGTTTACCGGCTGGATGAAGCCGCCCTGCAAAACCTCGCCGGCAGGCAGGGCTAGGAAGCGGCCGCAATCCCCGCCAGGGCTCCAGTGCTGAAGGCAAACTGCAGATTGTAGCCCCCGCAGGGCCCGATGACATCCAGCACCTCGCCGGCTAACAAGAGTCCGGCCTGCTTTCTGGAGGCCATGGTCCGGCTCACTACCTCATCGGCTGGGATCCCTCCTGCAGAGACCTGGGCAAACTCAAAGCCCCGCGTCCCTCTGACCTGAAGACGGGTATTGCAAAGGGCGCTCCACAGCGCTGCCTTTTCCCGTTCACCCAGCCTTCGCATCCCAACCTCTGCCGCTACGCCACAGCTCTGAACGACAAAATGGGCCGCCTTGGGCGGCAGCAGGCCGGAAAGAACAATCCCAACCGGCCACTGCGAATCTGCAAAACGCTGCAGCAGCTCCTGCATGAGCGGCTCCGCGCCGGCGATAAAATTCACCGCAAGCTCGAGTTCCCCCTTTTCCCCGCTGACGAGATGGCTGAGATCCATCGCCGCTGGTCCGTTCAAACCCCATTG
>JAKPUX010000322.1 GCA_029554865.1 bacterium | reverse complement strand
CAACTTGTCGCAGTCGACGCGGCCGATGGGAAGGCTCTTCTCCTTTCCGGCCTCCTGCCAGACCAGGAAGAGATCGAACTGTCCCCACCCCGCCTCGGCATTGCGCAGCCAGGCGCTGATCTCATAGCGATATCCCGGCTGTAGCAGCGCGGCGGCATCGCAGGCTGCCCCGCCCCACGCTCGCAGCGGCGTCACCGCCAGGGATTTCCTGCCGCCATGCCCGGTGCGGGTAGTGATCTCCATCCGGCTCGAATCCACGGCCGACCAGCCGCTCAGCAGCCCGCTTTCAAAGCCCGGATTCCGGAGGAGATTGATCGCCTGCGGCAGGGCGGACTGCAAAAGAGGCATGATCAGCATGGCTGTCATCAGAATCAAAACACGAAGGGCTTTCATTAGCTCTCTCCAGGGCTGAGGTGCTGAGATTATCGAGGCGTGAGGAGGTGGAACACGACCATACCTCCGGCCGGACAGCGGTGACCGACCCGGCAGCAAGTGCAAATATAATTCTATCTATGAACGGGATCAAGATAATTATGCCACGCTTGTCATTTTTCTCTTCCGCATCGCGGCGGGCGCCGGATAATTGCCGCAATCAACGAGGCCCCCGTTTGCGGCCGGCAAAACCCGGCAATTCTTCAGGCTGACCGCCGGACCGGAAAAGTGCACTGTAACATTTTTTCCGCTTTATCGTTCCATAACTTAGCCCAAGTGCACATTTCCGCTGTCGTTTGAAAGAGAATGCTGATCGGCTGAAATCTCCCTTCCCGCCCGCTGAGCCGGGGCCGATGGCGCGACAGCCCGAATAGCACCCGACAAACAGATGAGAGGCCGTCGCAGTGAGAAAACTGTTATCCATTCTGGTTTTGATCAGCGTCGCAGGGGGAGCGGCGCAGCAGATCGATAAAAAAGTGTATACGACGCAATTCTGCAAACTGGCTGCTCCGGTCATCGACGGCCGGGGCGACGATGCCGTCTGGCAGCAGGCCGAGCCCGGCGAGGGATTCACCCAGCATGAGCCGGACAATGGCGCTCCCGCCAGCGAGGCCTCTTTTTTTAAAATAGTCTACGATGCGGATAACCTCTATGTGCTGATCCGCAATCAGGACCGTCAGCCGGACAGGATCAGCGCACGGCTGACCCGTCGCGATAACGACGAACAGGCGGATGGCGCCGGCATCATCCTCGA
Source organism: bacterium (assembly GCA_029554865.1). Taxonomy (GTDB): domain Bacteria; phylum Zhuqueibacterota; class Zhuqueibacteria; order Residuimicrobiales; family Residuimicrobiaceae; genus JAKPUX01. Next base: position 991 of record JAKPUX010000322.1, on the reverse strand, counting down.
CAGTTATTTCGACCGCCGCACCGCTTTCACCTTCGGAGTCACCGCTGCCGGAGTAAAACAGGATTTCATCTTCAGCAACGACGGCGAGAACGAGGATGAAAGCTGGGATCCGGTCTGGTTCGCCCAAACCACTATTGACGACTCCGGCTGGACCGCCGAACTGCGCATTCCCTTCAACCAGCTGCGCTACCCGGACCGGCCGGAGCAGGTCTGGGGGCTGGAAATCTATCGCGAGTTGGCGAGGAATGATGAAACCGCACTCTGGCAGCATATCCCCAAGGATGCCTCCGGCGTCGTCCACTTTTTCGGAGAGCTGCACGGGCTGAAGAATCTCGCCCAACCCAAACGCGTCGAACTGCTCCCCTACGCCGTCAGCGATCTGAGCACGGGCCGGCCGGAACCGGAAAATCCCTTCGCGACCGGCCGCACCGGCCACTTCAAGGGCGGCCTCGACGGCAAGGCAGGCATCACCTCGGATCTGACCATGGATTTCACCATCAATCCCGATTTCGGCCAGGTTGAGACCGATCCCTCGGAGGTCAACCTCACCGCCTTTGAAACCTTTTATGAGGAAAAGCGCCCCTTCTTCATCGAGGGCAAGAATATTTTCGATTACCGGCTGGTCATGGGCGACGGCGATCTTTCCATGGACCAGCTCTTTTACTCCCGCCGCATCGGACGTGCGCCGCAGCGGGAGATTGAAACCGAGGATGATGAACACCTGCGCTCGCCCGCCAACACCTCAATCCTGGGCGCCTTCAAACTCAGCGGCAAGACCAGAAGCGGCCTCTCGGTCGGCGTGCTCGATGCCATAACCCAGAAAGAGGAGGCAGAGATCCGCCGGGGAGAGGCCTCGCAGCGGGAGGCGGTTGAGCCTTTGAGCAACTATTTTGTCAGCCGCCTGCAAAAGGATTACAGCGCCGGGGCCACCTCAGTCGGGCTGATGATGACGGGCACCCACCGGCGCATCCGGAACGACCAGCTCAATTTC
>JAKPUX010000406.1 GCA_029554865.1 bacterium | reverse complement strand
TCGTAATTGACCCGATGGGGATTTGTCGCTCCCGGTTTTAGGGCATTTCCGGATTATCGGGTCAGGCGCTTGTATTTGACCCGATGGGGGACGTCCGCGGCCTTGCCGAGGCGCTGGCGGCGGTTTTCCTGATAGTCGCTGAAATTGCCTTCATACCAGACCACGCCGCTGTCGCCCTCAAATGAGATGATGTGGGTGCAGATGCGGTCCAGGAACCAGCGGTCATGGCTGATCACCACAGCGCAGCCGGCAAAGTTGAGCAGCCCCTCCTCCAGCGCACGCATGGTGTTGACGTCGAGATCGTTGGTGGGCTCATCGAGCAGGATCACATTGGCGCACTGCTTGAGCGCCAGGGCGAGGTGCACGCGGTTTCTCTCGCCGCCGGAGAGCTGCCCGACTTTCTTCTGCTGATCGGCGCCGATAAAATTGAACTGGGCCACATAGGCGCGCGAGTTCATCTCCCGGTCACCCAGTTTGATGCGCTCCTCTCCGCCGCTGATCATCTCCCAGACCGTTTTTGCCGGATCGAGCGCCGCCCGGCTCTGGTCGGCATAGGCCAACTGCACGGTCTCGCCGATGCGGATGACCCCGCTGTCCGGCTGTTCGTCCCCGACAACCATCCTGAACAGAGTGGTCTTGCCGGCCCCGTTCGGTCCGATCACGCCGACGATCCCCCCGGGAGGCAGACTGAAGGTCAACTCCTCGAAAAGAATCCTGTCGCCATAGGATTTGCTGATCTGCTCCGCCTGAATGACAATCTTGCCCAGACGCGGACCGGGCGGAATATAAAGTTCCAGCTCTTTCCGGCGCTCCTCGCTCCCCTCCTGCAATAGCTGCTCATAGGCGCTGATACGGGCTTTGGATTTGGCCTGCCGCGCCCTGGGCGTCATCCGGATCCATTCCAGCTCCCGCTGCAGGGTCTTTTGCCGCTCGGTCTCCTTTTTTTGCTCCAGCAGCAACCTCGCCTGCTTTTGTTCCAGCCAGGAGGAATAGTTCCCCTTCCAGGGGATGCCCTCCCCCTGGTCCAGCTCGAGGATCCAGCCGGCGACGTTATCAAGAAAATAGCGGTCATGGGTGACGGCGATGACTGTGCCGGCGTAGCGGTTCAGCTCCGCCTCGAGCCAGAGCACGGTCTCGGCATCGAGATGGTTGGTGGGTTCATCGAGCAGCAGGATGTCGGGCCGCTGCAGCAGCAGCCGGCAGAGCGCCACCCGCCGGCGTTCGCCCCCCGAGAGCACCTTGACCGGGGTCTCGCCCGGAGGGCAGTTCAGGGCATCCATGGCCAATTCCAGACGTGAGTCCAGATCCCAGGCGTTCAGCTGGTCGAGTTGCTCCTGGACCTGGCCCTGGCGCTCGATCAGCTTGTTCATTTCATCATCGCTCATCGGCTCGGCGAAGCGACCGTTGATGACGTCGTATTCGGCAAGAAGATCGACGACCTCCTGCACGCCCTGCTGTACGATCTCCCTGACGGTTTTGGTTTCGTCCAGGAGAGGCTCCTGCTCCAGCATGCCGACTGTATAACCCGGCGAGAGCACGGTCTCCCCGACAAAGTCCTTGTCGGTGCCGGCGAGGATTCTCAGCAGGGTGCTTTTTCCCGAGCCGTTGAGGCCGAGAACGCCGATCTTGGCGCCGTAAAAATAGGAGAGATAGATATCCTTCAGAACGGCTTTCTGCTGGTAGATCTTGCTGACGCCGATCATGGAATAGATGACTTTGTTGGGTTCGTTGGCCATGGCAACGGCAGGTCCGATTTGGGTTCGTTTTGACGGCAATTTAGCCAGGCTGGCAATGAGAAACAAGCAATTTCTCCGCAGCGGCCCCACGGCTACAGAAATTTCAACCCTGCTCCCTGGGAGACAAAAAAAATCCCCGCCTCCCTTGCGGGGGACGGGGACGGGCTTGAAGGGCCGGAAAGGTTACTTGATCTCTTCCGGATTCATGGTGATCTCGGTGAAAAGCTCCGAGTAGAAGGCCAGGGGCGCCTCGGGATCCGCAATCCTGATTTTGGTATGGAGCGAATCGCTGTTGAGATAGGTCAAGATCAGATTGGCCTGGACGCGCACCAGGGGGTCCGCATCCTTGCGGCTGATCCGGGCGAGATCGCCGTTAAAGCCGGAGATGTTCGCCTCCGGATAGCGCGACCTGATCAGCGCCAGCATGTAGAGGGCGCTGGAACGCACCCCGGGATTGTCCGATTTCAGGGCCATCTTGTAATTGTCGACCGCAACCGCCAGCCTGGCACTATCCAGGGTCGTCGTGCTGTCCGCTGCATAGCTGAAGCCAGCCAGCAGGCCGGCCAGCACCAGGGTCATCATTCCCTTTTTCATATCAACCTCCTTGCATAGGGTCTGTTGAAGGGTGTAACCGCAAGAACGGCGCGCTGCCGTTCTTCGTGCCCATCCTAGCAAAGAGTCTGCCATAATTGTACAATTGCCGTAATTTATTTATTTTCAATACATCCAGGCGAGCAGAGCGTCCGGCGGGCTTCGCAAAGGGGTGCCACGTTTCGGAGGGATTGGGAGTGAAAATAACGTCTATTTATTTATATTATTTATCATTAGGATCCTGCCACACTTCGCCGGCAGGACGGAATCGTGGCAGGGGCCGGCAAGTTTGCAGCCGCGCTGGCAGAGATTACGGGGGCCGCTGATAAAATAACAGCGAGCGGGACAAAGCGTCCTGCCGGCGGCGGACTGGTAAGCTCAGCACGGGGCCGGCCGCCGTCATTTGTTGCGCTGCAGACGGTTATTGAGGGCGCGGCGGGTCAGGCCGAGCATGCCGGCGGCGATGCCCTGGTTCTGCTCCGCCCGCCGCAGGGCCTCGGCGATCAGGGCCTGCTCTGCTGCGCGCAGGGTCGGCAGGGTCTTGCCGAAGGAGATCGACTCCTCCCCGGCCTCTTCGCCCCCGTGCTCAGCCGGCTGCTCGGTCTCATCCCAGCCCGGCTCGATCGCGCGGCGAAAGGCGGTCAGGGAGAGCACACCCCCCTTGTGGCGGCTGACCGCATCGAAGATCATCCCCTCGAGCTCGCGGATATTGCCGGGAAAGGGGTAGTTGGCAAGCAGGGTATAGAGTTCCCTGGGCGGCGTGATCCTGCGCCTGTCCAGCTTTGCAGCGGCCTTGTCGAGGAAATGGTCGACCAGCAGGGGGATGTCCTCGCGGCGCTGGCGCGGGGGCGGCAGGGCGATATGGTGGGATTTCAGCCGGTAATAGAGGTCCTTGCGGAAGCGCTCGCTCTTTTGCAGATAATCGCTGTCGCGCAGGGTGGCGACCGTTACGCGTGCGTCGGAGGTTCTGGGCTGGTCGGCGCCGAGGGGATAGTACTCGCCCTCTTGCAGAAGCCGCAGCAGCTTGACCTGGGATTCGAGACTGAGGTCGCCGATCTCGTCGAGGAAGAGGGTTCCGCCCGCCGCCTGTTCGATCAGCCCCTTGCGTTCGCGGTCGGCCCCGGTAAAGGCCCCGCGGCTGTGGCCGAAGAGGGTGTCGGAGAAAAAATGGTCATCCACCCCGGCGACGTTCAGGGCGACAAAATCGCCTTTGCGGCCGCTCAGATCATGGAGGGCGCGGGCGATCAGCTCCTTGCCCGTGCCGGTCTCGCCGGTGATCAGCACCGGCAGGGGCGTCGCGGCGATGGCCTCGACATACTGAAAGATGCCGCGCATGGCCGGGCTGTCGGTGATGATGGCGGCGAAGCGTTCGGGATGTTCCAGGCGCGCGGAGATCAGGTACTGCCTGAGTTTGATGTTCTCGTCGCGCACCTCGCGCAGCTGCAGCGCCCGGGTCACCAGTGTGACCAGGCGGGCGTCGTCGACGGGCTTGACCGCATAATCAAAGGCCCCCGCCTTGATGGTCTTGACCACCCATTCCACCTCATTGATCGCGGTGATGATGATGACCGGGATGTCGGGAAAATCCCGCACGATCAGTTTGAGCAGCTCCTCCCCCGTCAGGTGCGGCATCATCATGTCGAGGACGACGACCGAAAAGGACTCTTCCGCCAGCATTCCCATGGCCTGGCGGCTGTCCTGACAGCTGCGCACATTGTTGATCCCCTCGGAGATCAGGGTGTAGCTGGCACTGCGCAGAAAGTTTTCCTCGTCATCGATGAGGAGCACCGGCCATTCGGGATAGAGTGCTGAATTCATGGGCATTCCTCTTTGCTTGCGGGGTCAGGGCAGCGGCAGGATCACACGCACGGTGGTCCCCTCGCCCGGTCTTGAGGTGAAGAGCAGCTCGCCGCCGTGGTGTTTGACGATGTTGTAAGAAATCGCCAGCCCGAGTCCCGTGCCGCCGATGTCGCGCCGGGTGGTAAAAAAGGGATCGAATATATATCTGGCCTGTTCGGGATCGATGCCCTTGCCCTCGTCCGCCACCTCGATCACAGCACGGTGGCGCGCCCGGTCGTGTCTGGTGCGCAGGGTGATCGATTTGTCACGGCTGGTCAGGGCCTGGCAGGCATTGGTGAGGAGGTTGATCACCACCTGCTCGAGCTGCTGGAAATTCCCGCGCACGGCGGGGATGGAGTCACCCAGTTCGACGGCGAAATGGTCGGTGGATTTGCGGAGCAGGTTGGCGACGATCATCATCGCGGCCTCGACGACGGCATTGACGGTGAAATTCTGGTTGAGTTCGCCTGGATCGCTGCGGGCGAAATCCTTGAGGCTCTGGACGATCTTCTGGATGCGCACCGTGCCGTCGACGATGGCCTGGGTCAGCTCGGGGATGCCGGTGATCGCCCTGGAGTAGGGCATACCGGCGATGCGGAAATCCCCTTCATGGAGAAAATAGTGATGCATGGCCGGCAGGAGATCCTTCCAGGCCTTGGCGATCAGCTTGGCGTTGAGAAGGATAAAGTTGTTGGGATTGTTGATCTCGTGGGCCACCCCCGAGACCAGGGTGCCGAGGGTGGCCATCTTGTCCGCCTGGATGAGCTGCTCCTGCTGGCGGATGGTCAGCTCCTCCGCCTGCTTGCGCGCGGTGATGTCGTTGATGAGGCCGTCGTACTCGGTCACCTCCTCCCGATCATTGCGGTGGGCGACGACGACGCTCTTGACCCAGCGCAGGGTGGTGTCGGCGTGGATGATACGGTGCTCGACCGGCAGGGTTGCCTCGCCGCGCAGTACCGCCTCGGCCTGGGCCTGCACCGCCGGCCGGTCCTCCTCCGGCACCATGCGGATCCAGAGGGTGGGATCATCGCGGTACTCCTCGGGGGTATAACCGGTCACGAGGACGCAGCCGGGACCGTGCAGGGTCTCGACCGCCCGGCCGTTTTCAACGCGCACAGTATAGATATAATCGACCGCCGCCTGGAGAAGCCGGCGCACGCGCTGCTCGTCCCTGCTCAGGGCAGACTCGGCATCCCGCGGCCGCCGGCGCCCCCCTGCCGCGGTCTTGCCGCTGGCGTTCGTATTATTCACCTTCGCCGCCTCCGCTCAGATCGCCTGTGCCCCGGCGGCGAGGAGAAAAACCACCGCGAGCTGGGTCAGGAATCGCTTCATGATCGCCCCTCGTCCAGTTCGGATTGGAACAATTATTGCAAATGGTGTTCGCAAGAAAAAATCCGCCCATCTCAGCACAGTTCTTAAAGGAGTCAGCGCACCCATGGGTCATAATCATCACACTGCTGTCACCGGAAAGGGACACTCACGGAAACCATGCCTGCTGCTGCCGCTCGCCGGTCTGGTCCTGCTTTCGTTTCTCTTCGCCCGGTCGGCCGCCGCCCAGCCTCGGCATGAACGCCTCATCTACAGCCATCCCCTCACCAGCGCAGCCGATGATCAGGGTCTGCTCCTGCGCAGCACCGACGGCCGCTTTGGCGCCTCCGGGTGGCAGAGTCTCAGCCCCGGCAGCCAGCTGCTCATCACCCTTCCCGAGGGTCTGCCCCTCGAGGGCACCTGCTCCGTGCGGGTGAGCAATTTCGATCCCTGTGAGCAGAATGTCAGTGAAAAGCAGCCCATCATCAACCTCTACTCGCAGCCCTGCGGCAACAAGGAGATCTACGAGACCGACGGGGGCTGGTTTCACCTTATCAGTGGTACCCTCTACCAGACGGGCGATGAGACCGCCGGCTTTAAATTCTGGGCGGCCCCGCGCGGGGTGGAAAGCAAGACCGAGGAGGAGGTGATGCTCGAAGCCCGCTGGAACCCCGCCAGGAGCTATGAATTCACCTTTATCTGGGACAGGAGCACCCTTTTCTTCCTCGTCGACGGCGTCGAGCGCATGCGGCTCGCTTACGCCGGCCAGGTGGAGCCCTTCCGCTACATTTTTCTTGGCAAGGATAATCTCACCCGGGGTTACACCGCCCAGCCCGGTCCGGTTTTTTCCGACCTTCGCCTCTACGCTCCCGCGGAGCAGGACCCCCCGCCCGCACCGCCGGCCGGTGTGCGGGTCATCCATGCGGAATAACAGCCGCACCATTCTCCGTCAGCGGAATCAGGTCGGGGGATGCAGCCGTTTCTGAAACCAGGGGCGCAGCTTGCGCATCTGCTCGAGCTGCCCCGCCGGGGCCCGGCGGCGGCAGCTTTTGATCTCCTCGCTCCCCGCCGGGGCGCCCCAGCGGATCTCGACCCCGTCGTTGGGATTGTAGCCCATCTCGAAGGCCTGCGCGCGCCGCAGTATCTCGGCGAGGGTGAGCTGTTGTTTCGAACCATCCCCGCGCGTATAGGTGATGGTCATTTCCCCGCTCTTTTCCCGCGTCAGTTCCTCCAGCTCAGCCCTGATCTTTTCAGGATTCTTCCATCTGGAAATCTTATAGTTCCCCGGCGCGCGCACGATGCGCGCCGGAAAGTCGAGCACGGCATCGATGGCGATGAGCAGCCGCAGGTCGCGGTTGGGAGTGGAGTAATCCTCCCAGAGCCCCCCCGCCAGAAAGACCCCGGCGGCGCTGCCCGGCATGGGGATGACCGCACCGGGATGGGCCTGCATCCACTTCTCGCCGTTGGCGACTGACTCGACGCGGACGATAAGCTGCTCCTGCAAGGCCCTGATGAGCTCCAGCAGGGCCGCCTCCGGATCGAGCCCCTCCGGATTGATGAGCCTTTCCATGGTGTCATAAAAATGTTCGCTGCTCATCCCCTTCTGCTCGAGCGAGTGGGCGCCGTAACCCGGCGCTGCGGCGATCTCGCGGTTGCTGAGCAGCCGCGGCTTTCCCCCCTCGACGCGAATGGGCCGGAAGGCCTTGAAGCCCGGCTCGCCGATCACCCCCGTGGTGGTGAAGAGAAAATTGCCCTTCCAGAAACGCTTGATCTGCACGGTGCCGTCGGGCTGGGCGTCGACGGCGAGAAGGAGTCCCGGCTTGCGGCCCGACTGGGGGACCCAGCGCACCAGGGTGAAGGTATGGCCGTAGGGGTCGGCGAAGACCGCGCCGGGGCGCAGGGCCGCCCGGGTGAGGGGCAGGGGATAGTAATCCGAGCTCTCATCCTCGAGGCGGGTGCGCGCGGCGCCGGAGTGGATGGTGTTCATGACCTCGCGCAGAAAGGCGTTGAAGGCGCGCACGGGATGGGGCTGGCCCGGGTGCGAGGTGTTGGTGATCCAGCGCCCGGTATGGGGGGGCTGCTTGAGGGTGCCGCGGCCGGTTTCATGAAAGCCAAAGGGCAGGCCGAGCTTCCAGCTGAAATAGGCGCGCAGATAGAAGGGATTGTCGGCGCAGTCGGGTTCCATGATCACGCTCACCTTGCCGGCCGCATCGTCCTCACCCAGCCCGAGATGATTGAAGAGGGGATTCTCCTCCGCCCGGCGCGTCACCTCGTGCAGGGAGGGCCAGGAACTCCCTTCCGGCGCCCCGGCGAAGAGGGCCTCGATCCAGGCCGCATAGAGGAGTTCACTCTCGCGCCCCCAGGCGCGGCGGTTCTCCCAGACTCCTGCGGCCGGTTTGCGCACCGGCGCGGGCCCGGGCGTGATCTCGACCTCGCAGGAGGCCAGAATCGTGCGCCCCGACTTGAGGGCGACCTGGTAGCGTCCCGCCGCCCCGGCCTCAAAGCCGGCGCAGCGCCACCAGGGGGGGCCGCCCCCCTCGCGGCCGGTGCGGACATCCAGGGGGCCACCGGGACCGGTGACGACGATCTGGCTTTTGCCCGGATCGGCCTCCCAGGCGGCGAGGACGCGGAAGCTCCCGCCGGCAGCCGGTCGCTCCGGAGAGACCAGCAGGACGGGGTTGGACTGCGCCGCGGCGGAGAACATCCCGCTTAGTACGAGAATGCCAATCAGATTTCTCACATCATCCCTTATTTCAGATAGAGCATTTTGCGGGTCAGGGTGCGGCCCGGGCCATCCCCTGGGGAGATGAGCAGCCGGCAGAAATAGCAGCCGCCGGGCAGTCCCGCCTCCCCTGGCGCAAAGCGGGCCTCGTGCGCACCGGCCTGTCGCAGCCCCTCGGCCAGCAGCGCCACGCGGCGGCCGGCCAGATCAAAGACCTCGAGCCGCACCTGCGCGGGGGCGGCGAGATGATAGCGGACCAGGGTGGAGGGATTGAAGGGATTGGGATAGTTCTGCTCGAGAAGGAATATTCCGGGCGGCTGCACGCCCGGTTGGACTCGGCTCGTCTTCTCCTGCACCTTCTCCTCAGGGGCTGCCCCGCCGTCCCAGCAGCGCCACTCGGACCCCAGTTTGTAGTAAAAACGGTTGAGGTTGTCTGTGAGCTGGCTGTCGAAGGCCAGCCAGGGCGAAGCGCTGCTGCGGTGGACCTCGACGGCGAGGATGTTCTCGCCGCTGCGCAGTTTGCCGAGCAGGCCATTCTGGAGGTTGAGCACCACCATGCTGCTCATGGCCGCGCTCTTGCTGGCGAAGAGAGAATAGCCGGGGGCGCCGGCCGGCATGTTAATGCGCTGAATCTCCTCGCCGTTGAGCCAGACGATGGCACCGTCGCTGCACTTGATCAGGGCGCCCATGCCGGCGATGGCGGAGAGGTCCTCGATGGTGAAGGTGCGGCGGAAATAGGCGGCATCGACCGGGGCGATGAGAGTGCGAGGGGAGGCGGCCGCGGAACTGCCGAGGGGCGCCGGCCCTGTTTTCCAGGCGCTGTCGTCGTACTCCAGCTCCTGCCAGCGGCGCACCGCCCGGGTGGTGTCGACGGTGAACCGGAGCACAGCGGAGGAGGCCGTGGCGTTGCCGGCGTCATCGATGGCGTGGAGATATAGGGTATAGCTGCGGCCGTGTTCGACCGGAATGGTCGTCCGGTGCAGCCGGCGGCCGGTGGTGGCGAAGGTGTGCTCCATCTGCGCCCAGGGCCGGTCCTCTTCGCTCCAGCGCACGCTGGCATAGCTGTCGGTCTCCACGGTCAGCTCGAGGAGCGGGCTGTAGAGGGTGAAGGGCTCATCGGCCGGAAGGGCTGTGAAGCGGGGCGGCGTCACATCCGCCTCCTCCGGCCAGATGCGCAGGCTGTCGATGGCGGCGATGAGCCGGCCGGCGATCTGGTGGTGAGTGGCGACATTGGGATGGCCGCCGTTGACGTAGCCGGTGTCGAAATAGGGGAAATCGGCATAGTGGATGCGGCCCAAGCCGGCGGCCTGCGCCTCCCGGACCACGGCGGCGGTCAGCTCCTGCAAGAGCTCGACATGGGGGGCGAAGGCGAGGATCGTGGCGGCGGGATAGAGCCCGGTCAGCCGGGCGACGAATTCGTGGTAGCGGTTCTTGAAGAGGGTCTGGTTCCCGGCGCTGACCCCGCCGCTCCAGCCCCCGAGGCCTGAATAGTCGTTGAGGCCGAGACAGATTACCACCAGGTCGGGCTGCCAGGCGGAAAAGTCCCATTTGATGGCGCTGTTATAGACGACCGCCCGGTCGAAAAGGGCGGGGATGGTGCCGGTGGCATCCCCCTTGTAATCCACCGCCATGCCATAGCCCGAGATGCTGCACATGTGGTACTGGGCGTTGAAATGGCGGGCGGTGATGGGGCAAAAGCCCTCGAAAATATTGGTATAGGGGGCGGGATCGGGCGGGGTGTCGGTATAGGCGTATTCGTTGCCGGAAGCGCTGGTGAATGAGTCGCCGATGAACTCGATGCGCCGCGCCGGCTTTTCGGGCGGGGGCAGCAGATCTCTGCCCTCATCGAGGAGGAGGCCGTTGAAGGTGAAGCGGCTCCACCAGTATTCATTGCGCTTGGTGAGCAGCAAGGAGTGCTGGCCGTCGGGGAGCCCCTCCACCACGCTGTAGCTGGTGGTGCCGGACTGGCTGCCGTGGAAGATGGTCACTGGTTCGCCGTCGATGAAGAGGTTCCAGTAATAGGCGTCGTCGGTCATGCGCAGCCCGAGGCTGGTGCCCTCAAAATCGGCGCGGATATAGACCCCCGGCCAGCCGTGGGCGGGAGCGAGGGGATCGGTGAAATCCCAGCGGCCGAAGTACTGGATCCAGGGGTGATCCGCCGGAACAAGCCGGCTGCCGGCGAGGGGAGCGGCCTTCGCCGCGGCCGTCGCCGCTCCGGCCGGTTCAGCCGCTGCAGTCGGGATCACCGTTGCGGTGGCCAGGGCAATCGAAAGCGCGATGCGAATGAGATTCATATAAATTGCTCCAGCCTCATTCCTGGCCCGGTGTGAAGGCATCGTCGATCCAGATGGCGAGGGTTTCGCCCCAGTAGATGCGGTGATAATCCTTTTGAGGATAATTGCCCTCGACTCCAGGCTGGAGGAAGCGGCCGGGATCGAAATCCTGAAAGGCCAGGGTGCGGCACTCGAAGGAGAGGGCGGCCCCGGCGACGCGCGGCACGGCGATAGTGGTGCTCTCCTGGGGCGTCAGTCCGGCCTTTTCCCATTTATTGATGTGGCGGCCACTGTGGGATCCGCAGTAATTGAGGGCGCCATGAAACCGGGCCGGCATGACGTTCAGGGTGAACTCGGGGTGCTCCTCGAGCAGCTGCCAGGTATAGCGGGTCGGGCGCACATAGAGGGTGACCACGGGCTTGTTCCAGAGGGTGCCGAAGCCGCCCCAGGAGACGGTCATGGGATTGGGGTGTTCCACCCCGGCGACCAGCAGCGCCCAGCTCTTGTCGAGGATATCGAAGGGCGAAATCACCAGTTCGGAGGGATTGAGTTGTTTGAGCATCTGGTCTTCCTTTCTGTGCGCGTGTGTCCCGGCAGGTGCGGAGAAGAAAAAATCCGCCATTGTTCTTCCTTCAACCCGGTCTCATAAAGATATCAAGATTGCGGCTTAAAAACAAGAGACAATCGAGGCCATATCAGCCTTCTCGCTCCCACCTACCGGTTAATCTCGCTCCCACCTGCCGGTTAATCTCGTTCCCACCTGAGCCGACGCCCACAATAAGGCTGGGATCGTAGCAAAAAAACGTCTTTAGTGCTTTCGACCTCTCCCTGTTCTCGCAAAGTCACGCTTTATCGGGACGCAGACATACTCTTCGCGTGTCTATCATACAACTAGGCCATACGGCAAATAGTAAGTAATTTATTACTTGACATAATCCAATAACTTCACTATATTAATCTCGTTCCCACCTGAGCCGACTCTCACCATCTCGCTCCCACCTGAGCCGACCTACCCCTTGCGCCCACCCACCGGTCCAAAAATCCCGTGCCGAACCTGTCCGAAGATCGGCAAACAAACCGTTTGATATTGCTGTTACGGCATCTTTTACCTGATCATAACGCGCGGATACTACTGATGATAATTTCTGCAAATCCGCCGCTATGCTGCTATTCTTTGGAAAAAGCCATCTCTGATGAAGGGGAAGATCATGGAGAATCCGAAAAAGCGCACCGGGCAGCGAAAGCCGCGGATTGGCGCTTTTTTTGTATGCTTCTCTGATGCCCCCTACCTGATCAGAAGATAAAAACCACTTGACATGGCTGTTCTGTTTTATCATACTTTAAAGTATGGTAACAGGAATTTAGATGATGTTCATCAACAGGTCTGAAGAGCTCGAGTTCCTGAATTCGAGATGGTAGAAGGGCGGCGGGCAGTTCGTCATTCTTTGGGGCAAACGGCGGGTTGGTAAAAATGAACTGGTGAAGCAGATCATGCAGGGCAAACTCGCGCTCTATTATTATGCCGAGACCACCAGCAGCAGGGATCAGATCATCCGGACTTCAGCTGCTTGCGCCGCCGGTTTCGCCGACGCGATGCTGCACCTGGCCAAAGCGGAGGGGGTGGCTTTATAGAGGGGAGAGGAGAGAATTTTGTGAATGGTGACAATAATTTTCCTCCAGAAGATAAAAACCGCGCTCACGAAAACATCGCACGGGCATTGCAAGAAGAGGATGGTCAGTGGCGTCAGCAGCCACTCTTGGATCATCTCGAGGGGACGGCCCGACGAGCAGGGGAATTCGCTTCCATATTTGGCAGCAGGGATTGGGGCGAATTGCTGGGATATTGGCATGATCTTGGGAAACTGGATCCGCAATGGCAGCAGTATATTCGACGCAAGACCGGGTATGATCCTGAAGCACATATTGAAACTGAAAAAGGTCGGCCGAACCACAGCACCGCCGGCGCTCTTCAAGCCATGAAACAGTTTCAAGGAACCCCCAATAGTCGGATCCTTGCTTATCTCCTCGCTGGTCATCATGCCGGCCTGCCTGACTGGAATCCCGGTCAAGCCGGTGGAGAATTGAGTGGGCGTCTATTCCAGTCTGATGGTCTTTTAAAACTGGACGAGTTGATAAAAATCAATGAGCAGCCAGGATGCCAGACCCTCCTTTGCAAGGCAATACCCACTTCTCATCCCCTCGGCATCAGCACTAAAGAAGATTTTGAGGCTGGTGCAGAGCATTTTCATCTTTGGATGCGGATGCTCTTTTCTTGCCTGGTGGATGCCGATTTCCTGGATACAGAAGCTTTCATGAATCAAAGGGATGCTGCACAGCGAGGAAAATACAAATCCCTTCCAGAATTAGAGAAACGTTTTGAATTATTCATGCAGCGCAAGGAAAGTGCTGCAAATGACACAGAGCTTAACCAAATTCGGAAATGCATACGTGAGCAGTGTGTGCAGAAGGCCGCTCTTGCGCCAGGATTTTTTTCACTAACGGTCCCGACAGGGGGAGGCAAGACTCTCTCTTCCATGGCTTTCGCCCTCAGACACGCCCTGCTGCATAATAAGCGACGCATCATCTACGCAATCCCTTATACCAGCATTATAGAGCAAACTGCAAATGTTTTCAAATATGGCACAGACAGTCAGGCTGAGATTGAGAAGCTTAAAGAGACCGGTCAGGGATTATTCAGCGACGATCAGGTCGTTGAGCATCACAGCAGCATCGATCCCGACCATGAGACCAGCCGGAACCGCCTGGCGGCAGAAAACTGGGATGCCCCGATAATAGTAACAACCAATGTCCAGCTTTTCGAATCACTATTTGCCGCGCGTACCTCCTCCTGCCGCAAGCTGCATAATATCGCCAATAGTGTCATCATACTCGATGAAGTGCAAATGCTGCCTCCAGAGTATCTTAAACCCATCCTTTCGGCGTTACGTGGCCTGGTCGATTACTTTAATGTCAGCGTGGTCCTGATGACAGCCACGCAGCCGGCATTGGAAGGCCGCATCGGCAGCGGACATGCCGTCATTAAGGGCCTTGAAAATGTCCGGCCGATCATTTCTGATCCGGATGCGTTGGCGGAAAGCCTGGATCGTGTGGAACTGGTTTTTCCCGACGATATCAATACGCCAACTTCGTGGGAAAATATTCGTGATCAGCTGATCAATTATGATCAGGTCTTGTGCATCGTCAATACGCGCAAGGATTGCCGGGAGCTGCACGCTATGATGCCTGCGGACACACTTCATCTGTCCGCCCTGATGTGCGCTGAGGAAAGAAGCGTAGTCATCTCCGGAATCAAGGATAAGCTACATTCAAAAGGGCAAATCCGGGTAATCAGCACCCAACTGGTGGAGGCGGGAGTCGACATCGATTTTCCGGTCGTCTATCGGGCGATGGCCGGTTTCGACTCCATTGCCCAGGCCGCCGGCCGTTGCAATCGGGAAAACAGGTTGGCGGAAAAAGGCAAGGTTATCATTTTCGTCCCGCCAAAATCCGCACCGCCCGGTCTTTTACGCAAAGGAGAGCAGACCTGCAGAGAAATCTTGCGCTGCGAAAATGTGGATGGACTGTCTCCAAAACTATTTACCAGATATTTTGAGCTCTTTTTTGCCTCACTCGAGAATGTGGATAAGCCGGGATTCTCGGACCATATGGTCAGAGATTCCCGAGAATTCAAATTCCAGTTCCGCACTCTGGCGCAAAACTTTCGCCTCATCGATGAACATTTCTATCAGGCAATTATCGTGCGCTATCAAAATCCGGATAAGAAGGAAGATATAAACAGGCTTGTTGCTTTGCTGCAGAAAAAGGGTAATCCGCGATGGCTGCTAAAGAAATTACAGCGTTACGTGGTGAATGTGCCAGTTGAGGACTTTTTTAAGATGAGGGCACAAGATCTTATTGAACCGGTAGGTGGTTATTGGGTGCAACGCGATAACGGGCTTTACAAACCGGGAATCGGGCTGCAATTGGGCAGTGATTTTTTGCGCCAATCCTTGATTTCCTGATTGTTTTGAAAAATAAAACGCCATAAACACCTCGATTAAATGCACAATGATGTTTTTCTAAAAGGATTCTTTCCTCATGAATAGGAGGTAATTTATGCCGGATATTAATTTTAAGCCCTTCTGTATTGAAGTCTGGTCAGATTATGCCTGTTTCACAAGGCCGGAGCTCAAGGTGGAGAGAGTGAGTTACGATGTTCCGACACCCTCCGCCGTGCGTGCCGTTTTCGAGGCAATTTTCTGGAAACCGGCAATCCGTTGGCGGGCCACTAAACTCGAGGTGCTCAATCCAGTCAAATGGGTATCCATTCGCCGCAATGAGGTTGGTACGCTGATGAGCCCGCAGAGCGATGGATTTTATATCAGTGACCTTCGCCAGCAGCGCGGCAGCCGTCTCTTGCGCGATGTTCGCTACCGGTTCTACGCTGCGCTGGAGTACCTCCCAATTGCACTTCGTCCGCCATCCAAATTCAACACAGTTCCTGCATCGTTATGGGATAGCGATGAAAAAGAATTCATGCAGGAAGAGATCGAGTTATTCGATAAAAAACTCGATCGCTGCCATTCGGATGAAAATGCAGGGAAATATCTGGCCATGTTCGAACGGAGAGCGCGTAAAGGCCAGTGCTTCAATACGCCCTATCTCGGCTGCCGCGAATTCAGCTGCAGTTTCCAGTTGATTGCTGATCCTTTAAAAGAGAAGGCCGCACCCATATCAGACACACGTGACCTAGGCATCATGTTGTACGATCTGGATTTTTCGGACCCCGTCAATCCTCAGCCTCTCTTTTTCAGAGCGCAGATCGACCAAGGTACGGTTATGATCCCGGCGCGCGATAGCAAGGAGGTGCTGCAATGATTCTGCATGCTTTATATGAATACTATCAACGCAAAGCCGCCGATCCAGAAAGTACCATTGCTCCTGAAGGCTTGCAGTGGCAGGAGATAAAATTCATCATCATTATTGATACAGATGGGCACTTTGTGGATTTGCATGACACAAGGGGTGAAAACAACAAGGGCAAACGCTATCTATTGCCAAAAGCACAAAAAAGATCCGGCTCGAACAGCTGGCAAACCACATTTTTGCTCTGGGACCATTATGGTTACGTGCTCGGACACGCAAAGGATGAGTCGGAAAAGGCCAAGGCAATGGCTGGCCGGCAGCACGAAAGTTTTATGAAAGAGCTCAATGCCCTGCCCTCCCGATTGCAGGAAGATGCCGGCATTCATGCGGTCCTGGCCTTTTATAAAAACCAGGAAGTGGAAAAAGTCAGGCAGCATACCAGATGGCCTGAATGCGCCAGAATCCCCGGCTGTAATCTGACCTTCAGACTGCACGGTGAAACGGAAGTGATCCCCGAAAGGGCGGCAGTCAGGGAATACATTGAGGCACAAGCTATTGCGGGCGCAGAATCAGGCGTCTACACAGCCCGATGTTTGATTACCGGCGAGACCGGCCCCATTGCGCGACTCCATACAGCGACGCCCATTTGGGGCGGCAAGAGCAATGGCACCCTGGTTGCCTTTCAAAAAAACTCCGGTTATGATTCCTATGGCAAAGAGCAGGGATTCAATGCCCCGATCTCATTGCGGGCAGAATCAGCTTATACTACTGCCTTGAAAGAGCTGCTCGCTTCCCAGTCCAACAAGGTGGGTATCGGCGAGACCACTTTTCTTTTTTGGGCACAGAAAAAAGAAAAACAAAATGGTGGATTCGACCTGGAAGGCAATATTCCGTGGTACTTTTCAGACTCCAGGGATCAACCTGACCGAAATGTTGCAGCTGTCAAGGCGCTCTATGAAGCAGTGTATTCTGGCCGTTTATCTCATGAAAAAGACAGATTCTATGTTTTAGCCCTGGCGCCCAATGCCGCGCGCATCACCATTCGTCTGTTCAAAGAGGGGACAACACAAGAATTTGCTGAAAAAATAAAAGAACATTTTGATGATTTGGAAATTATCCGGCCAAGCTTCGAACCCGAGTATCTCTCACTCTACCGGCTTCTGACGGCAACTGCGTTGGAGGATAAAATGGATCGGGTGCCGCCCAATCTGGGAGCAGCTGTAGTCGAAAGTATTCTGGACGGCTCGCCCTATCCAGTTTCATTATATCAACAGTGCCTGCGCCGCATCCGGGCGGAGCGTAAAGTTACCCGCACGCGCGCCGCAATAATAAAGGCCTATATCAATCGATTCAATCGTTTTCATACATTGAATGCAAAGGAGATCACCATGGGACTCGATCCAAACAATACCAATCCAGGTTACCTTTTGGGACGGCTCTTCGCAGTGTTGGAAAAAATACAGGAGGAGGCCAGCCCTGGCATTAATGCCACTATTCGCGACCGATACTACGGCGCGGCATCGACTAACCCGGTCGCTGTTTTTCCGCAGCTGCTCAAGCTAAAAAACCATCACCTGGCCAAGCTGGAAAATGCCGGCCGACGCATCAATTTCGAAAAGCTTGCAGGTGAGATCATAGCAGGAATGACTGAATTTCCGGCCCATCTGGCCATGACTGAACAGGGTTATTTCTCGATCGGCTATTACCACCAGCGCCAGGATTTCTTTACCAGTAAAAAGACCGAGAATGCACAATAACGAATTCAAAATTTAAAGAAAGGAATTGAGAATGGCAGCCATCGACAAGCGTTATGATTTCGTCCTTTACTTTGATGTTGCGGACGGCAATCCGAATGGTGATCCGGATGCGGGCAACCTGCCCAGAATCGATGCCGAGACTGGCATGGGTCTGGTCACAGATGTGTGCTTAAAGAGAAAGGTGAGAAACTTTGTAGAAATTATTCATCCCCAGAACGAAGATGAATCACCTCAACCCCCTTATGCAATATTTGTCCGAGACAAGGCTGTGCTTAATCGTGCGATTGTGGCAGCATGGAACGAAGCAAATGCAGACAAAACACTAAAAACATCAGAAGATAAACGTAAAGCCGAAGAAAGCACCAAAAAATGGATGTGCAAGAAGTATTATGACATCCGGTCATTCGGTGCAGTATTAGCCACCAGCGATAAAGAAAAATCGGATGAAGCGGATGAAGACAAGAAATTGCGTAAGACAGGAGGCCAGGTTAGGGGGCCCATTCAAATGACTTTTGCCAGATCAATAGAACCAATAATCACCCTGGAACATAGCATAACAAGGATGGCAGTGACAAACGAGAAAGATTTTGAAAAAGAACGGACCATGGGACGTAAGTATACAGTTCCTTATGGCATCTATCGTACCCATGGTTTCATCTCGCCTTTTCTCGCTGCCCAAACTGGTTTCTCGACTGATGATCTTGGACTCTTCTGGAGAGCGCTGTGTGAGATGTTTGAGCACGACCGTTCTGCCGCTCGAGGCTTGATGAGTACTCGGCATTTGATTATATTCGAACATCAGACGGCACTGGGCACCAAGCCTGCTTATGAGCTTTTCAATAGGGTGACACATCGCAGAACAACCACAGGTCCGGCAAGGGCATTTTCAGATTATAAAATCTTGCTTGATGGCCAACCTCTTGCAGAAACTACCACTGTAATAAAGGTGGAATAGGACAAAATTCTTACCAGCCGGGCCGGTTCGAATGCGGCCCGGCACAGGAAATTCAGAGAATGTTCATTGAATCAGATTGCATAGAATAATTTATGGACGATGATGACTTTCTAACCATCTCCGGCTTGCAGCATCTGCTCTTCTGCCCTCGTCAATACGCCCTGATCTATATCGAAAAGCAGTGGCAGGAGAATGTGCTCACTGCACGAGGGCGTATCGAGCACGAGCGTGTCGACCTGGGATATAAGCAATGCCGTAAAGGCAATAAACAGATCAGCGGCCTGTTAATCCGATCCGATCGGTTGAGGTTGCAGGGCAAACTGGATGTCCTTGAACTGGATCTTGTCGACGCTGCAGCCCCTGATAATCTTAAGCAGTTCGGACTCAAGGGGCAATGGCGTATTTATCCGGTTGAGTTCAAGCATGGTGAGCCCAAAAATAATAATTGTGACAGGGTCCAGCTATGCGCACAAGCGATTTGTTTGGAAGAGATGCTTTCAGTCACCATCGAGCGAGCTTTTCTGTTCTATCAACGTGTAAAACGTCGTGACGAGGTTCATCTTGACTCAGCCCTGCGAGCCGAGACTATTCACGCCACCGAAATCCTTCACGAGCTCCACAATTCGGGAAAAACTCCGCCACCGGTCTATTCAGCAAAATGCCGTTCCTGCTCCATGATTGATATTTGTTTGCCAAAAAGGTTGTCCATTACCTCGTCACATTACCGACAGATGCTTTTCAACCCCCAGGAACCAGCCGCATGAAACACATGCTCAATACCTTGTATGTCACCCAGGCGGAGAGTCGGCTTTCCAAGGAAGGCGAAACCGTTGTGGTAATGAAAGATGATGTAAAGCTCATGCAGATTCCCATTCATACCATCGGTCAGATCATCTGCTTTGGATATACCATCTATGTTACACCGCCTTTGATGGCTTTTTGTGCAGAAAATGGGATTAGCATTGTCTGGCTCTCTGAAAGCGGAAAATTTTTAGGAAGGGTCGAAGGGGCAGTAAAAGGCAACGTACTGCTGCGAAGGGAACAATATCGGTGGGCTGATCTCCCGGACAAGACCCTTGAGGTAGCACGCAATATCGTCGCTGCCAAGGTGAATAACAGCCGCATCAACTTGCTTAGGTGGCAGCGCAACCATCCGGCCGAGGATGAGTCTGTTTCCTTCCAGATTTACAAGCTGGCCGATATTCTCGGCCGGATCTCTGAATGCGCTGACATTGACAAACTTCGCGGTTTGGAGGGAGAAGCAGCCAATAGTTACTTCAGTGTTTTTGACAAGCTGATATTGCAGCAAAAAAACTATTTTCAATTCTCTGGCCGAAACCGCCGTCCGCCGCGTGACCCGGTAAATGCGCTGCTTTCTTTTGTCTATACTCTTCTGGTCTCGGATGTTCGCTCCTCCCTTGAGTCGGTAGGACTTGATCCTTATGTTGGCTATCTTCATGTCGACCGGCCAGGCAGGCCAAGCCTGGCGCTGGATATCATGGAAGAATTTCGACCTGCCTTTGCGGACCGTTTGGTGTTGAATCTAATTAATCTCAAGCAGATCCAGTCGGGAGATTTCGAATCAGAAAGTTCAGAGATACGTATGAATGCCGAAGGCCGAAAAAAAGTAATCGTGGCGTATCAGAACCGCAAAAGAGAGGAACTCGAGCATCCCTTTCTGAATGAAAAGATGGAAATCGGGATTGTATTTTTATGTCAGGCCCGCCTTCTATCTCGTTTCATTCGGGGCGATATCGGCTTTTACCCAGCCATGGTCTGGCGTTAGTGCAGGAGGCATAACGATGATGGTTCTTGTTTGTTATGATGTCGAGACTGTTAAGCGAGAGGGGCAAAGGCGTTTGGCAAAAATCGCCAAGACCTGCAAAAACTATGGTCAAAGGGTTCAAAACTCAGTCTTTGAATGCAAAGTGGCACCAGATCAGTGGGAACAATTAAAGGCACGCCTGATAAAGCTGTACAAGCCTGAAGCAGACAGCCTGCGATTTTATTATCTGGGGGCGAACTGGCAAAGACGAGTGGAGCATCACGGGGCAAAAGCAACCTATGATCCAGAAGGACCATTGATGGTTTGAGCGCCGACCTGAATGATCATGATGCTGTGCTAAGGATAGGCAGCACAATATAATCAATATTTTATATAGGCTTAGCCCTGTTTCAGCATATTCTTTGTTTTAAAATTACAATGTTGGCGATTTTAATAATAGAAGTACAATAATAACAATAGTAAAAATGTGGTACGGTCGCGCCCCGCGCGGGCGCGTGGATTGAAACCGACACTATTTGCGAACTATTCAACGTCTTGAAGGTCGCGCCCCGCGCGGGCGCGTGGATTGAAACGCCATAAATAGAAAAAGCCCGATCCATCAGTTCGGTCGCGCCCCGCGCGGGCGCGTGGATTGAA
>JAKPUX010000299.1 GCA_029554865.1 bacterium | reverse complement strand
GCTCATAGTCGAAGGGAGCGGGCAGCTGGAGCTCGAGACGCCGGCCGGGATCGAGGGCGTTCAGTCCGACGCGCTTGCCGAGAAATTCGAAGGAATTTTCGACGGTAAGGGTCGCGGAGGTCATCACGATGGTATCATAGGAATCGTAGACCGCCTTTTGCATCATCGGCGCGATATCCAGGGGCGAGCATTGCAGGCGGACAACATGGCGCCCCTTGTAGCCGGGTCGGACTTCGATCCAGCGGATGCTCTCCTCATCCTGTTTGAAGACCACCTCTCCGATCACTGCAGCTGCGGCGGCCAGACGGTCGGAGGAGGCCTTGATCTCAATCACCACCGAGGCGAAATCATCATCAGCCCCACTCTGCAGCTTGTTCAGCAGTCCCGTCAGAGCGGCGAGTCCTGCCGAAAGCTCGAGCATGCTCGAGGTGTACTCCTGGAGCAGACGGCTGAGGCCGCTGTCGACGAGCAGCGACTGCACCACCGCGGGCACCAGCCGCTGTTTGATCTCATAGCCCTGATTTTCCTGGGCGAATCCCTTGACCGCCTCGAAGATGTGGTCCATCAACATCTGGGTGGCCTCATGCAGCGCGGCCACTTCCGGCACCAGCCGGCCCGTTACGCTCTCCTCGATTTTCACAAGCAGATGTTCATCGATCTGGCCGCGTTTGCGCCGCAGTTTGTAGAGCACGGTGTGGAGATGGCCCTTGAAGAGCTGCTTCTGCTGGCGGTGCAGGCGGCTGAGGATGCGCATGATGCCGGCGCGGGTGACGCGATCGCCGAAATAGTTGGTGGCCACATCCTCGAGGTGATGGGCCTCGTCGAAGATGATGCGGGAATAGGGCGGCAGTACCGCGGCCTCGCTGACCGACCCGATTTGGTAGCGGATCGAGAGGTCGGCGAAAAGGAGATGATGGTTCACCACCAGGATGTTGGCGCGGGCGGCGTGGCGCCGCGCCTTGTTGACAAAACAGTCGCGGAAGAAGGGACAGCGGCTGCGGGTGCAGGTGTCGCTCTCCGAGCCGATCTTCTCCCAGACCTGCTCGCGCGGGATGTAATTGAGATCGGCCTTGCTGCCGTCGCTGGAGCCGCGCGCCCAGTCGATCAGCTGCTTGAGCTCCTCCTGCTCCTCCTCGTCGCTCTGCAGGTCGAGTTCCCCGGCGAGGTCGTACACCTTGCGCAGACAGGCGTAATTGCCCCTCCCCTTGACCAGCACCGCGGTGAACTCGTCCGGCAGCACCTTCTGCAGGAAAGGAATATCCTTCCGGATCAGCTGCTCCTGCAGATTGATGGTGTTGGTCGAGACCACCACCCGCTCCTTGTTCTGCAGGGCCCAGCGGATCGCCGGGATGAGATAGGCGAGGGTCTTGCCCGTGCCGGTGCCCGCCTCGATGGTGGCGATTTTTTCCCGGTTGAAGGCCTCGGTCACTGCGCGGATCATCTCCTCCTGCTGGGGCCGGACCTCGTATCCGGAGAGCTCGCGCGAGACCGGTCCTCCCGCCTGCACCAGGTTGACCAGG
>JAKPUX010000291.1 GCA_029554865.1 bacterium | reverse complement strand
GACCTGCTCCCGGAGGGGAGCGCTTGGGATTGAACCCCGGCGTGCGGGCTGCTCCCGTACAACGCATTCATGCCGCTGCGGCAAGGCTGTTCATTGAGAACAGCCTTTTTTTTGCGCTTTTGGCACGCCGTTTGACTAATCATCAGGCAGGAGGGTGGATGGAAACAATTAAAGATAATATTAACAATAATCTGTAATAAGTTATGCGAACGAAGAATGGGACATTCATGTCACAAAAATGTGATTCGATGGGTAGCGTCAGCCACAAGGCTGGAGGTCGGGATGAATAACCAGAGGGGATGTGCCGGAGTTGTTCTGGCGCTTGCGTTTTTTCTTTTAACCGGGCCGCTGGCAGGCCAGAAGCTCAGCGATTGGGGCGCAGAGGGTCTTCCCGCTGCTGCTCACCTGTATGATCCGGGTGTCTTCATCGGCCGTCCTGCCGGCGGCCCCTGGATTGACGGCGAATCCGCCGCCCGGGATGGCTCGGAGGGTGACGGGATCCAGTTCAGCGTCAACGGCCGCGAGGTGACCTGCTATATCAGCCGGGACGGTGTGATTGCGGGATGGATTGATTTTGACGGTGCGGAACGGGGCGAGGCCGATTTTTCGCAGGCTGCCGATAATATCATCCCCCCCCAGCCTGTGCGCTCCGGCTACAACAGCTTCAGTTTTTCCTGGCCGGAAGGATACCGCCCCGGTGCGGAGGTCTGGGCGCGTATTCGTTTCAGCAGCAGCCGGCAGCTCAGCGCCGTGCAGAACCCGGCCGGCATCAGTGATTCAGCCGGAGAGGTTCAGGACTATCGTTTCGATCTCGCCCCGGTCGTCCTCGGGCTCTTTGAAGCCCGGCCGGCGAATGAGGCGATCAGAGTTGAGTGGCAGACCCAGGCGGAGAACGATAATCTGGGCTTCCATCTCTTTCGTGCCCGTGCGGAGGAGGGGCCTTACAGCCAGGTCACCAGAAATCTGATCCATGGCGCTGGGAATGCCAGCTCACGCCGCTCCTATGAGTACAGCGACGCGACGGTGGAACCGGGCAGGATCTACTACTACAAACTGGCGGATGTGGACTATCGGGGGCGCATGACCATGCACGGTCCCGTCTGCGTAACAGCCACAGCGCCGGTCGACTATGTCCTCGAGCAGATCTATCCCAATCCCTTCAATCCCGAAGCGCGGATAAATTTCCGGCTCAAGGAGGCAGGGAGGGTCCTGCTCTCCGTTTTTGATCTGCGCGGCCGCGAGGTGCGCAGGCTGATGGCCGCTGCCCTGCCGGGCGGCACCCATACCATCTCCTGGAACGGCAAGGACGACAACGGTCTTTCCATGTCTTCGGATACCTATATCTACAAGCTGCAGGTCAACGATTACGAGATATCCCGCCGCATCGAATTCGTCCGCTGATGCCCGGCCCCGGGCTCGCCCCGCAGGGGGCACACCAGAGAAACCATCCAAAACCGCCGCCGCGAGTAGGCGGTTTTTTTTATGCTTCCCCCCGGCGCAATAAAATACTTGACAAACGCGGCACAAATCGCTAAAATGGTATAAATTTTGTCGGGCAGCCCGGCATGGCCGGGCTGCGCTACCCAAACTCAAGAGGACTTTGTGACCCTGTACCCCCGAAAATACCCGGTTCTGCCGTTTCTATCCCTCTGCGCCCTCTTGCTCGCCGGCGGCTGCGCGCATCAGCGCAGCGGAACCCTGACCGTCCTGCACACCAATGACCAGCACAGCCAGTTCGCCGCCGCTCCGGCCACCTGGGTGCAGAAAGATCCCAAACCCCGGATCGGCGGCCTCGTCGCCCTCGAAAACCAGATCCGCAAGGCCCGGGAGAACTACAAGGCGACTCTTCTGCTCGATGCCGGCGATTTCATGACCGGCACCCCGATCGCCAAGCTCAAGGTGGAGGGCGCACTCGGCGGAGCCTATGTCCAGATGCTCAACGACATGGGATACCAGGCCCTCACCCTCGGCAACCACGAATTCGACGAGGGGCAGGAGAATCTCATGGGGCTCGTCCGTCTGGCGCGCTATGATATCCTCTCCGCCAATCTCTACAAGGATGACCGCCTCTTTGCCCCGAAATCGCATGCCATCTACGAGATCGGCGGACTGCGGGTCGGCTTGATCGGCCTCACCCTGACCGACCTCTTCGATATGACCGCCAGGAAGAACCTCGAGGGTATCCGCGTCCTCGATCCGGCCGCATCCGCCCAGAAGATCATCGACGAGATCGATGGCAGGACCGACCTTATCATCCTGCTCACGCATATGGGGGTGGAGGCCGACCGCGACCTGGCCAAAAAGATCCGCGGGGCCGACATCATCGTCGGCGGCCACAGCCACTCCCGGCTCAACAAGCCGATCATCGAGAACGGGGTGCTCATCGTCCAGGCCGATTCCAAGACCCGGTACCTGGGCCGGCTCACGGTCGATGTCGCCGGAGATGCCGTCGTGCGCCATGACTACGCCCTCATCCCCTGCTGGGTGGACAGCGTCACCCAGCCCGATCCCCTCCTCGCCGGACGGATCAAGGAGTACCAGCAGCAGATCGACGCCGATTACGGCCGGACCATCGGCCAGTTGACAACCGACTGGCAGCGTAACAGCCAGGGAGAGTCCAATATCGGCAATTACATCGCCGATGTCATGCGTCTGACGGCGGCAGCTGACTTCGCTGTCATCAACAGCGGGGGCATCCGCAAGGATATGCCCGCCGGCCCGATCAAAAAGCTGGATATTGTCGAGATCCTCCCCTTCACCAATACCCTGGTCACCTTCACCTGCACCGGTGAAGAGCTGATGAAGATTATCCAGAGCAACGTGCGCTCGGCGGCCAGGGAAGAGCCGGGTGTGCTGCAGGTCTCGGGTTTGAAGTATCAGTACCGGGTCACGCCGGGCGGGACCATCGAGATCGCCAGCGCCATGATCAACGGCAACGCTATCGATCCGCAGGCCACCTACACGGGGGCGACGATCGATTTCATCCTCTTCGGGCAGGCGGAGCGCTATTTCGGTTTCGCCCCGACGGGAAAAACGGAGAACACCAATCAGCTCCTCTCCGACGTGGTCATGACGCAGATCGAAACCCAGCCAGCCGTCGCATCATCCATCGAGGGCCGGATGGTACGTATACCCTGATCGTGGCACGCTCGGTGCGGGGGAGCCCGCTGCAGCGGGCAAGGTGGCTGCAGGTAGTAATAAAATGTACAGGGAGGTAAAATGAAACGCCATGCAAGCTGGATTGCCGTCGTAGCAGCGCTGCTGCTGATCGGCTGGCTGATCGCCTGTGCCATCAATCCGGTGACCGGAAAGCGTCAGCTTATGCTGCTCTCCGAGAGCGACGAGGTCGCCCTCGGTCAGCAAACCGACGCCGAGGTCATCGCCACCTATGGCCTCTATGACAATGCCGCCTTGACATCCTACGTCAATGGCGTTGGTCAGAAGATGACCAAGATATCCCACCGCCCGAATCTGGCCTATTCGTTCAAGGTCCTGGATACCGATGTGGTCAATGCCTTCGCTGTGCCGGGCGGCTACATCTATGTTACGCGCGGCATTCTTGCCTATCTCAACGACGAGGCTGAGCTGGCCGGTGTTCTCGGCCACGAGCTGGGTCATGTCGCCGCGCGCCATACCGCGGATAACTATACCAAGCAGCAGCTGGCCCAGATCGGGCTCACGCTCGGTTCGGTGCTCTCGGAAAAGTTCCGGCAGTACGCCAATATCGCCAGTTTCGGCGTCAGCATGCTCTTTCTCAAATTCAGCCGTGATGATGAGCGGCAGGCGGACGACCTGGGCGTCGAGTACTCGAGCAAAGCCCTCTACGACGCCAATAGGATGGCCACTTTTTTCGAGACCCTTGAGCGCATGCACGAGGGGAGCTCCAGCAGCGGTCTGCCGGAGTGGTTCTCTACCCACCCCAATCCCGAGAATCGCATCGGGGCGGTGAGGAACAAGACCAGGGAATGGCAGGCCAAACTCGCGGGCAACAGCTTTATGGTCAACCGTCCCCAATATCTGGCGAGCATCGACGGCCTGGTCTTCGGCGAGGATCCGCGCCAGGGCTACGTTGAGGCCAACACCTTTTACCATCCCTCGCTCAAATTCCAGTTTGCGGTACCGCAGGGCTGGACAGTCAATAATACTCCGGCGCAGGTGCAGATGGTCTCCCCCAACCAGGATGCCAATCTGCTCTTCGGCCTGCAGGGCTCCGCCAAAGCCGCTGCCGTCGCCAATCAATTCGTCACCGAATCCTCCGCCGCGGTGATGCGTTCCGACGCCATCAACATCAACACCTTTCCGACACAGCGGGTGCAGAGCCGGATCATCTCGCAGACTGACACCCTGGGTGTGCTCTCCTACTTCATCCAGAAGGGGAACGACGTTTATATCTTCCACGGGATTTCGGCTCCCAATGCTCTCTCCACCTGGTACAACACCTTTGCGAACGCGGTCGGGCGGTTTAACAACCTGACTGACGCGAAGAGGATCAACGTTGCGCCCAAGGTACTCAAGGTTCAGAACGGCAAGAATTCGACGACCCTTTCGACCCTTCTGGCGGCCAATGGCGTTCCCTCGACCGATCTGGAAAAGTTCGCAGTGGTCAACGGGATGAAGCTCAATGATCTGGTCCCGGCCAGCACCAAATACAAGATAGCCAAATAGTCCCGGCTGCTCCACGGCAATAAAAAAAGCCCTCTTTCGCAAGAAAGAGGGCTTTTTTTATGGAAAGGAGTGGCGCGGGATCAGGGCTCGAGCGCCTGGGTGCCCTGGTTTTCGTCGCCTTCGACGCTCCCGGCGAGTTCGCGGGCATCGATAAAATCGAGGCCGTCGCCTTTCTTGCGCACGCGGATGATACTGCCGTCGCCGAAATGGCCCTTGAGCAGTTCTTCGGCGATGGCATCCTCGACGTGGCGCTGAATGGTCCGTTTGAGCGGCCTGGCGCCGTTCATCGGATCGAAGCCGCGCTCCGCGATGAACTCCTTGGCCCCTTTGGTCAGCTCGATGCTGATGTTGCGGTCCGCGACTTTGCCGAGCATCTCGGCGATGACGATGTCGACGATGGCGAGCATGTCACCGCGGTTGAGCTGCCGGAAGACGACGATGTCGTCGACGCGATTAAGGAATTCAGGATTGAAGACATGCCGGACCTCCTCGATCAGGCGCTCCCGCATCGATTCATAATCGGTCTCCTCGTCGCTCTTGTTGAAGCCGAGGGAGCCGCCCCTGCTGATCTGGCGGGCGCCGATGTTGCTGGTCAGGATCAGCACGGTGTTGCGGAAATCGACCTTGCGCCCGAGGCTGTCGGTGAGATGGCCTTCATCCAGGATCTGGAGCAGGATGTTAAAGACATCGGGGTGCGCCTTTTCGATTTCGTCAAAGAGGACCACCGAATAGGGATGGTGGCGCACCTTTTCGGTGAGCTGCCCGCCCTCTTCATAACCGACATAGCCCGGAGGCGCGCCGGTGAGCCGGGATACGGAGAACTTTTCCATGAACTCCGACATGTCGATACGGATCAGGGCATCCTCGCTCTCGAAGAGGTAGGCGGCGAGTTCCTTGGCGAGTTGGGTCTTGCCGACCCCGGTCGGTCCTAAAAAGATGAAGGAGCCGATGGGGCGGTTTGGATCCTTGAGCCCGGCGCGGGTGCGCTGGATGGCGCGGCTGAGGATGTCGATGACCGGATCCTGGCCGACGATCCGCTTCTTGAGGGCGGTACCCATGGTGAGCAGCCGGTCGGATTCGGATTGGGCCACGCGTTGCACCGGAATGCCGGTTATCATCGAAACCACTTCGGAGACATCCTCTTCACTCACTTTAGCGTAGGCGGAGTCCTGTTCGTCGTTCCAGCGTTTCTTGCTCGCCTCGAGATCGCGCAGGAGCTGTTTCTCGCGGTCGCGCAGGACGGCCGCCTTTTCGAAATTCTGGGAGCGCACCACCTGGTCCTTTTCGGCGCGGACGCGTTTGACCTGCTCTTCCAGATCGCTGATGTCGCGCGGGACGACGATATTGGCAAGGTGGACGCGGGCGCCGGTCTCATCGAGGACATCGATGGCCTTGTCGGGCTGAAAGCGGTCGGTGATGTAACGATCCGAGAGCTTGACGATATCGCGAATCGCCTCTTCGGTATAGCGGACGCGGTGATGCGCCTCATAGCGGCTCTGCAGCCCCTTGACGATGGCGAAAGTCTCATCGAGGCTGGGGGGATCGACGATCACTTTCTGGAAGCGGCGTTCGAGGGCGCCGTCTTTCTCGATGTACTGGCGGAACTCGTCGAGGGTGGTGGCGCCGATGCACTGCAGTTCGCCGCGCGATAGGGCCGGCTTGAACATATTGGAGGCGTCGAGGGAGCCGGAAGCCCCGCCCGCGCCGACGATGGTATGGAGCTCATCGATGAAGAGGATGACGTCGCGGGTCTTGACCAGCTCGTTCAGGATCGCCTTCATGCGTTCTTCGAACTGGCCGCGGTACTTGGTGCCGGCGACGATCGCCCCGAGATCGAGGGTGATGACGCGCTTGTTATGAAGGATGCGCGGCACCTTTTTTTCGATGATGCGCAGCGCCAGCCCCTCGGCAATGGCGGTTTTGCCGACGCCGGGTTCGCCGATGAGGACGGGATTGTTCTTCTTGCGGCGGCTGAGGATCTGGGCGACGCGCTGGATCTCTTTTTCACGGCCGATGATCGGATCGAGCTCGCCGCGGCGTGCCAGTTCGGTCAGGTCGCGGCCGAAGTGGTCGAGGGCCGGAGTCTGGGATTTCTGCTGCTGGGACTCGCTCTGGGCTGCGGCATTGGCCGATCCCTGGAGGATGCGCTCGAGCTCCTCGGTCACCGCTTCATAGGTCACGCCGAAGCTTTTGAGGATCTGCGCGGCCAGTCCCTCTTTCTCCTTGACCAGGGCGAGGAGGAGGTGTTCGGTGCCGATGATGTCGGATTTGTTATGGTCCGCCTCCATATAGGCGTTCTTGAGGATTTTTTCGGCGCGCTTGGTGAAGGGGATGTTGCCGACGGTCATGGTGTCGCCGGCGATCCGTCCGGCCTCTTCGAGGGCGGCGCGGATCTCTTCGAGGTCGCAGCCGAGGGCATGCAGGATTTCGACGGCGACGCCCTCGCCTTCACGGATCAGCCCAAGCAGCAGGTGCTCCGTGCCGATATAGTCATGTCCAAGTCGGAGTGCTTCATCTCGTGCAAACTGGATGACCATCTGTACGCGACTTGAAAAGTTATTTTTCATGGGGGTGACTCCAGCCTCTCTGACGTATCAATTGCTTGTTCTTTCTCCCTTTACTCCTGCAACACAGGAGACCGTGCTATCGATTCCATTTTTATCGCGATCGGCCTCGATTGAGACATCTGTCCGCGATTGATGACAAGCCGGGCCCGGTCGGACCATCTGACAAACAATTGAACGATTAGGAAAACAACAACTTATGAAAAGTAGTAGGCCGGGCTTTGATCTTCATCGGTTGAATATACAAACCCTGTGCCATTCTTTCTAAAAATAATCAACTTGACCTTAAATATCAAATGGTTTTATTGCTCTGGTTGCTGGTGATGTTTTTTATACGGCCATTATAGAGTTCGATGATGCGGTCGGAGCGATCGGCCAGATCGCGGTTATGGGTCACCACGACCAGGGTCTGGTGGAGCTGCCGGCTCACCTCCCAGAGCATGTCATGCAGCGAATTGGCCGATTCGGTGTCGAGATTGCCGGAGGGTTCATCGGCCAGGAGGAGCCGGGGCGAATTGATCAGGGCGCGCGCCACCGCCACCCGCTGCTGTTCGCCGCCGGAGAGTTCCTTGGGGCGGTGTTTGATGCGTCCGCCCAGACCGACACGGTCGAGCAGCGCCAGGGCCCGCTCCTGCAGGACCGGCTTGTCATGGCCGGCGATCAGCCCCGGCATCATCACATTCTCGAGAGCGGTGAACTCGGGCAGCAGGTGATGGAACTGAAAGACAAAGCCGATAGTGCGGTTGCGAAATCCGGCCAGCCGGGTGTCATCATAATCCGAAATATCCTCGCCGTCGATCAGCACCCGTCCCTGGCTCGGCCGGTCCAGACCGCCGATCAGATGGAGGAGGGTGGACTTGCCCACGCCGGAGGGACCGATGATGGTGATGATCTCGCCGCCGGCGATCGCCAGATCGATGCCCTTGAGGACCTCCAGGCTGTCCGAGCGGCCGGTGGAGTAGACCTTGTGAAGATTCTGGGTTTGCAGGATTATTTTATTCATAGCGCAGGGCTTCCACAGGATCCAGTTTGGCCGCATGAGCCGCGGGGTAGACCGAAGCGAGAAAGGTGATCAGCACGGCTGCGATGCTGATCGCGAAAAAATCGCCCCATTTCATGAGCACTGGCAGCCAGCTGATGATATAGACATCGGAGGGGAGGGCGAATAGCTTGTAGCTTTGCTGCGCCCAGCAGAGGCCGTAGCCGACGAGGTTGCCGAGGATGGTGCCGACCACGCCGACAAAGAGCCCTTCGAAGGTGAAGATGCGGCGGATGCTGCCGGTGGTCGCTCCCATCGATTTGAGGATGCCGATCTCCTTGGTCTTCTCCATGGTCATCATAATCAGGGTGCTGATGATATTGAAAGCGGCGACCATGATGATCAGGCTGAGGATGACGAAGGCCGCCCATTTTTCGATCTTCATCCAGGCGAAGAGATTGGGGTTCATATCCTGCCATGTGACCACCCGATAGGGATAGCCGAGCTGGTCGGTGATGCGCTTGGCGACGATCTCGGCCTTTTCATAATCGTCGAGGCGAATCTCGAGGCCGTTGACCTTGTCGCCCATGTGGAAGAGCCTTTGCGCCGACTCGATCGAGATATAGGCAAAGTTGTCATCGATCTCGAACAGACCGGTCTGGAAATAGCCGGTGACGCGGAACTGCATCATCTGCGGCATCTGGCCGAACTGGGCGACGTTGGCGAAGCTGGCGATGGTGATCTTGTCGCCGAGGGTGACCACCAGCTTATCGGCGAGATTAAAGCCGAGGATGACGCCGGGGAGGGTGGTTTCTCCCTCGCTTTCGACCGGCCCGACATTGAGAACACCATAGACCATGTTCTTGCCGATCTCGGTCACCTTGACCGCGCTCTCCGGATCGATACCGCGTACCAGGATGCCGGTGGTCTGTTCGCGCGATTTGACCAGCCCCTTGTTAAAGATGTAGGGCGAAGTGGCCTGGATCTCGGGGTGACCGCTGATCTGTTTCTCAATCCCCGGCCAGTTTTCCATACCGCGGTCGTGAAAGGTGCGGACATGGAGGTGGGCGTCGACGCCGATGAAGCGCGAGCGCACCTCCTTCTCAAAGCCGTTCATCACCGAGAGGACGATGATCAGGGCCGCCACGCCGATCATCACCCCGGCGATGGAGATGTAGGTGATCAGGGAGATGAAGCCGGTCTTGCGCTTGGATTTGAGGTAGCGCAGGGCGATGAAGAGTTCGTAGTTCATAGGCTAAAGCTCCGGCCGCATGGTCGGGAAGAGGATGACATCCCGGATCGAGGCGGAGTCGGTCAGCAGCATGACCAGGCGGTCGATGCCGAGTCCGAGTCCCGCCGTCGGGGGCATACCGTGCTCGAGGGCGCGCAGGAAATCCTCATCGAGCAGCTGGGCCTCCTCGTCGCCGGCCGCCCTGGCCTTCATCTGCTGCTCGAAACGGCTGCGCTGGTCGATGGGATCGTTGAGCTCGGAAAAGGCGTTGCAGATCTCCCGCCCCGCGACAAAGGCCTCGAAGCGCTCCACCAGCCGGGGATCATCGCGGTGGCGTTTGGCCAGGGGTGAAAGCTCGACCGGATAGTCGCAGAGGAAGGTGGGCTGGATGAGATGGGGCTCGACCTTCTCCTTGACGATTTCATCGAGAATTTTGCCGCTCTCCATAAAGGGCTCGACCTCGCAATGCAGCTCCCTGGCGGCGGCGTAGAGCTCGTCGCGGCTCTTGCCGTAAAGATCCATCCCTGTATAGCGCTGCAGGGCTTCGAACATGCGCACGCGCGGCCAGGGGGCGGTGAAATCGAGCTCCTGGCCCTGGTAGGAAATTTTGGCATCCCCGCAGACTTCCCGGGCGATGGCTCCGACCATCTCTTCGACCAGGTTCAACATGAAGGTGTAATCCTCATAGGCGACGTAGAGCTCCATCATGGTGAACTCGGGGTTGTGGGAGCGGTCGATGCCCTCGTTGCGGAAATCCTTGCTGATCTCATAGACCCCGTCGAAGCCGCCGACGATGAGGCGCTTGAGATAGAGCTCATCGGCGATGCGCAGATAGAGGGTCATGTCGAGGGCGTTGTGATGGGTCACGAAGGGCCGCGCCGCCGCGCCGCCGTAAAGGGG
Source organism: bacterium (assembly GCA_029554865.1). Lineage (GTDB taxonomy): Bacteria > Zhuqueibacterota > Zhuqueibacteria > Residuimicrobiales > Residuimicrobiaceae > JAKPUX01. The sequence continues at coordinate 3,500 of JAKPUX010000291.1, read as the reverse complement.
CTGCAGCACCGGGGTTTCCACCTCGAGATAGCCCCTGCCGTCGAGATAGCGGCGCACGGCGGTGATAATGCGCGAGCGGGTGACAAAAGCCTGGCGCACCTCGCGGTTGACCATGAGGTCGAGGTAGCGCTGGCGGTAGCGCAGCTCGGTGTCGGCGAAGGCATCATAGGTCACCGTCTGCCCCTCCTCGACGCGCTCCTTGACCACCGGCATCGGGCGCAGACTCTTGGTGAGCAGCTCGAACTTTTGGGCGAAGATGGTGATCTCGCCGGTGCGGGTCTTGTGGACCGTGCCGGTGACACCGACGATGTCACCGATATCGGTCAGATCAAAGACCTCGTAGGCCTGGTCACCGACCTGGTCGCGGCGGAGGTAGATCTGGATGCGCCCCGAGCTGTCAGCGATGTGGGCAAAGGCAGCCTTGCCCATGCTGCGCAAAGCCATGATCCGCCCGGCGACAGCGACGCTTTTCTCCTCGAGTTCCTCGAAGCGGTCGAGGACCTCGCGGGCGGAGTGGTCGCGAACAAAAGAGTAGGCGAAGGGCTGGACCTGCATCTCCTGCAGCCGGGCGAGCTTGGCCCGGCGTACCTTCATCAAATCATTCAGTTCTTCCTGATGGTTGTCTTGCATAGCACCTCATTGATTGTGCAGAAATTTAACCTGAAAATATCTCATACAGCGTCACGGAGAGGAGCGCGAATCCGCAAAGCCGGTCAGTCCTGGTGGATTCTGCGGCAGCGATGACATCAGCCGTGCATGTAGACCCGCGGGACGCGTTTGGAGACCCAGCAGGTCACCTCATAGGGGATGGTGCCGAGCAGTGTGCAAATCGAGGCGACGCTGATCTCTTCATCACCCTGGCGGCCGAAAAGGACGACCTCATCGCCCGCCCTGATCTGCTCCTCGGCGCCTGCGGCGGCCATGATCAGATCCATGCAGACCCGCCCGGCCACCGGAAAGCGCCGGCCCCGGATCAGCACCTCACCGCGGTTGCTGAGCAGACGGTTGTAGCCGTCGGCGTAGCCGACCGGCAGGGTGGCGATGGTCATCGGCCGGTCGGCGATGAAGGTGCGGCCGTAGCTGACGCTTTGCCCGCGCTCGACCCGTTTGGCCTGGATGACAGTGGTCTTGAAACTCATCGCCGGATGAATCCCGACGCTCTTGGTGGTTTCTGCTGAGGGATAGTGGCCGTACATCATGATCCCGGGCCGCACCAGATCGAACCAGCTCCCCGGCATGTCCAGAATCGCGCCGCTGTTGGCTGTATGCTTGAGAGGAATGCGTACCCCCTTGCCCTCGAGCTCGTCGATCAGGCTTTTATAACGCAGGAGCTGGAGGTTGGCATAGCTTTTGTCAAGGGCATCGGAGGTGGCGAAATGGGTGTAGAGGCCGGTGAGTTCCACCCCCTCGGCGCCCTGCACCTCTGCGACAAAGGAAGCGGCTTCGCGCCAGTCCACTCCGAGCCGACCCATGCCGGTATCGACCTTGACGTGGACGCGCACCGGCCGGTTGCGCTTGCGGGCGGCCTGGCTGAGCAGGGCCAGCCCCTGCCGGTCGAAAATGGTCGCATCGAGCTCCCAGTCGATGAAGAGCCGGGCATCCTCATGGCTGAATCCCCCGAAGACCAGCAGGGGGGCCTGGATGCCGGCCTTGCGCAGGGCGATCGCTTCATCGATGACGGCGACGGCCAGGTGGCTCGCCCCCTCCTGGAGGGCGACGCGGCTGACCTGCAGGGCGCCATGACCATAGGCATCCGCCTTGACCACCGCCATGATGCCCGCCGGGGCCACCTGCCTGCTGATGCCCTGCAGATTGAAAGCTATCGCCCCGAGATCGATCTCCGCCCATGTCGGCCGCATTAGATCTCCTCCGCGAAGGGCCCGTTCATAACCGTCTCATGATCGCCGGTAAGGAGTGCTATTCTCGAAGACATCCTATTTGCCCCCCGCCAGGCCGAATTCCATCAAATAGGCGCGGATGAACTCGTTGAGGTCGCCATCCATAACCGCCTGGATGTTGCTGGTCTCATGGTCGGTGCGATGGTCCTTGACCATATTGTAGGGATGAAAAACATAGGAGCGGATCTGGCTGCCCCAGGCGATATCGCGCTTGGTGCTCTCGAGCTTGGCCAGTTTGGCCTGCTGCTCCTCGAGCTTGAGCTGGTAGAGCCGGGACATGAGGATCTTCATCGCCGAATCCTTGTTGCGGTGCTGGGAGCGCTCGTTCTGGCAGGAGACCACGATGCCCGTCGGGATGTGGGTGATGCGGATGGCCGAGCTGGTTTTGTTGACGTGCTGTCCTCCAGCCCCGCTCGAGCGGTAGGTGTCGATGCGCAGATCCTTCTCATCCACCTCCACTTCTATTGAGCTGTCGACCTCGGGATAGACAAAGACCGAGGCGAAGGAGGTGTGGCGGCGCTTGTTGGCGTCAAAGGGGGAGATGCGCACCAGGCGGTGGACTCCGGCCTCGGCCTTGAGGTGGCCGTAGGCGTAGGACCCCTTGACCTCAATGGAGACGCTCTTGATGCCGGCTTCATCGCCGTCCTGGAGGTCGAGGATATCCGATTCGTAGCCCTCGCGCTCGATCCAGCGCAGATACATGCGCATCAGCATCTGGGCCCAGTCCTGGGATTCAGTGCCGCCGGCCCCGGGGTGGATGGTGAGGATGGCGCTCTTGTCGTCGCCGGGTCCGCCCAGCATCTTGCGGAACTCGAGGTCGGCAACGCTCTTTTCCAGCTCTATGCAGTCGGTCTCGAGATCCTTGAGCACGCCCGCATCGGATTCACTCTCGGCGAGCTCATAAAGATCGCGCAGGTCGGCCGCTCTTTGCGCCAGTTTCTGCCAGGCATCGATCCAGTTGCGCCGCTCGGCGATGTCGCGCATCACCTGCTGGGCGGTTTCGTTATCATCCCAGAAGCCGGGCTGGGTTATTCTGGCCTCGAGTATGGCCTTTTCGTTTTCCTTGGTTTCGATGTCAAAGGGACCTCCGCAGGGCGGCGATGCGTTCCACGTGGTCCTTGAGCGTGCTCTTTATGTCCAGATTCATAGGGCCTTCTGCTTGCAGTTTGCATTTTTAAAGTAATAATTAATGTACGACATACCCGGCAAAGAATCAAGATTTTAAAAGCGCCACAGGGTATGCCCCGAAATCTGGCTCCCCTGCGACACCTGCGCCGCGCAACCACCCACGACTGCAGCTCCCGCGCTGTTTCGCCGCCGGATCCGCATTCAATCCTCAATTTTGTGACGAACCGGATTGCAGATTCACGGCAGATGATCTATCTTAAGGTTGTAATTTAACAGCTCATATTACGGAGTACGGGATGATGGGACGAATAAAATTAATCCTGGCAGCAATTATCTTGATCTCTTCTGCTGGTACAGCGCAGGAGTATACGGCCGGTCTCCTTGCCGGCGGCACCTGGCAGGGGCCTGGGCTGGAGCTGCAGGCAACGGCATCCCGGTTCGCCCAGGGATTCCCATTTATCCTGCGCCTGGCCG
>JAKPUX010000282.1 GCA_029554865.1 bacterium | reverse complement strand
TGGGACCTTACTCTCCGGAGACGGTGGGCGATTATTGGGCCGGGCCGAACCACATCCTTCCGACCAACGGCACCGGGCGTTATTTCTCGCCCCTGCGCACCGAGGATTTTTTCAAGTTCAGCAGCGTCATCGCCTGGAGCTGTGAGGCCCTGGTCAGGCATGCGGACAAGATCGCCCGCTTCGCCCTGGCGGAGGGGCTCGATGCCCATGCCCAGGCCGTAACCAAAAGGGTGCAGAAAAATGGCTAGATACTTCAAAAAGTCGGTAGCGGCCCTGGCCGGCTATGAGCCGCCTCCCCAGGAGCATGTGCGCGCCAAACTCAACCAGAATGAGAGCCCTTTCGATCTGCCGGAGGAGTTCAAGCGGGAGGTGATCGCGGAGGCGGCCGCCCTCTCCTGGAACCGCTATCCGGCCAGCGAATCAGGCGCATTGAAAAATGCCCTGGCTGCCCGCTATCGGCTGCAGCCGGAGCAGATCCTGCCCGGCAACGGCTCCAATCAGCTGCTGCAAACCCTGCTCACCGCCGTTATCGAGCCGGGCGACGGGCTGCTTTTTTTCCCTCCGACCTTCGGCCTCTTCGATCTCTTTGCCACCATCAACGGAGCGGATAAAACCGCCATCCTCTGCCCGCCCGGACGTCCCTTTCCCCTCGAGCAGGCCCTGGCGGCGATCCGCACCAGGGCCCCGAAGCTGATCCTGCTCTGTTCGCCGGACAATCCGACCGGACGGGCCCTGAGCAGGCCGGAGATCGAGGCGATCTGCCAGGCCGCGCCCGGACTGGTCTTTCTCGATGAGGCCTATGCGGAATTCAACGGCTGGAGCGGCCTCTCCCTGCTCGAGAGCTACCCCGGGTTGATTCTCTCGCGCACCTTTTCCAAGGCCTTTTGTATGGCCGGACTGCGGCTCGGTTATCTGATCTCCCGGCCCGCCAACATCGCCGAACTGCGCAAGGCCCATCTGCCCTATACGGTCAACCTCATCACCGAACACATCGCCGTGCGCCTGCTCGCCCGCCCGGAGCTCCTCG
>JAKPUX010000253.1 GCA_029554865.1 bacterium | reverse complement strand
TCAGGACAGAGCTTCTGCAAAGCCTCACTCCACCTTCCAAAGGCCGGTTCACCTAACGATTCCAGGAGATCCCGATGAAACCTCTCCCTCGTTTGCTCCTTACCGCGTTGTTTCTGGCGGGCGCCTTCTCCCCTGCCCTGCCGGCTGCAACCGAAGGCACGCCACACGATTATACCGTCGTCAAGAACTTGGAATGGGTCAAGGTGCTCAATAAAAGCCTGACCATGGACATTTACACGCCATCCACCGGCAGGTCCTCCTACCCCGTGCTGGTCATCTACCACGGCGGCGGCTGGCTGATCAATACCAACGCCATCATGGACAGCATGGCGGTCTATATGGTGCGCCACGCAGACATAGTGGTCTGCAACGTCAATTTTCGACTGCTCGGCGATCTCGGCAACACTGTCACCATGAATCAGATCATCGAGGACGCACTGGGGGCCATCGCCTGGATCAAGGAGCACATCAGCGCCTATCAGGGGGATGCGACCAGGCTCATTGTCACCGGGGACAGCTCGGGCGGGCATATGGCGGCCATGGTCCTGCTCGCTAGCGACCACCTCGAATCGGATGGCTTTAGGGGGACCACCCTGGGATTTTGTCCGACCTGGCTGCCGCCCGGCAAAACCGCCGAGGATCTGGCCGCCAGCCATGCCCTTGCGGTGCAGGGGGCGATCCTCAGTTATGGCGCCTTTGACATCTACGCCGCCTGCAGGAGCGGTTTGGAAACATCCAGCAACATCTTCTGGGCGCTGGCCGGAAAAACAGCGCGGCGGATCTTCGGCGTCTCCTACAGCATTCTGGCAAACCCCGAAATGTACAAGGCGGTCTCGCCCGCTTATATCATCCCCAAGGCCAGTGCACGTCCGCTGCCGCCGCAGCTATGTCTCGTCGGCTCCAAAGACACGACCACGCCGCCGGCCACGGTCAAGGCCTATGTCGATTCGACGATGAAGGCCGGCCAGCCGATCGAATACTGGGAATACGCCGGCAAGCCGCACGCCTTTCTCGATGCCACGCCCAACTCCTGGCTGGGCACAAATTTCACCCGGGACGCCCCGGCTGCCCTGGACAAGATGATCGCCTGGATGTCCGTCAATCGACTTACTGCAGTCGGGAGCAGAATGCAAAGGCCTGAATCGGACTTTCGGCTCGACCAGAACTATCCCAACCCCTTCAACGCCTCAACCAGCATCTCTTTTTACCTTTATGAAGCGGACCAGATCCGGCTGACAGTCCATGACCTTCAAGGCCGAAGGGTTTGCACCCTGGCCGACGGATTCCAGTCCGCTGGCCCCAAGCTCTTCCGTTTTGACGCCGCAGGGCTGGCCGGCGGAATCTATTTCTGCCGCATGGAGAGCGGACGCGGCAGGAGTCGGATGATGCGCATGCTGCTGCTCAAGTGAGCGCAGCACTGCCTCGCCTGGAACCCTCTCAATGACGGTTATACGGGTGTCATCTTTTTCCGGTCATTCGGGCAATGGCGGGAATCAGGAGCACAGTGGCTGTATCCTGCTCAGCTCTTCCTCAGGCTCTCGAACAGCTTCCAGAAGCCATAACTGACCGGCGGTTCCGTGCCGCCTCCGGGCATCTCCAGGTCATAGCGGTTTTCGGGATCGATCTCCTGGGGGGTGACAAAATCGAAGGTTTTCTGAAAAAAGCCGGTGACCGGCTCCAGGGCCTTGGCGATGCGCCCCTTGGTGCGCTTTTTAAAGGCTTCGTAGATTTTGGAGCGGATGTCCTCGGTGATGGTGCGCGCCGAATCGAAGATGAATTCCGAGCTCGGCAGCAGTTCCTTGTCGGAGGCGATCACGGTTTTGCGGCAGTAATTCTCGGTGATGTAGGAGATGCGGGTGAGCATGACGGCGTTGATATAGCCGTCGACCAGCGAGGAGGAGACCTTGCTGACGAAGGGGATCGATTTCATGCCGTCAGTGGCGAAGCGGGAAAAGATCTCCTCGGTGGCGTATTCGGCCGCCTCCGAGCCGCCGATGGCCATGGCAAAGTAGATCTTTTTGAGGATGACAATGAGATCGCGGTTGGAGACCCGGCCGTTGTAGAGGATGAAGAGTTCCTTGATGTGGTTGATGGCGGCCGAGAGGATAAGCAGGGCGTCGAGAAAGCCGTTCTGGACGATGGCCGTGGCGTAAAAGAGCTGCGGGATATCCTTGCGCCGCTGCTGTTCAGCCGCCTTGTCCATCTCCGCGATGACCCGGTCATAGCTGGCGCGATCGTTCTGCAGGGAGGCCACATCGAATCCACTGCGGATGAGATACTTGTTCTTTTTAAAACGCTTGATTCGTTTGGCGATCAGCCGCTCCTCCTGGCCGGGATCGTAAACCGGTCCATAGCTGACGGGCATGCTGATGATCCTGAAGAGGGGGATGCCGACGAAATAGATAAAAGCCGCAAGTGCCAGCAGTGAAAATCCGATCGCCAGGGCGGGATGAACCGCATGCAGCATGGTATAGATCTGCAGAAATTCCTTGGCAATGATATAAAGGACGAAAAGGGAGAGGAAAAGAAGGATCCGGTTTACATATTTCATGTTCAGCTCCCGGGATTCAGCAGCGGCGGGGAGACGCCTGCGCGGCGGCCGCTGCTGCAGATCCTGACTTATGCCTGGCCGTACCAGGCGTTGATGTGTTGATCTCCGGCCGGTTTCAGGGCAACTTGCCGGTTTCGAGGGGCGGCGCCGGCGGCAGCCCGGTGGCGGCGAGGATCTCCTGCTCGTCGAGGGTCTCCCTGGCGACCAGGGCGGCGGCGAGGGCGTCGAGTTCTGCGCGGTGCTCCCTGAGCAGCCTTTTGGCCTCTTCATGGCAGTCGCTGATGATCTTTTGCACCTCGGCGTCGATCAGGCGCGCGGTCTCTTCGCTGAAGGGCTTGCCGCCGCCATAGCTCTCCTGGGTGCCGAGATAGGGATTGATGCGCGGAGCGAGCTGCACCATGCCGAGGGCATCGCTCATGCCCCAGCGGGTGACCATGCCGCGGGCGATGCTGGTGGCCTGTTCGATGTCGCTCTCGGCGCCGGTGGTGCGGGTGCCGTAGACGATCTCCTCGGCCGCGCGGCCGCCGAGGATGCCGGTGATGCGGGCGCGCAGATAGGCTTCGGGATAGTTGTAGCGGTCGCTGTCGGGCCGCTGATAGGTCACCCCGAGGGCCTGGCCGCGCGGCACGATGGTCACCCGGTTGACCGGATCGGCGCCGGGGACCACCAGGCCGAGGATGGCGTGGCCGCCTTCGTGATAGGCGATGCGCTCCTTGTCGGCGCTGCTGAGGAGGATCGGGCGCTCCGGTCCGAGGACGATCTTTTCAAGGGCATCCATCAGGTCCTTGCTGCGGACCGCCTTCTGGCTGCGTTTGGCGGCGAGCAGAGCCGCTTCGTTGACGAGATTCCTGAGGTCGGCCCCTGAAAAACCGGGGGTTGAGGCGGCGAGCTCGTGGAGGTTGGCATCCTCGGCCAGGGGCACCTCGCGGGTATGAACCTTCAGGATGGCCTCGCGGCCGACCTTGTCCGGCAGATTCACCACCACGCGGCGGTCGAAGCGGCCGGGGCGCAGTATCGCCTTGTCGAGCACGTCGGGCTGATTGGTGGCGGCCAGAACGATGATGCCCTGCTTGCTGGAAAAGCCGTCCATCTCAGTGAGGATCTGATTGAGAGTCTGTTCCTGTTCGCTGGAGCCGCCGATGGCGACCTGGCCGCGGGCGCGGCCGATGGCATCGAGTTCGTCGATGAAGATGATGGCCGGGGCGCTGTCGCGGGCCTGTTTGAAGAGATCGCGCACGCGTGCGGCGCCGACGCCGACGATCATCTCGACGAATTCGGCGGCGCTCATCGAGAAGAAGGGCACGCCGGCCTCGCCGGCGACCGCCTTGGCCAGCAGGGTCTTGCCCGTGCCCGGCGCCCCCACCAGCAGCACCCCCTTGGGCGCGGAGCCCCCCAGAGAGGTATATTTTTCCGGATCCTTGAGGAAATCGACGATCTCAACCAGTTCATTTTCAGCCTCATCAATGCCGGCGACATCCTCAAAGGTCACCTTCTGATCTGTCGCCGTGTCATAACGGCGCGCCTTGCTCTTGCCGATTCCCATCAATCCCCCGCCGGCTGCTCCCCCCGACTGCAGGGCCCTGCGCATGAACCAGATGTAGAAAAAGATCAGCAGCAAGCCGGGGCCAAAGCTGAGCAGGAAGGTGAGCATGGGGTTGCGTTTTTCCTGAATGGGCTCTGCGGTGATTTCGACTTTGTGGCTGATCAGATAGGCCTCCAGGCCGGGATCGATGAAGGCCGGCAGGGTGGTCGAGAAGGCGGTCACCTTCCTGGGTTCCACTTTTAGGGCGGCAGCCTCCGTCGAATCCGCCTCGGGCCAGGTCACCGGCCTTTTGAATTTTCCGGTGATGGTCTCGCCCTTGTTGAAGACCGCCTGGACGTTGTCGGCCGCCACCTCCTGCTTGAAGAGGGTATAGGGGACCTTGACCGGCGCTTCGGCATCGGGGGCGAAGACACGGCCGAGGAGGTAATTCATCGCCAGGATGATCAGGAAAAAAAGCCAGACCCGGCCCGGGAACATTTGCGGCCGCTGCGGGGTTTGTGAGGAGGAGGAATTGGAGGAGCCCGGCATCCGGCCGGAAGGCTCCTTCTGCTGCTTCTTCAGTGCCATATCGG
>JAKPUX010000203.1 GCA_029554865.1 bacterium | reverse complement strand
TTATTCGCCAGTTTTTTCTAGTATCGCTGCCGCGCGGGCATGGGCGACCTGGCAGAAAAAGGGGGTCTCCCCGTCCAGACGGCCGGTCTCGAGCCAGGCGTGGGCCGGGCACCAGAGGCAGAGGTTGACGATGGCGCACTTGCGGCAGCTGGCCAGGAACTGCGGATCCTGCGAGCGCATGTCCCGCACGCGCGGCACCAGCTCCTCCCAGGCCTGACGGAGCGGTATGGTTCGCAAATCGGCAACACTCTCCGGCGCACAGAGCGAGGGACAAAGCCGGAACGTTCCGTCGAAACCGATGCTGCAGCTCGATTTGCCTGCGCCGCAGTGAAAGAGATGGTCGCAGCCGGTATGAGTCAGGTCCGGAATGATCAGATCATCGCAGCCTTTTTGCAGCGCGCCGAATCGGGCGGTATCCGCTCGTTCCAGGGCCACCACTTCCTGCGGGCTCAGCCGCTCCGCCCTGATCTCCTCATTGCGCACTGGATTGCGGTCATAGCGCAGGTGCAGCTGGGGATCGAAGCGGTAGAAATCCTTGGTTCGAGTCCGGCCGAATTCTGCGATCGCCTCCATATCCTCCAGATTGGAATGCAGGGCCATGGCCTTTAACCGCACCTTGATGCCGGCGGCGAAGAGGGCATCGAGCCCGGCGACAAACTGCGCGAAAGATCCCGGCCGCCTGGTGACGCGTTCGTAGGTTACGGCCGAAGCGCCGTAAATGGTCACCTCGATGTCGCGCGGGGGGTATTTTGAAAAAAGCGCGATGTGCTCCGGCCGGATCAGGGTGGCATTGGTGAAGAGCGAGATCAGCAGCCCCTTGCGCTTGAGCATCATATAGATCTCGGCGAAATCCGGCCGCAGCAGGGGTTCCCCGCCAGTGAGCAGGCACCAGAACGCCCCCAGTTCAATGGCCTGGTCGGCGATATGGCCGATCTCCTCGAGGGAGAGTTCTTTTGCCCGGGCCGCCTCATCTCCCGCGGGCAGATTGATATAGCAGTGGCGGCAGTTGAGGTTGCAGCGCGCGGTCAAATCCAGGTCAAAGCTGAAAAGGGCGCGTTTGGCCTCGAGTTTTTGCCAAAGAGCGAAATCCTG
>JAKPUX010000201.1 GCA_029554865.1 bacterium | reverse complement strand
CCTCGCCGAACCCGGCCGCAGCGCATACCTGGTGGCGAGCAGCCGGGAGTACCCCGGTGTGCTGCGGGTGGCCGGCCATCTGCAGAACGATCTGGCCCGGGTGACCGGGAGCGCCCCGGCCCTTCTGCTTGATACGCCTCCGACGGCAGGGGATGTCATCCTTTTCGGCACCCTCGGCGTCAGCCCCCTCATCGACCGCCTGGCGGCTGAAGGTAGGCTGGACACAGCGGGCCTGGCCGGCCGATGGGAATGTTTTGTCACCGAGATCATTGACAATCCCCTCCCCGGGGTACCGCGCGCCCTGGTCATTGCCGGCAGCGACAAGCGCGGCACCATCTACGGTCTGTTCGATCTCTCCAGCCAGATCGGGGTCTCGGCCTGGCATTTCTGGAGCGACGTCCCGCCACCGCAGCGGGAGAGGCGCTACATCACTCCCGGCCGCCACACCCTGGGCGAACCCAGGGTAAAGTACCGCGGCATTTTCATCAATGACGAAGCCCCCGCCCTCTCCGGCTGGGCCTTTGCCAAATACGGCGGCTTCAATGCCCGCATGTATGAGCACGTCTTCGAACTGATTCTGCGCATGAAGGGCAATTACCTCTGGCCGGCGATGTGGGGCCGGATGTTCTACGTCGAGGACACCCTTAACCCCAGGCTGGCTGACGAATACGGCATCGTCATCGCCACCTCCCACCATGAACCGATGATGCGCGCCCATGAGGAATGGGCCCGATTCGGCCAGGGCAAATGGAACTATGAAGCCAATGAATCAACCCTCAAGCAGTTCTGGCGGCAGGGGATCGAACGCATGGGCTCCTATGAGAGTGTCGTCACTATCGGCATGCGCGGCGATGGCGACGAGCCCATGAGCCAGGAGGCCAACATCTCCCTGCTTGAACGCATCGTCAGGGACCAGCGCCGGATCATCGCTGAGGTGACCGGCAAGCCGCCTGAAAAGACCCCCCAGGTCTGGGCCCTCTACAAGGAGGTGCAGGAGTATTACGACAAGGGTATGCGCGTGCCCGCCGACGTCACCCTCCTGCTCTGCGACGATAACTGGGGCAACATCCGCAAGCTGCCGCGGCCGGGCGAGGCCCCGCGCAGCGGCGGCTATGGAATTTATTACCACTTCGACTATGTCGGCGGCCCGCGCAACTACAAATGGCTCAACACCAATCAGGTAGCGCGCATCTGGGAACAGATGCATCTCGCCTACGCAGCGGGGGCGCGGCGTATCTGGATCGTCAACGTCGGGGATATCAAACCGATGGAGCTGCCGACCGAGTTCTTCCTCGATTACGCCTGGAATCCGGAGGCCTGGCCGGCCGAGCGCATTCCGGAATACACCCGGCAGTGGGCCGCGCACCAGTTCGGCCCAGAACACGCCGCTGAAATCGCCGCCCTGCTCGAGGGCTACACCCGCTTCAACAGCCGGCGCAAGCCCGAACTCCTCGAACCGGCCACCTTCAGCCTCAACAATTACGGCGAGTGGGAAAGGGTGCTCTCCGATTATAATCAGCTCGCGGAGAGGGCCCGGCGCCTCAACGAACTCCTCCCCCCTGCTCAGCGCGACGCCTTTTATCAGCTTGTCCTCCACCCCGTCACCGCCTGCGCCAATCTCTACGAGCTCTATTACACCGTCGCCTTGAACCGGGTCTACGCCAGCCAGGGCCGCGCCGCGACCAATGCGATGGCGGAAAGGGCCGAAAAGCTCTTCGCCCGCGATGCCGAGATCAGCGCCTATTACAACCACGAGCTGGCCGGGGGCAAGTGGAGCCACATGATGGACCAAACCCACATCGGCTACACCTACTGGCAGCAGCCGGACTCTAACGCCATGCCCGAGGTGAAACGGAGGAGTGTGCCGGCCGGCGCCGAGATGGGGGTGGCCATCGAAGGTTCCGCCCAGTGGTGGCCGGATTCACAGGCGGAGGCAGTACTTCCCGAACTCGATCCCTATATCAGGAAATCGACTCACCTTGAGATCTTCAACCGGGGCCGGTCTCCCTTCACCTACTCCATCCAGCCGGGCCGGAATTGGCTGCGCATCAGCGACGCCAGCTCGGCTGTGGAGGATGAAAAACGCATCACCGTGACGGTGGATTGGGGGCAGGTTCCAAACGGGCGCCACCGGGTGCCCATCACCGTCAGCGGTCCCGGCGCCCGCCGCGTCGTGGTCACCCTCCCGCTCTTCAAGCCTGACGAACCGGAAACCCTCCTCGCCGGACGTTTCCTCGAGTCCAACGGATGTGTCGCCATCGAAGCGGAGCACTACACCCGCGCCGTGAACAGCCCGGCACTCTACTGGAAAAACATCCCCGAGCTGGGCCGCACCCTCTCCGGAATGACCCCCTTTCCCGTCACCGCCCCAGCCGCAGCGCCGGGTGGCGAGAGTCCGCGCCTCGAGTACCTGCTCCATCTCTTCAGCGTCGGCACTGTGACCGTCAAGGCCCTGCTCTCCCCCACCCTCGATTATCACCACGCCGGCGGGCTGCGTTACGCCATCTCCTTCAACGACGAGGCCCCCCGCATCGTCGACATGCACGAGGGCATGAACTGGGACAAGTGGGTGAGCGACAACATTGTGGTCAAGTCCACGACTCACACCATCTCCCGGCCGGGGCTGCAGGTGCTCAGGTTCTGGGCCGTCGATCCCGGGGTGGTGCTGCAGCGGCTGGTGGTCGAGACCGGCGAGCCCGGGGGCTCCTATCTGGGGCCGCCCGAGAGCTTTGCGACCCGGACCCTGACCAGTGTTCAGAATCCGATCCTCGGCGGCTTTTATCCCGATCCGAGCCTCTGCCGGGTTGGTGAATTCTACTATCTGGTCACTTCTTCTTTTGCCTACTTTCCCGGCATCCCGATCTTCAAAAGCCGGGACCTGATCAACTGGCAGCAGATCGGCCATGTCCTGGATCGTCCGGAGCAGCTCGATCTGGAGGGGCACGGGGTTTCGCGCGGTCTCTTCGCCCCGACCATTCGCCATCACGACGGCCTCTTTTATGTGGTCTGCACCCTGGTCGACCGCGGCGGTAATTTCGTCGTCACCGCTCCGGCGGCGGAGGGCCCCTGGAGCAACCCGGTCTGGCTGCCGGAGGTGGACGGCATCGATCCCTCTCTCTTTTTCGATGAAGGGGGGCAGGCCTGGCTTGTCTACAACAGCGTGGCGCCGCAGGGCAAACCCCTCTATGAAGGCCATCGCACTATCCGCTTGCGCGGCTTTGACTGCGCCAGGCTCAGGGTCACCGGCGAGGAAAAGATCCTCGTCAATGGCGGGGTTGACTTGAGCCGGAAACCGGTCTGGATCGAGGCGCCCCACCTCTTCCACAGGGAGGGCTGGTATTATCTCATCGCCGCCGAGGGGGGGACAAGTGAAAACCACAGCGAGGTGGTCTTCCGCAGCCGGCAGGTCGACGGGCCCTATCTGCCCTGGCAGAAAAATCCGATCCTGACCCAGCGCCACCTCAATCCCGGCCGGCCCGAACCGGTCACTTCCGCCGGTCATGCCGATTTTGTCGAGACCCCGGCGGGCGACTGGTGGGCGGTCTTTCTCGGCTGCCGCCCTTATCCCCCGGTGGAGCAAAATTACTACAACACCGGCCGCGAGACCTTCCTGGCGCCGGTGCGCTGGAGCGAGGGCTGGCCGGTTATCAACCCGGACCATGATCTGATCCAGCCGACTTATCCCGCCCCCCTGCCCGTTTCGCCGGCCTGGTCTCCCTTCTCCGCGAGCGGCCATTTCCCCCTGCGCGACGAGTTCGACGCTGCTTTTCTCGCCCCCACCTGGCAGCTGCTGCGCACCCCGCAGCAGCCCTGGTATGCCCTGGGCGGCGGCACCCTGCTGATGCGCCTCCAGCCTGAGACCCTGTCGGGAACAGGCCATCCCGCTTTTCTCGGCCACCGCCAGCAGCACGCCCACTGCACCGCCTCGACCGCCCTGACCTTCGAACCCCGAGGAGAAAATGAAAAGGCGGGGCTGACTGTCTTTCAGAACGAGAGCCATTATTACTTCCTCTGTCTTTCCATGGAGAAGGACAAACCGGCCCTCCAGCTCTGGAAGTCCACCGGTTCGAAAACCCCGGAACGCTCGCTGCTCCTGCTCAAATCGCTGCCGCTCAAAAAATCGGCGCTGACCAGTGAGTTCGGCTTGAGGATCACAGCCGCCGGCGGCAGCTACGCCTTTTATTACGCCGAAAAGAAAGACAAGTGGAAGCTGCTCATCGACGGAGTCGATGGGCCCTTTTTGAGCACCCGTATCGCCGGGGGATTCGTCGGCTGTTTCTTCGGCCTGCACGCGACCTCCCTCGGCCAGCGCAGCGTCAGCAGTGCGAACTATCACTGGTTTGAATACAGCGGAAACTGAAGAGAATGGAAAGGGATTGAGCCATGACGGATCAACAATGGGAACTATTGCAGCGGGTCATCAGGGGTGAGCGGGTCGAGCCGCTGCCGGTGGGATTTATCATCGATTGCCCCTGGCTGCCGAAATGGTACGGCATCCGCATCCTCGATTATTTCTCCAACGATGAGCTCTGGCTCAAGGCCAATCTCAAGGCACTGCAAGATTTTCCTGAGGTGATTTTTCTGCCCGGATTCTGGTCCGAATTCGGCATGTGCACCGAGCCCTCGGCCTTCGGGGCGCGCACCTATTTTCCAGCCGACGAGTTTCCCCACGCCCATCGGGTGATCCGCTCGACCGCAGAGATCGACGACCTGCCCATCCCCGATCCGGCCACCGACGGCCTACTCCCCTTCATCCTCAACCGCCTCAGGCTCGCTCAGCCCGCCATCGAGGCGGCCGGCCACCGCATCCGCTTCGCTGTCGCACGCGGCCCGCTCAACATCGCCAGCTACCTGATGGGCTCCACCGAGTTCCTCATGGCCATGATGCTCGAGCCCGAAAAGGCTGAGGCCCTGATGAAAAAGATCACCGCATTTTTAAAGTCCTGGCTGCAGCTGCAGATGAAAACCTTCCCCTCTATCGATGGCATTTTTCTCCTTGATGACATCATCGGTTTCATCGGCGAGAATGAATTCAGAAGCTTCGGACTGCCCTATTTCAAAGAGCTCTATGACCTGCCGGTTTCGGTCAAGTTTCTCCACAACGATGCCGCCTGCAAGGTCTCGGCTCCCTACTTGCCGGAAATCGGCGTCAACCTTTTCAACATGGGCTTCGACATCACCCTCACCGCCCTCAAGGAGCTGACCGGCAGCCAGGTGGCCCTGCTCGGCAATCTGCCCCCGCGTGATGTGCTGGCAGCCGGGACCCCTGAGGTGGTTGAACAGGCCACCCGTGAGCTGGCAGCTTCCCTCGCGGAAAGCAGCCGGATCATCCTCTCCTGCGGCGGGGGGATGCCACCGGGGGTGAGCACAGCGAATATCGCCGCCTTTATACGGGGAGCTCAGGCTCGCATCTGAAAGGAAGATTTAAGGACTCATTCCTCCCTCTGGCGGTCTGAAATTATCTCTTTTTTTGCTTGACTTTATAAAGAGTACTCTTTATATTTGAATCGGTTCAAATTACTTAAAACCTTTTAAATTGTTCCCCTTCCGCCTTTCATCTTGATGCAGAGGCTTGCCATGGACCGTAAAAAGATGGGCGTTGGAGTACCCGCCGCCCCCGCACCGTCAACATCCTACCCTGAGTACAAAAATCCGCAGCTTTCTGTCGAGCGGCGGGTAGATGATCTCCTCGGCCGCATGACCCTCGAGGAGAAGGTCGCCCAGATGGTCTGCCTTTGGCGGCTGCGTGAACATATCTTCAAGCCTGGCACCACCGATCTCGACCCGGAGGGCATGAAGCAGTGGTGCGGCCACGGCATGGGGCAGATCGCCCGACCGAGTGACCTCCTCGGCGGACTCGCCCCCGCAGCCCTCGCAGAGGTCACCAACCGGCTGCAAAAATATTTTATCGAACAGACCCGCCTTGGCATTCCGGTGATCTTTCATGAAGAGTGCCTGCATGGACTCGCCGCCAAAGACGCCACCAGCTACCCCCAACCCATTGGCCTCGCCTCCACCTTCAATCCCGAACTGGTCCAGGAGATCTACAGCAGCATCGCTGCGGACGCCCGCAGCCGCGGCACTCACCTCGCCCTGACCCCGGTCATCGACGTCATGCGTGAGCCGCGCTGGGGCCGCGCCGAAGAGACCTTCGGGGAGGATCCCTATGTGTCTGCCCGTATGGGCATCGCTGCGGTGAAGGGTTTTCAGGGTGATGGCGAGTACAGGGACAAGACTCACCTTCTCGCCACCCTCAAGCATTTCACCGGCCATGGCGAGCCGGAGTCCGGATCGAATATCGGACCGGCCAATATCTCGGAGCGGGTCCTGCGCGACATCTTTTTCTACCCCTTCCGCCAGGTGGTCAGGGAGGCCAAACCAGCCGCTGTCATGCCCTCCTACAATGAGATCGACGGCATCCCCTCCCATGCCAATGTCTGGCTGCTCCAGCGTGTGCTGCGCGAGGAGATGGGTTTTACCGGTATGCTGGTCTCGGACTATTGCGCCATCACCGAGCTCTTTTACAAGGAGGACACAGTCGGTTACGGGCTGGCTGAGAACCAGCTGGAGGCGGCCCTGCTCGCGGCTCGGGCCGGCGTCAACATCGAGCTGCCGGATGGTGACTGCTACCCCCATCTGCCCGAACTGGTCCGTTCTGGACGGCTCAAGGAGTCGGTCATCGACGAACTGGTGCGCCCTCTTCTGTATTACAAATTCAAACTCGGACTCTTTGAGGAGCCCTACGTTGATCCCGCGCAGATCCGGAATGAGCAGCGGCTGGTGCGCGAGCGCGATCTCGCCCTGCGCGCCGCCCGCGAGACCATGATCCTGCTTAAGAATGAGGGTGATCTCTTGCCGCTCGATCCGGCCAGAAGCAGCACCATCGCCGTCATCGGCCCCAATGCCGACCGCCAGATGCTCGGCGGTTACAGCGGCAAGCCCAGGTATTACCGTTCGGTGCTCGAGGGTATTATCGAGAAAGCGGGCAAAAACGCCCGCATCCTCTACAGCGAGGGATGCAAGCTCACTGTGGGCGGTTCCTGGAACCAGGACGAGATCGTCCTGCCCGATCCGGAGGAGAACCGTCAGTCCATCGCAGAGGCCGCCCTCGTCGCCGAACAGGCGGATGTGGTCATCCTCGTGCTGGGCGGCAACGAGCAGACCTCGCGTGAGGCCTGGGCCAAGACCCACCTCGGCGACCGCACCAGCCTCGACCTTCCCGGGCAGCAGAATGAGTTGGTGCAGGCCGTTCTCAAGACCGGCAAGCCGGTGGTCCTCCTGCTCATCAATGGCCGGCCCAACTCCATTACCGCGATCGAGAAGGAGATCCCCGCCATCGTGGAGTGCTGGTATCTGGGCCAGGAGACCGGCTACGCCGTCGCCGATGTACTCTTTGGCGATTTCAATCCCGGCGGCAAGCTGCCGGTCACAATCCCCCGCTCCGTCGGCCACATCCCCTGTTTCTACAACCACAAGCCCTCCGCCCGCCGCGGCTATGTTTTCGATGACATCTCCCCCCTCTACCCCTTCGGCTACGGCCTGAGCTATACCACTTTCAGCATCAGCAAGGTCCGCCTCGAAAAGGAGGTCATCGCCATGGGTGAATCGACGCGGGTGACGGCCGAGGTCAGGAACACCGGTGAGCGGGCGGGAAGCGAGGTGGTGCAGCTCTACATCCGCGACTCGTTCAGTTCGGTGAGCCGGCCGGTGAAGGAGCTGCGGGGCTTTAGCAAAATCCAGCTCGCCCCGGGAGAGTCGAAACAGGTGACACTGGCGATCACCCCAGATGATCTCGCCTTCACCACCATCGACATGGAGCACAAGGTCGAGCCCGGCCAGTTCGAGGTCATGGTGGGCAGCTCTTCGCGGGACGAGGATCTGACCAGACTCATCCTCCAGGTCCGGGCGGACCACTGATGCACATTATCAGGGGTATTTTATCACTCATTGAAGAGGGAAAAGGTCAAGCATGAATAAGGAACAGATCGACAGACTGCCGCTGGCTGAAAAGATCGGCTACGGCTTTGCCGATGCCTCGGCGAACTTTGTATTTCAGATCATGGTCATGTTCCAGGTCGGCTTTTACACCGACGTTTTTGGCATCACCGCCGCAGCCGCCGGCACCCTGCTCCTGGTCGGCCGCTTCTGGGATGCCATCTTTGATCCCATCATGGGCTCGATCGCAGACCGGACCAACACGCGCTGGGGCAAGTTCAGGCCCTGGCTGCTCTGGACCGCCATCCCCTTCGCCGTACTCTTCTGGCTGACCTTCACCACCCCCAACTTTTCGCCCAACGGCAAACTCATCTACGCCTATATCACCTACATCCTGCTCATGACCGTCTACTCTATGAACAACACCCCCTATTCGGCCCTTAACGGGGTGATGACGGGGGATGTCAATGAGCGGACGAGCCTCTCCTCGTGGCGCTTCATCTTCGCCCAGTGCGCCACTATCCTGGTCCAGGGCTTTCTGCTGCTCATGGTGGCCTCGCTGGGCCGGGGGAGCGCCCAGCAGGGATGGTCGAAGAGCATCGGCATCCTCTCCCTGCTCAGCATTGTCTTTTTCATCATCACCTTTCTGAGCGTCAAGGAGCGCATCAAACCGGCGCCCGGCCAGAAGGCCTCCTTCAAGGAAGACGTCACTGGCCTGCTTCACAACGGCCCCTGGATGTCGATGTTCCTGCTCACCCTCTTCGTCTTCATCACCCTCGCCCTCTGGGGCAGCGCGATGTACTATTACTTCAACTATTACATCAGCAAGGAGCATCTCTTCTCCTTCCTGCAG
>JAKPUX010000170.1 GCA_029554865.1 bacterium | reverse complement strand
TGGAGATATGGCCGAGATAGAAGACCGCTGGTTATCAGTAGACGAGATAGGCAAGTACCTCGGTGTCAGTAGTGACACCGTTTACCGCTGGATCGACAAGCATGCGATGCCCGCCCATCGCATGGGCCGTCTTTGGAAGTTCAAGAAAGACGAGGTTGACGAGTGGGTGAAGGCTGGCGGCGCGGCGGACAAGAGCAGACAGGATCAAGCTGAATGAGCAGGAAGAACGGAAATAATAATTCAGTCGATCTGGATATCGGGACCCTTTCCGGGCATCTCTGGGAGGCGGCCAATATCCTGCGTGGTCCAGTCGACGCGGCCGATTTCAAGACCTACATCTTCCCGCTGTTGTTCTTCAAGCGGCTCTCCGACGTCTATGATGAGGAGTATGCCGTGGCACTGGAAGAGTCCGACGGCGACGTGGAATTTGCCCAGTTCCCCGAGAACCACCGGTTCCAGGTTCCGGAGGGCTGCCACTGGAAAGATGTCCGGGCCAAGAGCGCCAATATCGGCCATGCGCTCCAGAAGGCCATGCGCTGCATCGAGCAGGCCAACCCGGACACCCTGCACGGCATCTTCGGCGATGCCCAGTGGACCAATAAGGACCGCCTTTCGGACGCGCTGCTCAAGGATCTGATCGAACACTTCTCGTCGCTCAACCTGGGCAATGAGCACTGTAAGGCGGACATTCTCGGCCAGGCCTATGAATATCTGATCAAGAAATTTGCCGACCTCACCAACAAGAAGGCCGGTGAATTCTATACCCCGCGCTCCGTGGTCGCGCTGATGGTTCGCATCCTTGCGCCCAAGGCCGGGGAAACCATCTATGACCCGGCCTGTGGGACCGGCGGCATGCTCCTTGAGGCGCTGCATCATGTCAAAGAGCATGGCGGAGACGAGAACCTCATGCTGGGCAAGCTCTACGGCCAGGAAAAGAACCTGACCACATCCTCCATCGCCCGGATGAACCTCTTTCTCCACGGCGCGGAAGATTTCCATATCGAACGTGGCGACACCCTGCGCTTGCCCGCCTTTTATTCAGGCGACAGCCTCGCCACCTTTGACTGCGTCATTGCCAATCCTCCCTTCTCCCTGGAAAAGTGGGGAGACGACTTCTGGATCAACGACCCCTACGGCCGGAACTTTGCCGGGCTGCCGCCAGCCAAGTCCGGCGACTTCGCCTGGGTCCAGCACATGATCAAGTCCATGGCCCGCAAGACCGGCCGCATGGCCGTGGTGCTTCCCCATGGCGTGCTGTTCCGCATGTCCAAGGAAGGCGAGATCCGCCGCAAGCTGCTGGAGATGGACATGCTCGAAGCGGTGATCGGTCTCGGCCAGAACATTT
Source organism: bacterium (assembly GCA_029554865.1). Classification (GTDB taxonomy): domain Bacteria; phylum Zhuqueibacterota; class Zhuqueibacteria; order Residuimicrobiales; family Residuimicrobiaceae; genus JAKPUX01. The sequence goes on along the minus strand of JAKPUX010000170.1, from coordinate 2,654 downwards.
TCTACGGCACCGGTCTCGCGCCGTGCGTCCTGGTCTTCCGCGACAGCAAGCCCAAGGCGCACCGCCAGAAGGTGTTGTTCATCGACGCCTCCAAGGAGTTCAAGACCGGCCGTGCCCAGAACGAGCTGCTGCCGGAACACGTGGACAACATCCATCGCTGGTACGAGGGCTATCAGGATGTGGAAGGGATCTGCCGGGTGGTCACGCTCGACGAGATCCGCGAGAACGATTTCAACCTGAACATCCCCCGCTACGTGGAGCCAGTGATCGAAGAGGAATCCATGACCATCGATCAGGCCATCGCCAACCTCAAGGAATCCCTGCAGGCGGCGTATGCGGCCGAGGATCGGTTGAAGGGGCTGCTGCTCCGGGAGGGTCTGCTGTGAAGATCTACCAGTACAAATCACCCATCGGCCGCTTCCTTATCAAACCGCAAGCCAACGGTCGCTGGGGGCTTTGGTTCAAGGATGACCTGCTCGGCTCCTATCACTCGGCCATGGCGGCCGCCGATGACGTCTACATGCAGGCGACCGGCGATTACGACTGGGACTCCCTGGATGGCGTCGATATTCCAACGGACATCTCTGAATGGGAAGTGGTAGCGCGATGAAGAAAAGCAAACACATTTCCCAATCGGAGCTGGAATCCTACCTCTGGGGCGCGGCCACCTTGCTGCGCGGCTACATTGATGCCGGGGACTACAAGCAGTTCATCTTCCCGCTGCTGTTCTACAAGCGCCTGTGCGACGTCTATGACGAGGAACTGGCCGATGCGCTGGAGGAATCCGGCGGCGATCAGGAATACGCCGCGCTTCCCGAACAGCACCGCTTCCAGATCCCGGAAGACGCCCACTGGAAGGCCACCCGAACCAAGGTCAAGAACGTGGGCAAGGCCATCCAGGACGCCCTGCGGGCCATTGAGACGGCCAACCCCGACACTCTGTACGGGGTCTTCGGCGATGCCCAGTGGACCAACAAGGACCGCCTGCCGGACCGCATGCTGCGCGAGCTGATCGAGCACTTCAGCTCGCAGACGCTTTCGCTCGCCAACTGCCCGGAAGATGAACTGGGCGTGGGTTACGAGTTTCTGATCAAGAAGTTCGCCGACGATTCCGGCCACACCGCTGCGGAGTTCTATACCAACCGCACCGTGGTTCATCTGATGACCGAGATGCTCGAACCCAAACCGGGTGAGTCGATTTATGACCCCACCTGCGGGTCAGCGGGCATGCTGCTCTCCGCCGTGACGCATCTGAAGCGGCAGAGCAAGGAGTGGCGGAACCTGCGGCTGTTCGGCCAGGAGCGGAACCTGCTCACCTCCGCCATCGGCCGGATGAACCTGTTCCTGCACGGCATCGAGGACTTCCGCATCGTTCGGGGCGATACCCTGGCCAACCCAGCCTTTGTCGAAGGCGACCGACTCATGCAGTTCGATGTGGTCCTGGCCAATCCGCCGTACTCCATCAAACAGTGGGATCGCGATGCCTGGTCCGCCGATCCGTGGGGCCGGAACATCTACGGCACGCCGCCCCAGGGCCGCGCCGACTATGCCTTCTGGCAGCACATCATCAAGAGCATGAAGGCCAGGAGCGGCCGCTGCGCCATCCTGTTTCCGCATGGCGTCCTCTTCCGCAATGAAGAGCTGGCCATGCGAGAGAAGCTGGTCGCCCACGACGTGGTGGAGTGCGTGCTGGGCCTCGGTCCGAACCTCTTTTACAACTCGCCTATGGAAGCCTGCGTCGTCATCTGCCGGATGAACAAACCCAGGGAGCGCAGGAACAAGGTGCTCTTCATCAACGCAGTGAACGAGGTGACCCGCGAGCGGGCACAGAGCTTCCTCACCGATGATCACATCCAGCGCATTGTCGCCGCCTACCAGACGTTCGGTGACGTGGACGGCTTTGCCCGGGTGGTCGGCAATGACGAGATCCGGGAGAAAGGCAGCAACCTCAGCATCCCGCTCTACGTTCGGGCGGATAACGGAAACGGTAATGGCAACGGGGCAGCCGAAACCGTCAGCCTCAAACAGGCCATAGCAAACTGGCAGGAAAGCTCGATGGCATTGCGGGATTCGATGGACGGCCTTTTTGAGGCGCTTGAGCAACAGACAGACCATTTTCGCGCCGCCACGAAAATGGTTCAGGACCAATTCCCTGACGCCGGGAAATTGATCGGGGCCTCCGGTGGAAAAGGGCCACGATCATGAAAGCGGAGAAAGGAATGAGCGAACTGAACAAAAACAATCCAGGTCCGGACTACGCGCACCTCCTCGCCGAGGTGAAAGAGCGAATCCGCTCCGCCCAATACGAAGCCCTCAAGGCGGTCAACAAAGAGCTGGTCGGCCTGTACTGGGATATCGGCCGGATGATCGTGGAGCGGCAGGATGTTGAAGGCTGGGGCAAGGCGGTAGTGGAACAGCTCGCCGCCGATCTGCGGACGGAGTTTCCCGGTGTGGGCGGCTTTTCGGCCTCCAACCTCTGGCGGATGAAGGCTTTTTTCGAGGCGTACGCCGGTCTGGAAAAACTCGCACCACTGGTGCGAGAAATCGGCTGGAGCCACAACCTGGCCATCCTGGAGCGCTGCAAGGACCCGCTGGAGCGGGAATTCTATCTGCGCATGACCCGCAAGTTCGGCTGGTCCAAGAACGTGCTCATT
>JAKPUX010000147.1 GCA_029554865.1 bacterium | reverse complement strand
AGAGGAGGAGCACGGCCTGGCCAATCGCAAGAGCCTGCTCCTCTTCTACATCCTCATCCTGATCTTTACCGCCGCGATGAACTGGACAGTCACCACCAATCACCTCATCCTCCTCTATGTCGCCATGGAGGCCTCTACTCTCGCCTCGGCCCTGCTCGTCGCCTTTTACCGCAAAAGGGCCTCGCTGGAGGCGGGTTACAAGTATGTACTGCTGGTCATCGTCGGCATGACCTTCAGCCTGCTCGGCATCGTGCTCCTCTACGCCGCCGCCCAGCCCCTGCTCGGCGCGCAGGCGCTTCTGCTCACGCATGTCGGGCAGATGGCGCGGCTGGTTCCGAAGCACATCGCCCTCGCCGGAGTCGGACTGATGACGGTGGGCTTTGCCACCAAGGCTGGCGTGGTCCCCTTTCATGCCTGGCTGCCGGACGCCCACTCCGAGGCCCCCACCCCGGTCAGCGCCCTTCTCTCCGGCCTGATCATCAAGCTGGGGGCCTACGGCCTCGCCCGCACCGTCGCCCTCTTCGCCCCGGTTCTGAGCGGCATCGCCCCCTTCATCGCCCTGCTCGCCTCGGTGAGCATGTTCATCGGCATTATCATGGCTCTGGTGCAGGATGACCTCAAGCGCATGCTCGCCTTTTCAAGCGTCAGCCAGATCAGCTATATCATCATCGGTTTGGGACTGGGCACCCATCTCGGGATCTACAGCGGACTCTTTCACATGGTCAACCACACCCTGATCAAGGCCCTGCTCTTCCTGAGCGTCGGTGCGGTCATGTACGCCACCGGCGGGGAGCGGCGGATCTCGCGGCTGGGGGGTCTCGCTGCCCGAATGCCGGTCACCTCATTCTGCTTCATCCTCGGCGCCCTGGCCCTCGGGGGGCTGCCGCCCCTGAATGCCTTTTTGAGCAAGTTTTCGCTCTTTCTCGCCCTCGGCGAAGCCCATCTCTGGTGGGCCGTTGCGGCCGCAATTCTCACCGGGCTGCTCACCCTGGCCTGCCTGGTGCGCGCCGGCTACAAGGTCTTCTGGGCCCCCCCGGCCGATCCCGAGGCGTATGAGGCCGCCCGGGTGCGCGAGGTGCCCTTTATGCTCTATTTCAGCATGGCGATCCTCGCCGGTCTCTGCCTCCTGACCGGCCTCTGCCCGAACATCCTCTATCCGCTGCTGGAGGGGGCCACCCGCGCGGTGATGACCGTCTGGTAACAGGAGAGACGCATTCCATTTGAAAGGTTCAGGCATGTTCAAGAATCTGTGCGCGAAGGCCTTCCCCAAGGCACTGTGGGTCTACCACACCAACTGTGCGGCCTGCAACGGCTGCGACATCGAGATCATCAATGTGCTCACCCCCTATTACGATGCTGAACGCTTCGGCATCAAGCTGGTGGGCTCGCCGCGCCATGCCGATGTTCTGCTGGTGACCGGCGGGGTCTCGCGCCAGATCGCCCCGGCCCTGGAACGCCTCTACGCGGCCACACCCGACCCCAAGCTGGTCTTCGCGATCGGCTCCTGCGCCTGCGGCGGGGATGTCTTCTATGACAGCTACAATATGTACGGCGGGGTCGACAAGGTCATTCCAGTCAATTTCTACGTCTCGGGCTGTCCGCCCCGGCCGGAGGCGATCCTTTACGGAGTCGCTGTCGCCCTCGGACTTGCCCCCAAAAAAGTGGCCAAAAAGATGAGCAGCGACCTCCCGGACACAATGGATCTCAATCCCCCCATGCTGGAGCTGCGCAAATAGGGTTGCGTTCCATGTTCTTTTTCGCTATTTTACCAGTGGATCACTGCGGTCAGCAGGAGATCGGGCCCCCTCCCGGACAGGCAGCAGGGGGAGGGCGGATTTCAGCCGTCGCATGCTTGGGCAACCGATGGATCCTATTGTAACCACCATAGAGAACCGCTGCAAGCGCTGCTATCTCTGCGTCCGCCGCTGCCCTGCGAAGGCCATCCGCGTCGAAAACGGACAGGCCAAGGTGATGGCGGAGCGCTGCATCACCTGCGGTTACTGTGTGCGCGTATGCCCCCAGCACGCGAAGCGTATTCGCGACGGGATTGTGCATACCCACGAGATGCTCGGCGGGGAGGAGGAGACCATCGCCCTGCTGGCGCCATCCTTTCCCGCGGCCTTTACTGGCGTGCGCCCGCTGCAGGTGGTGGAGGGGCTGCACAGGCTCGGCTTCGCCAGGGTCTATGAGGTGGCCCTGGGGGCGGATCTGGTCGGTGCTGAGTATGCCCGGCTAAAAGAGGCCGACATCATGCCGATCATCATCACTTCGCCCTGCCCTGCGATCGTTAACTTTATCGAAAAATACTACCCCGAACTCCTGCTGGTTCTGGCGCCTGTAGTCTCGCCAATGGTGGCCCTGGCGCGGCTGATCAAAGCCCAGTGGCACCCGCAAACCCGCCTGGTCTTCATTGGCCCCTGCATTGCTAAAAAGAGGGAGATGGATGACCCCAGAACCGGCGGCCTTATCGATGAGGTGCTGACCTTCGAAGAGCTGGCGGCCCTCTTCCGGAGTGAAAAAATCGCTCTCAACCGGCTGCCGGAGCGGGAGCTGGATGGGCCCGAGGCGGGCATCGGCAGGTCCTTTGCCGTCTCTGGAGGTCTGCTCGATACCGCCCGCATCCCAGGCGGAACCCTGCAGAACAAGGTGATCGTCACCGAGGGGCGGGACCGCATCCTCGACGCCCTGCACAAGGTCAGTGAGGGCAACATCGAGGCCCGCTTTCTCGATCTTCTCTTCTGTGAGGGCTGCATCAACGGCCCGCAGATGGACAACGAGCTTTCGGGCTTTGTCCGCAAGGACAAGGTGATCCATTTTCTCCATCACAGCGCGGAGAGCACCCCCTTCGAAAAGCGCAGCGGCTGGATGGATGGCATCAAGCCTGTCGATCTCTCCCGGGAGTTCACCCGCGAGGAGATCTCCCTGCCCCTGCCCTCCGACGATGAGCTGGCCGAGATCCTCGCCATCACCGGCAAGTATTCGCCGGAAGATGAACTCAACTGCGGCGCCTGTGGCTATCCGACCTGCCGTGAAAAGGCGATCGCGGTCTATCAGGGCATCGCGGAGGCGGGGATGTGCCTGCCCTACTTGATCGACCAGCTGCAAAAGACCGAGGGCGAGCTGACCGCCTCCAATGTGGAGCTGAAAAAGTCGATTGAAACCCTGCGCCGAACCCAGGCGCAGCTGCTGCAGTCGGAAAAAATGGCCTCGGTCGGCGAACTCGCCGCCGGTGTGGCCCATGAGCTCAATAATCCCCTCGGCGGCATCCTCATCTACACCAGCCTGCTGCTGGAAAAGGCCGCCAGCGGGGCGCAGGAGCGGGAGGATCTCGAGCTGATCCGGGCGGAGACCGAGCGCTGCAAAAGGATCGTGCGCGGCCTCCTCGATTTTTCGCGTCAGACACGCATCGAGGCGGCCATTGCCGATCTCAACCAGATCCTGGGCGGCACACTCGCCCTGGTCACCCAACAGGCCCTTTTTCACAACGTCAAGGTGGAGCAGGACCTTCTCCCCGGCCTGCCCAAGGTTTTCGTCGACATCGGCCAGATCCAGCAGGTTCTGCTCAACATCATCCTCAACGCGGTCGAGGCGATGCATGAAAAGGGAACCTTGATTATCACCACGACCTGGGATCCGGCCAAACAGCAGGTCTTGCTGACCATCCGCGATACGGGCACGGGGATGAGCCCGGAACTGCAGGCGCGGATCTTTGAACCCTTTTTTACAACCAAGCCGCGCGGGATCGGCACCGGACTAGGCCTGTCCATCGCCTATGGCATCATCCAGCGCCACCATGGCGAGATCCTGGTCAGGAGTGCGCCGGGCGAGGGGAGTGAATTCACGATCGTCCTGCCGGAAGCGGAGAAAATGGTCATGACCGATATCGAGCTGGCAGGCATTGAGAAGGATCAGGCATGAGGAGAAGCAGCATGGCGGAACAGGGCAAAATTTTGCTGGTTGATGATGACCCCGATTTCAATATCATCAACCGCACCATCCTCGAGAGCGACGGTTACAGCGTCGAAGAGGCCAGGGACCCGGAGAGCGCTTGGGAGAAGATCCGGAGCTGGAAGCCAGACCTTATCTGTCTCGATGTCATGATGCCCACAGGCACCGAGGGCTTTCATTTCGCCTACAAGGTCCGGCGCGACGAGGCCACCCGGCATATCCCCATTCTTATGATCACGGCGATCCACCAGCACAGCGATTTTCGCTTTTCCACCGATGACGGCGAGTATCTGCCCGTCGACGATTTTGTTGAAAAGCCGATCAAACGCGAGCTGCTGCTGGCGAAGGTCAAGGCCCTGCTCGCTGCCACCCGGCCGGCACTGCCCAAACCAGCCGACGACAAGGGCATCGGCCTGAAGAAATAGCCGCCGCCCTGCAGCGGGATGAGCCGCCCCTGGAGTGCAACTGCCCCTGACGGCCGCTGCAGTCGCAGATTTAACATCGTGAGAGGCACATTCATTAGAAGATTTCTTATCTGGATGAGCGCATGGAAAAAAAGAAACGCATTCTTTTGGTCGATGACGACCCCGACTTTGTCGAGATCAACCGGATGATCCTCGAGGCCTCAGACTATGAGGTCGACGCGGCCGATTCGGTCGCCCTTGCCCTGCAGCAGCTCGAACAAAATAGTTACGATCTCCTCATCATCGATCTGATGATGGAGGAGCGCGACTCGGGCTTCACTCTTACCTATGCAGTGCGCAGCGATGAGCGGCTGCGGGATCTCCCCATCCTCATGCTGACTTCGGCCCAGGAAAAGACCGGGTTCAGTTTTCTGCTCAGTGAGGATCAGGAGTGGATGAAGGTGGATGATTTTGCAGCCAAGCCGCTCAAGCCCGCCGAGCTGGTGGCGAGGATCGAAAAACTGACCGGGAAAGGCGCGCAAGATGCAAAGCCGTGAGGCACGGATCCTGGTGGTGGACGACGAGGATATCATCCGCATCGGCTGCCAGCGCATTCTTCAGAATCCCGGTTTCACCATCGATCTGGCGGAGAACGGACGAGTTGGCTGGGAGAAGATCCAGCAAAAGAGCTATGACATGGTCCTGGTCGACCTGATGATGCCGGAGATGGGCGGGCTCGAGGTGCTCGAGAAGGTCCAGGCCCATGACGAGCAGATCATCACCATCATCATCACCGGCTTCGCCACCATCGAAACCGCGGTGGATGCGATGCGCAAGGGGGCCTACGACTATCTGCCCAAGCCCTTCTCTCCGGAGGAACTGCGCACCAAAATCCGCCGCGGCCTGGAAAAACGCTGGCTGCTGCTGGAAGCGGAGGAGCTGCGCCGGGAGCGCGACCGCAATCTGCTCGAATTGTCGAATGAAAAATCGCGCACCATGACCCTGATCAACTGCATGAGTGAGGGGTTGATCGCCACCAATCGCACCGGGCAGATCGTACTCATGAATCCGGCCGCCCAAAAGCTCCTCAATCTGCCGCCTGAGAATGCGGTCGGCTCGACCGTTGAGGGGCTGCTCGGCAATCCGGATCTGGAAAAACTCATCGCCGGCGAACTGGAGACGGCGGCCCGGACGGCCACGGTGACCAGCAAGGAGTTCGCCGTTGCGGAGGAGCGCTTCCTCCAGTCCAATACCGCACCCCTGCACGATGAAAAGGGCGAGGTCTGGGGCACCGTCACAGTCCTGGTCGATATCTCCGAGGATAAAAAGCTCGACCAGCTCAAGAGCGATTTCGTCAGCCTCGTCAGCCACGAACTCAAGTCGCCGGTGGCGGCCATCGCCGGCTACCTCAATCTCATCATCGACGGGCTCACCGCCGGCAATCCCCAAAAGGAGCGGGAGATCATCCTCCGTTCGCGCGACAAAGCCGACAGCCTGCTCATGCTGATTAACGACCTGCTCGACATGTCGCGCGCCGAACGCCGCGGTGCGGCCAAGGTGAAAGAGCTGCTCTCCCTGGCACCCATCCTCGAGGAGACCATTCAGTTTTACCAGAACGAAGCTGCGGCCAAGTCGCTTTCAGTCCGGATCGAGGGGCTGGAGAACCTGCCCCGGGTGGTCGGCAACCGCGACGATCTCGCCCGCCTCTTTGCCAATCTGGTCAGCAATGCCATCAAGTATACGCCGGAGAGGGGGGAGGTCGGTGTCAAGGGCAGGAAACGCGACGGCCATATCGAGGTGGCTGTCAGCGATACCGGCATCGGCATTTCCAAAGAGGAACTCCACAAGGTCTTTGGCGAGTTCTTCCGTGCACGGAACGCCCTGGCACACAAGATCTCCGGCACCGGCCTGGGACTGGCCATCTGCCGCCGCATCGTCGATGACCATCACGGCCAGATCACCGTCGAAAGCGAAATCGACAAGGGCTCCACCTTTCGCGTCATTCTGCCGGTCCCATCCGGCCAGTGAAACCGCATCTCAACGCACATCCCTTGCAGAAGGAAGAGGAGCATGCAACTGCGCCAGATCATCCAGGCGATGGACCTGAAGGTACTCAGCGGTGATCCCGATCAGCCGGTGGAGGTCGGTATGGCCTACATCTCCGACATCCTGAGCGATGTCATGGCCAGGGGAGTCAAGGGGGCGATCTGGATCACCAACCAGACCCATATGAACGTCATCGCTATCTGCTTTTTCAAGAGCCTGGCAGCTGTGATCCTGCCCGACGGCCTCGCACCGGACGACTCCGTGCTAAGTAAGGCACGGGAGAAGAATATTCTGGTCCTCTCCACCACCTCCTCCGCATTCGAGGTGGCGGGCCGATTGTACGCCCTGGGCCTGCGCGGCCTTTAGGCTGGTGACCTTTCCAGCAGAGGAGATCAAAGATGGCCAACCTCTTTCTTGCCCATGAGATCGTCGCGATGAATGTGACCGAGGAGCACAACGGGGCCGCCTTTTACGAAGCCCTCGCCCAGAGCGCCGAGAGCGCCGCCCTGCGCACAGCCGCTGCCGCCATTGCCCGCCAGGAAAGGGCTCATGAGGAGCGCTTTGCCCGGCTGGCGGAAAGCCTGGAGCAGCCGCCATCAGCGGAAAGCTATGCCGGAGAATACGAGGCCTACGTCGAGCAGCTCTGGCAGAACAAGATGTTCACGGACGAGCAGGATGCCATCGACACCGCCACCAGTCTCGATGACCTCGCTGCGGTCGAGTTCGCCATGGAGACCGAAGAGGCGACCCTGAACCTTTTGCGCCAGCTCGTCAGGGAGATCGATCCCCGCGATCTCGCTGTCGTGCAGGAGACCATCACCGAGGAGGAGGCCCACCTCGATCAGCTGCGTCTGGTTCTGCACCAGCTGCGTACATGAGCCCTCGATCCGCTGCATAAAAGATTTGCCCCCTTGCAAAAAAATTCCTATCTTGGACATCCCCGGCGGCGCTGCCCGGATCAACGGGCCGCTGCCACTGCGGTCAAAGCCGCATCACAAACTGACCTGACTCCAGACTAAAAAAAGAGAGAATTGCATGCGCAGTCGAATTGGTCTGTTTTTTATGTCACTCCTGCTCAG
>JAKPUX010000138.1 GCA_029554865.1 bacterium | reverse complement strand
CGGCCCCGATATGGCCTATATCGAGGATATCCTCCACAACGATGTGCGCACCGAGGGCATCTCTTACGGCATGATGATCGCGGTGCAGCTGGACAAAAAAGCCGAATTCGATCGATTGTGGAAATGGGCCAAAACCTACATGCAGCACCAGGAGGGGCCAAGCAAGGGCTTCTTCGCCTGGCATTGCACGCCGGCGGGAGAAAAGCTCAGCGTCAGCGCCGCTCCCGACGGCGAGGAGTGGATCGTCACCGCCCTCTTTTTCGCCTCGCACTGCTGGGGAGACGGTCCCGGCATCTATAACTATCGGGCTGAAGCCCAGGCCATCCTCGATGCCATGCTCAGCAAGGAGCCGGCATCGGACCTCCAGGCGGTCATCACCAACATGTTCAACCGCGAACACAGGCAAGTGGTCTTTGTGCCCAATGGCGAGGCCGACGGCTTTACCGATCCCTCCTACCATCTTCCCCACTACTACGAGCTCTGGGCGCGCTGGGCGGACAAGGAGAAGGCTTTCTGGCAGGATGCCGCCGCAGTCAGCCGCGAGTTCCTTAAAAAAGCAGCCCATCCCGTAACCGGCCTCACCCCCGACTATGCCAACTTTGATGGCACCGCCACTGACGCCCCCTGGGGGGGCGGCCATGACGCCTTCCGCTTCGATGCCTGGCGCACTGCGATGAATGTCGCCGTCGACTGGGTCTGGTTCGCCCGCGATGAGTGGGCCATCCAGCAGTCCAACCGCCTGCTCGAGTTTTTCAATGACGAGGGTCTGGCACGCTACGTCAACCAGTATGCCCTCGACGGACAGCCACTCTCGGAAGAACGCAGCCCCGGACTGGTCGCCATGAACGGGACAGCCGCCCTGGCAGCGACCACTCCCCTCCGCACCGGTTTCGTCCGGGCGGTTTGGGAGCAGCCCGTTCCCGACGGTCCCGGCCGTTATTACGACGGACTGCTCCACATGCTGGCTCTGCTCCAGCTCAGCGGCCAGTTCCGTATTTACGCGCCCTGAGACCTGCTCTGGATTCCGGCCGGATACGCTCACACCCCGGCCGGCTGTTCCGCCTCTCCCGCCCGGAATGCGCAGGTCCCGCGCTCACTGTAACACGAAATCCTCGAGGCCATCATGATCTCATCCTCCCACCATAAACTGCTCTGCCTCATCCTCACCCTCGGCCTGCTGCCGCTCCTGCCGGCGGCCGCCGCACTCCCCTACATCACAGAGTCACCGCAGCCCGGCTCGTTCGTCCTCGCCGAACCCGGCCGCAGCGCATACCTGGTGGCGAGCAGCCGGGAGTACCCCGGTGTGCTGCGGGTGGCCGGCCATCTGCAGAACGATCTGGCCCGGGTGACCGGGAGCGCCCCGGCCCTTCTGCTTGATACGCCTCC
>JAKPUX010000128.1 GCA_029554865.1 bacterium | reverse complement strand
TAGCCCTGATTGAACCAGAGGGCGGCGTCCTGAAAGACCGAGCCGTAGCCCTGCCAGCCGCCCCAGTTGTAATTGCCCAGGGCGGCGGCCGAAAGGCGGACCCAGGGCCTGGCGGCCTGAACGGAGTCGTGCAGGGTGCGGACAAACTCGGTGACCGACCAGCGCCACCACTCCTCCCAGGCGCTGAAGCCGGCGGGCACACCGGCGTTGTAGGGATGGTCGACGTCATAGAGGAAGCGCGAGGCCATATTGGCGTTGAGGAGCTCGATCTCCTCCTGCGAAATCATGCCGTCGAGCCGCGGGCGGTCGCTCTCCTTGTGCAGGGAAGCCGCACCCGAGTACTCGTTCCAGCGCACGTAATCCAGGTGCAGACCGTCGATATCATAATTGCGCACAAGTTCCATCGCCACTGCGACGGTATAGTCGCGCACGGCGGCGAGTCCCGGCGAGAAGCAGCGGTCTGAACTCATGCTCTGGCCGCTGCTGTTGCGGCAGACCCACTCGGGATGTTTGTAGACCGCTGCGTCGGGCGTGCTTGAGCTCACATTAAAGGCGTTGAACCAGGCGTGCAGCTCCATGCCGCGGCTGTGGGCCTCCTCGATGGCGAAGGCTAGGGGATCGAAGCCGGGATCCTGGTTGTCGAGATAAGGACCCCAGGGTTCAAAACTGGAATTGTAATAGGCCGTCCCCCCCTGGCGCACCTGCCAGAGCACGGCGTTCATATTGGCCTTTTGATGGTCATCGAGGATCTTGCGGATGCGCGCCTTGAGGGTCTCGACCGGCTGGTGGCCGATGTAGATATTCCAGGTGATGACCCAGGTGGCGCGGAATTCGGTGTTATCCGCAGCGAGAAGAGCGGTGAATGAGAGCAGCAACAGCCCTGTCAGTATGATTTTTTTCATGCGTGACCTCGTTGGTGGTTCGGGGTAAAAAAAACCGCTGCGGCCGCCCGGCGGCGATGATAGCGCAGCGGTTTTTACTCTTATAAAGTTTAGCGGATGATGACAAGCTTGCGCACGGCGGTGTCGCCCTTTTTATGGATCTGCTTGTTGGTGCCGGATTCATACTGATCCTGGGTCACCTCAAAGTGGACGATATAGATGCCGCTGACAACCACCTGGCGGGCGCTGGTGATGGAGTTCCAGCTCTCGTCACCGCTGCCATCTTCGTGTTCGATCTGGTTGATCAGGTCGCCGCGCTCGGTATAGATGCGTATGGTGCAGTGGCCGGGGATGTTGAGGAACATGATCTTGTCATCCTCGCCGATGTACTGCAGCTTGCGCGACTTGATATCGTAGGGATTGGGCACGATGCGGATGCCAGGCTTGACAATGTTGCCATTGGCATCAAGCTGGTCGGCCAGGGTCTCGCCAGCCTGGCGGCGGAGGTAGGCCGGCTCGCTGGTTTGGGTATAGTAACGGCCGCTCATCAGAGGGCCGGTGGGATTGCATTCTCCGGTATTGTTGCGGCTGCCGTCGTTATAGGCGACTACATAGTAATAGTAAGAGATGCCGCGCGTGGCGGTGACATCATCAAAAACGCGGGGTTCGCGGCCGCCGTTGTAGATCTCCTGAAAGACGGTGTCGGTGCGGCCGACGGCGCGGAAGACCTTGTAGCCGGCAAAATCGGGGTCGTTCTCCGAAGGGCTGGCGGTCCAGGAGACGGTGATGCGGTCGCCGCCCGACTTGACGTCCACCACCGTGGGGGGCAGCGGGGGCTGCGGGATTTGCAGGTTGGCATCGAGGGCGCGCTTGGCGCGGCCGAAGGTCATCAATATGGAATCCTTGCCGGTGAAGACCCACTGGTTTTTATAGGTATCCTTGTTGTCCGTCGTGGTTCCATTCGGCAGGGTGAAGGGCCCCTTGTCGCCGGGATCGAGATAGGCTTTTTTCCAGCGGGCGCCGATGGTCTCGCACTGCTTGCGGTTGAGGCCGGAAATGCCCTCGGCCTCGACGATGGTGACTGATTCGCCGGGCTGAAGGTCCCAGGGCCCATAGCAGACCCAGACATTGGTGCCGCCGCCGTCGTTGTGCACGGTGCTGGGATCGGGATTGGTGGCCATGTAGGTTTCATCGAAGCGGTTGGTGCCACCCAGTCCCATATAGGCATTGCCGCTGATCACGCTGTAGAGGATATCCATCGAGGCGGCGCCGTCCGGGGTATAGCTGCTCACTCCCGGATAGGTGTCGCCCGCATGCCAGCCGAGGGTATTGGGCTGGGCCGGATCATCCGCGTGGTCGGAGGGAGATTTGTCGACATGAAGAACGGCGATGCCGGCATGTTGGGGCGCGGTCAGGCGTCCGTCGCGGGTGACATAGGGCCCGCCGATGTTGTCGAAAGTATTGACCGGATTCTGGCCGGCGAAAGAGAATCCGCAGCGGATCCAGTCGACGATGGGATCGGCCTCGGTGATCTTTTCGCCGTAGTGGTCGGCATAGGTCTCGCCGCGTTTGGTCACCCAGCTCCACTTGCCCCAGGTCTGGCTGCCGCCGATGGCGTTGGCACCTTCGCGGCTCACGGCATAGCGGACACTGAAGCTGAAGCGAACCCCCTTGAGGGTGCGATTCAGTTCGATCTCATCATCATAGTCGACATTGCCGGTATTTTCCAGCTTCCAGGTCTGGATGAAATAGTTGTTATGATACTGCTGGCTGAAGGCGTAGATGGTACGGGTGATGGTCAATCCCATCAGACTGTTGACCTTGTTGACCACGATGCGGTCGGGAATGATGCTCTCGTCAATCTCATCCGCATCCGCGGCGTAGGGGGCGCTGACATCGACGCCGTCGACATAGACGGTGGGGATGGCGAACCTGGCGGTCTGCTTCAGCTCGACCGGGAAGAGGGCGGTGCTGACGTTCCCCTCCGAAAAGGTGATGGCAAAGTGGTTGTAATGTTCATCACGCGCGCTGGTGAAATCCTCGCAGCCGATCCACTGGCGGCGGATGACCGAATTGTCCTGATAAAAATAGCCGGCCGGCCACTGCAGCCCCTCGTACCAGGTGTTGTTCCAGGCGCGGTCGGAACCATAGGCCGTATAATGATTCTGCAGCTCACCGATGCGAATATAGCGCCGGTCCGTCGAAACCACCTGCGCAAGCACACCAAACCAAATCCCCGAAAGCATCAAGGCGAGGACGATCCCCTGCAGAGCGGGCATTGGGGGAAGTAGGGTTCTTCTCATTTTATCTCCTCATGCAATTAAAAGTTGATCTTGATGCCGAAGGTGATGTCGCGCGGATGGAGCCACCAGAGCGAATCGATGTTGGGATTGTCGATATAGGACTTGCTCTCCTTGCGCTTGTCGTTGCGTTTGGTGATCTCCGGATCATTGTAGGGATTACGCTCCAGGGGATCATACTTGACATCCTCGGGACGCAGTTCGCCGATCTTGTCGCTCCCCTTCTCGTCCCCTTTCTCCCAATCAAGATTGAGCGACTCAAGATAGTCGATATAGTCATAATTATCGGCAAAGCTGGCGTAGTAGAGATATTTAATGTTGAGGACGTTCGAGAAATCGAGATAGAACTGGCTTTCCACCCCGGCGATGCGCAGGGCCTTGGAGAGACGCAGGTCGAGGTTGAACCAGTCCTTCCAGCGCACATTGTCGGCCACGCCGGGGATGTTGTTCGGATTGTAGGTGACGTAGCCGCCGGCGCGCCAGTCACCGAGCAGGCTGACATTGATCGATTCGAGGGGACGGAAGCCGGCGACGGCGGGACCGAAGCCCTTGGGGGTATGGAGATCGACATTGGCGCGGGCATAGGGACGCGGATGGGGCCGCTCCTGATAGAGGTTCTCGCGCAGGTAGGCGCGCTGCTGGTTGGGATTCTCATAGTTGCGGATCAGGCCGAAGTAGCCGGTCGTGCTCACCTCGTAGGTATAGTTGACAAAGCCGGTGATCCAGTCACCGCTCTGCTTGTTGAGGGTCACTTCAAAGCCGCGGATATCGGCATAGTTGTTATTGCTCGCCTTGTAGTAATCCACCGTGCCCTTGAAGTTATGGTAATAGACCCAGCCGGCCTGGTTGCTCACATCCTTGTAATGAGCGGCAACATTGAGCAGCATGGTGTTGAAGAGGCTCTGCGAATAGCCCAGCTCATAGGAGACGGTCTTTTCCATCTCCATGTTGGGATTGCCGAGATAGGTGACTAGGCCGTTGCTCTCCTGCTGCAGGCGGAAGCGATAGGAGGAGTAGGGCTCTGAACGGAAATGGCCGTAGTTGAAATAGAGCTTGCTGTTGTTGGTGATCGGATGGGAGATACCGAGACGGGGACTCCAGTAGGTCCTGGCCGTGGTCGCCACCTTTTCCACCGTGCTGGTGATCTCCTGGCCATAACCGGCGCCGAGGTTGATGTCGTAGGCTTCGACATCCATATACTTGGTATTGGGATTGGTGTGGTCCATGCGCACGCCGATGTTGGCGACAAAGCCCTCATATTCGATCTTGTCCTGGAGGAAGGCCCCGACGCGGAAGGGGAAGACGTTGTAGGTCATCGACCGGTTCCAGAAATTATTGGAGGGGCTGACTGTGCCCGAATTGACGTCATAGTCGTTGTAGACCACCTGAGCGCCGGTCTTGATCTGATGGCGCGAGGTGACCTGGCTGGTCAGGTTGGCGTTGAAGCTGGTCGTCGAGTTGACGCTCTTGTCCCGCCCCAGATTCATCCAGCCGCCCATGCGGTCGCCGTTGATGCTGTTGGTGCCATAACCCCAGTACCCGTAGGGCATCTCGTCGACATAGTAACCCTTGACGACCTCGTAAACCTTGCTGGTGTCGCGCAGGGTCATCTCATAGGTGTTGTTGCGGTTGTTCTGATACTCGAGGCTGACCTCATAGAAAGTCTTCGGGGAGAGCATGTGAGTCAGCTTGAGGCCGTGCACCTGACGGTAGATCGCGCTCGGGCTGTAATAACCGGGCACGTAAAGGATGGCGCCGCCGTCGGTGCTGTTGAGAAGATCTGCGATCTCCGACTGGTCGCGCAGCACGCGGCCGGTCGGCGTGGTGGTCCAGTTGTAGGGGGAGGCCGAATAGACTTCGCCATAGAGGCCGGTGTACATCAGCTTCATATTTCTGGAGAGGTCGGTGGTCAGCTTTAGCTGGGTGTAATTCTCGTCGTAGCCGTCCCGCGAGAGCGGGAAGATAAACATTTCCTGTTCGCGGAAGTGGCTGATGAAGAAGCGGGTGCCGCCGAATTTGGAGAGCAGGGGCACCGGGCCGCCGAAGCCGAGGTCGACGACATAGTCGGGTTTCTTGATGTCGCCCTGGCGGCGGTGCTGCCATTCGTAGAGCCGTTTGGCCCCCTCCGCAGTGAGGTCATCACTCGGGTCCGCGTTCTGCAGGGTCTTGTCGGCCACCGCCTGCCAGCCGTCGAAATTGGGGTATTGGCTGCGGGTATAGTCGTCCCAGGCGCCGTTGTCGGTGCCGGTGTAGCAGACCGCCGGATCCATATAGACGCGGTTGAAGAAGGACATC
>JAKPUX010000071.1 GCA_029554865.1 bacterium | reverse complement strand
TTCTTCAGGATGGTGCTCAGCACCAGCTCCTTGGCCAGCTTTTTGGTGCAGAAGAACCAGTCGTAACAGGTCATATCTTTTTTGTTCTCCATGCGCTCCTTGGCAACGCCGCAGGAGCCGGCGGTCGGGACGATGACATCGTCGCCGGGACGCCAGTCAGCCGGCAGAGCGACCGAAAAAGCATCGGCGGTCTGCAGGCCAATGACAACGCGATAGAGCTCGTCAAAATTGCGGCCGAGACTGAGCGGGTAGTAGATGATGGTGCGGATGATGCCTTTGGGGTCGATGAAGAAGACGGCACGCACAGCCTTGGTTGTGGCTTCGCCCGGCTGAATCATGCCGTACTTTTTGGCCACTTCCATGGTGATATCCTCGATCAGCGGGAAGGTCACCTCGACGTTTTTCATGCCCTTGTACTCGATCTTTTCCTTGATGGTGCGCAGCCAGGCGATGTGGCTGTAGAGTCCGTCCACCGAGAGACCGACCAGCTTGCAGTTGGCCTCGTTGAACTGTTTCTCCATGGTTGCAAAGGTCATGAACTCGGAGGTGCAAACCGGCGTAAAGTCGGCGGGATGGCTGAAGAGAATCACCCAACTGCCGGCGTACTGCTCCGGAAAATTGATCTCGCCCTGGGTGGTGACGGCCTTGAAAGCGGGGGCCTTGTCGCCAATGCGGGGCATGGAAACGACTTGTTCGTCCATCTGGTTTTCCTTTCATGATTGTGAAGTGAAGGTGGCTGGCTGCCGGGACTACCGGCAGCTGTTATTAAATCAATTCACTCTGCTGAAAATCGCGCATCAATCCGGCCGCAGCGTCGCCGGCTGCACTCAAGCGAGGTCGAAGCGGTCCAGATTCATCACCTTGTTCCAGGTCGCGACGAAATCGCGCACGAATTTTTCATTGCTGTCGGACTGGGCATAGACCTCGGCGATGGCGCGCAGCTGCGAGTTGGCGCCGAAGACCAGGTCCACCCGGGTGCCGCTCCATTTGCGCTGGCCGCTCTTGCGGTCAACGCCCTCATAGAGGCCTTCCGCTTCGGAGAGAGACTTCCACTCCGTACCCATGTCGAGCAGGTTGACAAAAAAGTCGTTGCTGAGCACACCAGCCCGCGTGGTGAAGAGGCCGTGCCTGGAGCCGTCCGCATTGGCGCCCAGGACGCGCAGGCCGCCGATGAGGACGGTCATCTCCGGGGCGCTCAGGTTCAGGAGCTGGGCCTTGTCGACGAGCAGATGCTCCGCGCAGTGCGCATAGGCCTTGGGATGGTAATTGCGGAAACCGTCCACCTTCGGTTCGAGCACCGCAAAGGATTCCACGTCGGTCTGCTCCGGGGAGGCGTCCATGCGGCCGGGCGTAAAGGGCACCTCGACGGCGTGGCCGCCGGCTTTGGCCGCGGCTTCCACGGCGGCGCAGCCGCCCAGCACAATCAGATCGGCGAGGGAGACCTTTTTGCCGTCTTTCTGCGCACTGTTGAACTCTTTCTGAATGGCTTCAAGCGCGGCGAGCACCCTGGCCAGCTGCGCCGGCTGGTTGACCGCCCAATCCTTCTGCGGCGCGAAGCGGATGCGGGCGCCGTTGGCGCCGCCGCGCTTGTCGGAACCGCGGAAGGTGGAGGCCGAGGCCCAGGCGGTGGAGACCAGCGCGGACACGCTGAGGCCGGAGGCGAGAATTTTCGCCTTGAGGCCGGCGATGTCGGCCGCGTCGATCAATGGATGATCAACAGCGGGGACCGGGTCCTGCCAGATCAGATCCTCTTTCGGCACCTCGGGGCCGAGGTAGCGGGCCTTGGGTCCCATATCGCGGTGGGTCAGTTTGAACCAGGCGCGGGCGAAGGCGTCAGCGAAGGCCTGCGGATCCTTGTGGAAACGGCGCGAGATCGGCTCATAGATCGGGTCGAAGCGCAGGGAAAGGTCGGCGGTGGTCATCATCGGGCGGTGCTTCTTGCTCGGATCGTGGGCGTCCGGGATCATGTGTTCCGGCTTGACATCCTTGGCCAGCCACTGCCAGGCTCCGGCCGGGCTCTTGACCAGCTCCCATTCATAGCCAAAAAGCATATCGAAATAGCCGTTGTCCCAGGTAGTGGGTTTGGGTTTCCAGGCGCCTTCGATGCCGCTGGTGGTGGTGTGGATCCCCTTGCCGGTGCCGAGTTTGTTGATCCAGCCCAGGCCCTGCGTCTCCAGGGGGGCGGCTTCCGGCTCGGGCCCGATCAATTTCGGGTCGCCGGCGCCGTGGGCCTTGCCGAAGGTGTGGCCGCCGGCGACGAGAGCGACGGTCTCCTCGTCATTCATGGCCATACGCGCGAAGGTAACACGCACATCCCGGCCCGAGGCGACGGGATCGGGATTGCCGTCCGGCCCCTCCGGGTTGACATAGATCAATCCCATCTGCACGGCGGCAAGGGGATTCTCCAGGTCGCGGTCGCCGCTGTAGCGGCTGCCGGGCTTGTCGCTGGTCGCCAGCCACTCCTTTTCCGAGCCCCAGTAGACATCCTCCTCGGGCTGCCAGATATCCTCGCGGCCGCCGCCAAAGCCGAAGGTCTTGAAGCCCATCGATTCGAGGGCGCAGTTGCCGGCCAGGATCATGAGGTCCGCCCAGGAGATTTTGTTGCCATACTTTTGCTTGATGGGCCAGAGCAGGCGCCGCGCCTTGTCGAGGTTGGCGTTGTCGGGCCAGCTGTTGAGGGGGGCGAAGCGCTGGTTGCCGGTGCCACCGCCGCCGCGGCCGTCCGAGGTGCGGTAGGTGCCGGCGCTGTGCCAGGACATGCGGATGAAGAGGCCGCCGTAATGGCCCCAATCCGCCGGCCACCACTCCTGGGAGTCGGTCATCAGGGCATAGAGGTCCTTTTTAAGGGCGGCCAGGTCCAGTTTTTTGAATTCCTGTGCATAGATAAAGTCGGGGCCGAGGGGATTGGCGGCCGGTGCATGCTGGTGGAGGATGCTCAGGTTGAGCTGATTGGGCCACCAGTCGCGATTGGAGGTGCCCTTGCCGGCCGGGGGCATGGCGGAATGGCCTGTCACCGGGCACTTGGATTGTTCGCTCATTGTTGCCCTCCTTTGAGGTCAGTATCTGTATTGCTGCTGGCGCTTGTTTGACTAGTGGACGACAGTAATAAGAACGATTATTGATATTGAGAAAAAAAAGAAGCCACGTGCTACGATTGTTGAGCCCGGCAGGTGCTGCACAGGCCGAAAAACTCGATCTTGTGCCCCTGGATCTTAAAGTCGGTCATGCGGGCGGCGCGTTCATTGATCTCCTGATAACCCGGCATGTCAAAGTCGCTGATGACGCGGCAGCGGCTGCAGATCAGATGGTAGTGCGGTTCCAACCGCGCCTCGAAACGGTCGAACGTGCTGCCCGATTCAAGCTTGCGCACCAATCCCTGCTCGACCAGAAGGGCGAGATTGCGGTAGACCGTGCCCAGGCTCAAATGGGGAAATTCCTTTTTCATCTCCTGGTAAATCCAGTCCGCTGTGGGATGGCTTGTGGTGGTGCGGAGAAGCTTCAGAATCTCGTCGCGCTGGCGGCTGTGGCGCAGGCTGGTATGTGAGGAGTGATTATTCATAATAGTAATTATTACTAATATAATCCTTTTGTATCTCACTGTCAAGTAAAATCGGTGAGCCGGCCGGCTGGCCCCGGGTGGGTACGAGATGGCGTGGAGGCTGTGGCGGCCGCGCGGGCGTGAGGCGGAGGCCACCCGGGCTGGCTGGATACCGGGTGGGCACGAGATGGAGCCGGCTGGCCCCGGGTGGGCACGAGATGGAGCCGGCCGGGTGGGCGCCAGAGTGGCCGGCCGGGAATGAGGGTCAAGCTCAGCGCAGCAGCAGCATGCGCCGTACCTGACGCGCCTCCCCGCTCTGCAGCAGGCAGAGATAGATACCGCTGGCCGCCGGCAGCCCGGCCTCATCGCAGCCGTCCCAGCTGAGCCGGTGCAGACCCGCCTGGATCCTGCCAGCCGCCAGGGTGCGAAGAAGGCGTCCGTTC
>JAKPUX010000058.1 GCA_029554865.1 bacterium | reverse complement strand
GAGGGTGCAGGGGGCGATGAGGGCGCCGGTCGGGCAGGCTTCAAGGCAGAGGGTGCAGGAGCCGCAGCGGTCGGGAATGGGCTGGTCCGGTTCGAGCTCGAGGCTGGTGACGATATCACCAAGCAGGATCCACGACCCCAGTTCGGGTGCGATGATCAGGCTGTGCTTGCCGCGCCAGCCGATGCCGGCACGGCGCGCCCACTCCTTCTCCCAGATCGGAGCGGCATCGACACAGATCCGGGCTTGCACCCCGGGGGCCAGGGTGCGAATGAAAACAAGCAGCTCCTTCAGCCGGTCTTTCAGCACGTGGTGATAATCATCGCCGAGGGCGTAGCGGGCGAGGCAGGCGAGGCGAGGATCGCCTGAGCTCTCCCCTGTGGTAAAGTAATTGGCCGCCGCGACAATCACCGTGCGCGCCCCCGGCAGCATCACACGCGGATCGAGGCGCATCGGCAGGCGGGCGGCCATCCACGCCATCTCAGCGTTGCAGCCCTTTTCCAGCCATTCCCGAAGGGCATGACCGGGCAGCGCCTCCGCCCGGGCGAATCCGATACGGTCAAAGCCGAGAGAGAAAGCACGTTCCAGTATGACCGATTTCAGATCCATCGCGATCTTTACCCTGCCTGAGGCGGCTTTGTTCCAGAAGCGAGAGCGGCGCCGTCGAGTCTGCCGGGGCGCCACCCTGCCACGGAGTCAGCGAGTTTTTCTGCGCCCAAAAAAGATGCCCAGCTCGGCGAATACCTGCTCCTGGCCGCCGATCACCGTCCGGCAGGGGGGCAGGGAGCGCATGAAACGCTTGCCATAGCTCTTGCGGACCACGCGGTTGTCGAAGACGATCACCGAGCCGCGGTCGCTCTTGCGCCGGATGAGGCGTCCGAAACCCTGTTTGAACTTGAGTACCGCCAGGGGGACGGCATACTCCATGAAGGGGTTGCCGCCGGCGCGCTCGATCGCCTCCCAGCGCGCCTCGATCACCGGTTCATTAGGCACCTTGAAGGGAAGCTTGCTGATGATGACATTCTCCAGGGCCTCGCCCTCGACGTCGACCCCCTCCCAGAAGCTGTCGGTGGCGAAGAGCACCGAGGCCTTGTCGCGGCGGAAGCGCGCCAGCAACTCATGGCGGTTCTCGTCGCCCTGGCGCAAGGGATTGATGCCCAGCTTGCGGAAAGAGTCCTCGAGCTGGCGATAGATGATGGTGAGCAGGCCGTAGGAGGTGAAGAGGACAAAGGCCCGGCCGTTGGAGATGGAGACCGCGCGGAAGATCAGCTTGCCCAGCTCGGCCGAAAAAGCCCGGTCGTTCGGATCCGGGATGTCGGTGGGGATGCAAACCACGGCCTGACGCTCATAGTCGAAGGGAGCGGGCAGCTGGAGCTCGAGACGCCGGCCGGGATCGAGGGCGTTCAGTCCGACGCGCTTGCCGAGAAATTCGAAGGAATTTTCGACGGTAAGGGTCGCGGAGGTCATCACGATGGTATCATAGG
>JAKPUX010000053.1 GCA_029554865.1 bacterium | reverse complement strand
CCGGACAGTCTGGGCCACCAGCGCGGATCGCCGAGGGTTTTGCCGTCACTGCCGGCATGAAAGGCCGGTGTGGCCTCCAGGAGGGTGAGATCGCCGTTGGCGGCGTCGGTGAAGAGGGGGTCCACATTATCCAGGAATTGGGTGTAGGTGGCGCCGGAACCGGAGACCGGGGCATTGTACACCAGGGTGTTTTCGACGGAGCCGCCGTTGAGGTTGAAGGACTGCCCGCTGCTGATGGTGCCATCGGTGGCAAAGATGGTATTGCGGATACTGACATCGGTGACGCCGCTGTTGGTGCGGATGCGCTGGCAGTTGTAAAAGGTGACATGGTCCAGTTCCAGACGGGGACTGACTGTCGGCGAGCTCTTGGCGTAAAAATAGATGGAAGGCTCGGTTTTTTTCATCTCCATGAAGGTGGAGTTGCGGATGGAGAGGCGCTTGACCACACCGGGATCGATGGTGCCGGCTGGAAAATAGAGGGCCCGGTTGGTAGCTTTTTTAAAGAGCGAGTTGAGAATAACCAGGGAATCCAGAGCGGAGGAGGAGCTTCCGTAGATCATGTATTCGAATCCCTGCAAGGTACTGTTGACGATTTTGATGGAATAGCCGGCGCTGCCGGTGGTGTTGATGGCCCTTTTTGCGGCTTCCTGCCCGTCCAGAGTGAGGCCCTCCATGATCAGCGTACCGCCAACGGTCATGAAGGGTGAGGCCTCGCACTGCCAAACCGGCGAGGTGATCCCGGCCGCCGCACGGATGGTAATTGCCTTGTCGGCGGTGATTTCCATGGTCGCGCTCTCGGTATAGGTTCCGCCGGAAGTGACCAGCTCAATGATATCTCCGGCGGCAGCGGCCTGGTAGGCCGCAGAGATGGCGCCCGGGCCCGCTTCAACGTAATGGACAGTCTGGGCAAATGCGGCCAGGGAGAAGCTCAGCAGGAAAAAGAGAAAAAAGCGGAGGGTAATTCTCATCTTCGATTCTCCTCATGTAAGTCTGTTATGCCAGATCCAAACGCTCCGCCCCTGGACGCATGGATACGAGCGGCTGGCAGAGATGGAGTCACCCTGCCAGCTCGCTTGAAAAAGACAGTTATTTGATCAGCATCATCTTGCGGATTTCACGCGACCCGCCAGCCTCGAGGGCATAAAAATAGACGCCGCTGGGCAGATCCTTGCCGCTGAAGGTGACGACATGCTCGCCGGCGCTGAAAACGCCGTCAGCCAGGGAGGCGACCTCCTTGCCGAGCAGATCGAAGACGCGGATCCGCACACTCCCCTGCGCGGGCAGGGCAAAGCGGATGCGGGTCTCGGGATTGAAGGGATTGGGATAGTTCTGTTCCAGGGCCATGTTGACGGGAATCCGGCCCGCCGGCCGGGTGGCGACACCGGTCGACCCGCCGAGGTTGAGGAGAAAACCCGCCACGCCGGGCATCGAGGCGTAATCCGCGCGCCACGGAGCGAGGTTCTCGCCGGCGTAGATCATGATGGCGATCTGGTCCGGCTGCTGAAAGTTCTGCAGATAACGGGGATTGAGGAGCTGGGCCTTGGGGATGGCCATCTCGACATCATTGTTGAGGGCATTCCAGGCCACCCAGGCGCCGCGCGTAGAGTCGACCACCTCGAAATCCCAACCGTTGCCCGCCTGTTTGTGCTCCCAGACCCCCTGGGGATAGCCGCCGACAGCCGCATAGGCGGAATCGGGGGGATAGGCCTGGACGAAGAAATCGTAGCCGTTGCCCCACCAGCCCCAGGTCAATCCGGTGGTATCGGCTGCACCTGGATCCACCGAGAAATAAGCGGCGATGGCGGCCCCGCCGTGATAGGAGGTGTCGTTCGGAACATTGACCAGGTTGGCGATCGAGTTCATCTTGATGCGGAGGTAAATGAAATCGGCATCGTCCGTGGCATAGACATCATCGATGTCGAGATCGGCAAAATAGCTGGGGAGGGCGGGATTGGGGCAGTCCGGATCGCCGGCATCGAAGGTCAACTCCTCACTGGTGGCCGGCGTATCAAGCTGCATCTCCGCAGTCCAGTCGAAAAAGAGGCCGTCGATGGCGATGGGGCCGGGTTGTTTGAGGGCGAACTTGAAACCCGCAATCCCGGGATTGCTGGCGTAATCCGCCCGCCACG
>JAKPUX010000050.1 GCA_029554865.1 bacterium | reverse complement strand
CGGTCAGGGTGATGTGCGGCAGCTGGATGGGCAGGGCCGGCAGCCGCCAGAAAAGGGTGATGCCGATGACGGTCAGCGCGAGGATCCACAGGGTCAGCAGGATCGAGTAGCGGATATTTCTGCGGATGCGCAGGTTGAGATTGAAAAGCCGGTAGCGCCCGATGGTGTAGAGATAGGCTGCCGGGATGAGCAGCAGGGGGAGGGCGATGATGCCCGCCGACATTGGCGTAGCATAGCGGTTGACATACCAGCCGAGCGCGATGGTCAGGAGTAAAGTTGTGAACATAGCCAGCCGGAGGATTCGGGAGAGGCGTTTGTGTTCCGGATTGACCTGCTTGCGGAAGAGATACAGGGGCAGAATGGAGATTACTATCAAGGCGAGGGCGAGCAGGTTGAAAAGACGGCTGCTATCGCTGATGTAGACCAGCAGGCTGCAGATCAGGGCGGCCGCATAGGGCAGGATCACAGGCCAGCGCTTCGCCAGCAGGAGGGGGCTGGGACGGGGGAAATAGTAGGTGCTGTGCATCATCACTGCAATCGAGAGAAAGGCCATGGCAGGGAGAGGATAACTGCGCAGCACGGAGAGCAAGCCCGGCGTTGCATTCCGGCCCACATTCAGCAGCATCAGCACATATCCAAGCAGGGTGAATCCCAGCGCCAGCAGCCGGGCTGCCTTGATCTGCGGCCGCGAGAGTCCGAGAAAGAGGCCAAGGGCCATATAGGTGCATCCGGCCAGAACAAAAATCAGCTGGGTGAAGGGGATACCGAGGCGGGCGAGGGTGACGTCGAGCCGGAGGATTTCATTACGGCGCAGCACCTCGTAGACGGTGCTCTTGCCAGTCCTGCCGGAGCGCATGATGCCATCGGCCTCGAACATATCCTTGAAAGTCTTGTTGTTGATGGAGAGGATGAGATCGCCCGGCTTCATTCCGGCCCGGTCCGAGGCCCCGCCCCTGGCGACACTGAAAACGGCCACTGTGGGCGGCAGCAGCCGGAGGAGGGTGTCCGGCAGCAGACGGCTGGCGATCTGATAGCGGTAGACCTGGTTGAAGGCCGGCCGGTAGACGGTGAGAGTGAGCAGGGTATCAAGGCTGCGCAGGCGCTGGAGGGAATCGGTGAAGGCCTGGAAGCCGGTGCTTGTTGAGGCAGGGAGGAGGATATCGCCGACGAACAGACTGTCGGCCACGCGTTCCGGTTTCACAGCAAAGCGGCCGCCTGGTTTAACTTCATGCAGGCGGGCAGGGATATCGCGGACGAGGTAAAAGGGGGCGGGAGTATTGGTGAACCAGTTTTCGTCGGTCGGGGATCCAATCATGTAATAAAATTGGAGTGCACTGATGCTGAAGAGCACTGCAAAGAGCACGGTGATGACCGCGCGAAATCGCCGGGAATTTTCATCAAACCAGGACATCGGCACATCCTCACTGTGTCAGGGGACTTGCATTACTGAGTTTTACGTCTCCCATAATATAATGTTTCCGGAGCATATCGAACAGACATTTCTTTCAGGGACTCCCGGCCGATGTCACATGCTGAGGCCCGATATCCAGCCCCTTATGTAAAAACACTCAATTACCATAATATCAAAGGTATATCCGGTCAAAAGAACGCTGTTTTTTATTGAGAAATCGGTTGCGCTGTGTTAAAAGATTTTTTACATTTCAGCAATGGCAGAAATTGCATGCCGATTGGCCAGCCTTCCTCTTCACCCGCCGACGCCAGAGCAGACCGGATTCCGTACCTGATACAGAAGAGATTGATTCATGGGGAAGCATCATTGCGCTGAAGCGGCTCGCTGAGCCGGGTTGGCACAGCCGGCACTGGATGGGGGTGCAAATTGCCAACGCTTGTCTCGGGGACCCCTTGTACCCTGCCCGCGTCCTGAATTTACCTTCATACCTTGCGACGACTCGATAGATGATGGGCCGTTTGTGTGCAGCTTCTGATCTGCGCAGCGATCATTCCACTGCGCTGATTAGCGGGCACGGATTAACTGCCGATTCGTGCGGAAGCTTCGGGTACGACGCACACCGCGGGAACGCCTGAGCTGCAAGGCGGGCGTCTCCCCATTGGCCGGGAATGAAGGCGGTCCGCATACTAACGGGAGGTCAAGGTATGCAAAGGTGCATCGTTATCCTGGTTGGTCTCGTGGCGCTCTTCACCATCGGCTGCTCGAAAGAGAAAGAGCCGGCGCTGGCGCCCGCAAGACCAGAGGCAGTGGCTTTTGAAGCGGATGTTCAGGCCTTCGCGTGGACTGTGATGGATCAGGCGGGATGGTCTCTGGAGGCGACGGCTGAGGAGATGGCCGCCGCAGGCACCGCGCTGAGCAAGGGAGGACCAGCTCCGGTTTCCGAGTTTCAGAGGACGATTATCACGGGCAATATTGCGCTCTACACCTTCCGCATGCGGGTGGGGCCCGGGCCGTACGACGTGATCGGACTCAATCGCGTGGTCAAGGAACGGCGGCCTTTTCAGCCGATCAAAACCTCCAAAAGCCTCTTTTTTCAACACGGATCGAGCAAGACCTTCGTCGGCATGATGCTGCCTGGCGTCACCTCGCCGACGACGCCGGACAACTTCGGCATGGGCGTTTTCCTGGCGCGCAACGATATCGACGTCTGGGGCATCGATCAGGCCTGGGCGCTCGTGCCGGCTTCCGAGACCAACACCGATTTCATGATCGACTGGGGACTCGCCCGTCAGATGAACGATCTGCGCACCGCGGTCGGGGTCGCGCGTCTGACCCGAATCATGACCGGGTGCGGCAATGCAAAAATGATTCTCGCGGGCTACAGCAACGGCGTCCCGACCACGATCAGCCTGGTCAACGAGGAGACCCAGCTGCCCGCCTATCTGAGAAACATCGGCGGCTATATTCCCATCGACAACGCCATGAAGGTCGATGGCGGAGCAATGAAAGAGGCCTTGATCTGGTATTCAACTACCTATTTTGACCTGGTTGCGGCGGGGAATGGCGGGGAGCCGGTCTATTTCGCCGCGATGGCGGATGCGGTGAGGAACAATCCGGATGGGCACGACTTCAGCCCGGATATGACCAACCTTGGCTTTGTTTTGAATATGGTTGCAGGCCCCACACTCTTCCCGGGTCACCCGTTTCATTATTGGGCTGCGACCTGGGCGGATGGCAAACCGACCGGCCTGCGCTTCACCGACTGGGAACTCTGGCTCGATTTCCTCGCTTCAGGCACAGCCTGGGAGCCCTACATCTGGACCGCCGAATGGTGCGGTTACGTAGCCGGAACCTTCGATACTCCCTACGACGATCACCTTGGGGAGATCCGGGTCCCGATCCTCAATCTCACGCCGGCCGGCGGCTATGCTGATGCGACCTTTTACGGATTGAGCCTGCTGGGCAGCAGGGACAAGGAGACCATCATGCCCTCGATGGG
>JAKPUX010000031.1 GCA_029554865.1 bacterium | reverse complement strand
CCAGGCCGCCACCGCGCTGGTGCGCAACGTCCAGGGCTGCGTCGTGGCGCCCTGCGGCGCGGGCAAGACGGTGATCGGTGCCGCCGCCATCGCCGGCACCCGGCAGCCGGCGCTCGTGCTGGTCCACACCCGGGAATACTTTACCAGCGCCGCCGATCAGGTGCTGGCCATCCGTCTGACCGCCAGCCGCGAGGGGGCGCTCAATTTCACACTCGCCCTCAACCGGCCGGAGCGTTTTGAGACGCGTTCGGCCGGGGGGAACGAGTTGATCATGACCGGTCAGCTCCCCGACGGCAGCGGCGGCGGGGGCATGCGTTACGCCGCCCGCCTGCGCGTGGCGCGCTGCGACGGCCGTGTGGAAGCAGTCGGCGGCCAGCTCACCCTCTCCGGAGCCTCCGAGGTGCTCCTGCTGCTCAGCGCCGCCACCGATTACAGCGGCTTCGCCGGCCGCCATACCCCCGATCCGGAGGCGGCCGCCCGGCAGGATCTCGAGCGGGCTTGCGCTCGGGATTATGCCGGCCTGAAGGCGCGCCACATCGCCGACTATCAATCCTTTTTCCGCCGCGTCGCCCTTCGTCTCGAGCCGCGCAGCCCCGCGGAAAAGATGGCTGCTCAGCAGCCCACCGACCGCCGCCTCACCAACCTCCGGCAGGGGGGGAGCGATCCCGCCCTCATGGCCCTCTATTTCCAGTACGGCCGCTATCTGCTCATCTCCTCCTCGCGGCCGGGCGGGCTCCCCGCCAACCTGCAGGGGCTGTGGGCCGAGGAGATCCAGACCCCCTGGAACGGTGACTATCACATCAACATCAATCTGCAGATGAATTACTGGCCGGCCGAGGTGGGCAACCTCGCCGAACTGCATACACCCATGCTCGATTATATCTGCGCCCTGCAGGAGCCGGGCCGGCGCACCGCCCGCGCTTACTATAACGCCCGCGGCTGGGTGGCGCACGTGATCAGCAATCCCTGGCTCTTTACCTCGCCGGGCGAGGGAGCCTCGTGGGGCGCCACGGTCAGCGGCGCGGCCTGGCTCTGCCATCACCTCTGGGAGCACTATGCCTTTTCGGGCGACCGCCGCGTGCTGGAAAAAATCTATCCGGTCCTGAAAGAGTCCGCCCTCTTTTACAGCGACCTGCTCATCCGTGAGCCGCAGCACGGCTGGCTGGTGACTGCCCCCTCCAATTCCCCGGAGAACAGCTACCGCACCCGCGATGGCTTTTCCGGGCAGATCTGCATGGGGCCCGCAATCGACCAGCAGCTCCTGCGCGCGCTTTTCGGCAGCTGCATCGCCGCGGCGGAGAGCCTCGGCGTCGACGCCGGATTCAGCGCCGCCCTCGATTCCATCCGCCGAGAGCTGGCGCCCAATCAGATCGGCTCACAGGGCCAGCTGCTCGAGTGGCTGGAGGAGTACGAGGAGCCCGAACCGCACCATCGTCACGTCTCCCATCTCTGGGGGCTTCATCCCGGTGACGAGATCTCGTTCGAATCCACTCCCGAGCTGGCCGCAGCGGCGCGCAAAAGCCTCGAACGGCGCGGAGATGACGGCACCGGCTGGTCCCTGGCCTGGAAGATCAATTTCCAGGCCCGCCTCGGCGAGGGCGACCGCGCCCTGACCCTGCTGCGCCGGCTCCTGCAGCCCAACGGCGCCCGATGGGCGCAGGGCGAGGGGGGCGGCAGCGGCACTTATCCCAACCTTTTCTGCGCCCATCCCCCGTTCCAGATCGATGGCAATTTCGGCGGCGCGGCGGGCATCGCCGAGATGCTTCTGCAGAGCCAGGGCGGCATGCTGCGCTTCCTGCCCGCCCTGCCGGGGGAGTGGCCGGAGGGAGAGGTCACCGGCCTGCGCGCCCGCGGCGGCTTCACCGTCGACATCCAGTGGCGGCAAGGCCGGCTCAAGCGCGCCCGCATTCATTCGGCCAATGGAGCTCCATGCGTCATCCGCTGGCAGGGTGAGCCCTTCAAGATCCGCTCGAGCGACGGCCGGCCTGTCCGCGTCAGCTTTGAGGAGGGGTTTATTCGCTTTGCAAGCACGAAGAATTCCACCACGATCATCACCTACAAACCGTCCCAGAGGAAGTCATGAGATCCATCATCCTTTTAGTGCTGCTTGCCCTCACCCTTCCTGCTGCCGCCCTGGAGATGACCGCGCCGGCCCAGGAGGTGGAAGCCTCTGTCCTCCGGGCCGCCCGTGTGACCCCCTCGCCGCGCCAGTACGCCTGGCAGCAGCTCGAGACCATCGCTTTTGCCCACTTTGGCATCAATACCTTCACCGATCGCGAGTGGGGTGAAGGGAGCGAGGAGCCTGCCCTTTTCAACCCCGCAGCCTTCGATGCGCGCCAGTGGGCGCGGGTGTGCAAGGAGGCGGGACTGAAGATGATCATCATCACCGCCAAGCATCACGACGGCTTTTGCCTCTGGCCGAGCGCCTTTACGGACCATTCGGTTAAAAAATCGCCCTGGCGCAGCGGCAGGGGGGATGTCGTGAGAGAGGTCGCCGAGGCCTGCCGGGAATACGGCCTCAAATTCGGTTTTTACCTCTCTCCCTGGGACCGCCATGAGGCCAGCTATGGCGATTCTCTGCGCTATAACGCCTTTTTCATGAACCAGCTGCGCGAGCTGCTCACCGGCTACGGCGAGGTCAGCGAGGTCTGGTTCGACGGGGCCTGCGGCGAGGGGCCCAACGGCAAGCGTCAGCTCTACGATTTTCAGGCCTGGTACCGCCTCATTCGCGAGCTGCAGCCCAATGCGGTTATCGCCATCATGGGTCCTGATGTGCGCTGGGTCGGCACCGAAGCCGGCTATGGCCGCACCACGGAGTGGAGCGTGCTGCCCGCTGCGGCTCAAAATACCGACAACATCTCCGCTTCCTCCCAGCAGGAGGCCTCCGACCGGGCCTTTGTGCCCGGCGACCTCACGGGTGAGGATCTCGGCAGCCGCGAAAAGATCCGGGAAGCCGGCCGGCTGGTCTGGTATCCCGCCGAGGCCGATGTCTCGATCCGCCCGGGCTGGTTCTATCATGCTGAACAGGACGGGCAGGTCAAGAGCCCGGAAAAGCTGGTCGATAT
>JAKPUX010000405.1 GCA_029554865.1 bacterium | reverse complement strand
GAGAGGGCTCCCCTCAAATAACTTAACCTATTTTGAGGCATGAGTCAAGCGAAAATGTTCGTTTTGTGAAACGGGATCAGCCGCCAAAATGAAAACAGGGGGAGGGCCATCGGCCCTCCCCCTGTTTCGCATCAACAGCAGGGTTTCATCTGGAGCGCACGGGCTCACCGGAGATCTGCTCGATCAGGCTGGTCAGCGAAGCCTTGGCATCGCCGAAGAGAGCGATGACCCTGTCCATCTGATAGAGGGGGTTGGCGATGCCCGAATAGCCCGGCCTCTCGTCGAGGTTGCAGACGAGGACCTTGCCGGCCTCGTGGGCGAGCAGGATGGGCATGCCCGAGATCGGGGTGTCCTCCACGGTGATCGCCGCCGGATTGACCACATCGCTGGCGCCGACAACGATGGCGAGATCGGTGCGGTTGAACTCCGGATTGATATCCTCCATTTCGCAGAGTTTGTCGTAGGGAAGCTCCGCCTCTGCAAGGAGGACGTTCATGTGTCCGGGCATTCTGCCGGCCACCGGATGGATGGCAAATTTGACCTCTTTGCCCATCTTTTCCAGCAGGGCGGCGAGCTCGACGACCAGGAACTGGGCCTGGGCGAGGGCCATGCCGTAGCCCGGGATGAAGATAACCGATTTGGCCTCACGGGCGGCCTCGACGGCCTCGGTGAGGGGATCGCCCTTGACGCGCTGCGGAGCAGGGGGCTGCTCCACGGCCGCCGGAGCCGGGCTCTGACCTTCACCGGCTGGCCCCTCCGTCGGGGCAGCCTGGATTTTCTCGCTGGCGCTCTTGTGCTGGAAGCCGAAGAAGACGCTGAAGAGGTTGCGGTTCATCGCCTTGCACATGACGTGGGTGAGGATTGAACCGGAGGCGGCCACAGTCGCCCCGCAGGCAATGAGCAGACGGTTCTGGATGATGACACCGCAGAGGGCGGCCGCCAGACCCGCAGTTGCATTGAGGAACGAGATCAGCACCGGCATGTCAGCGCCGCCGATGCGGATCGAGAAGACCAGACCGAGCAGTACCGAGAGCAGAATGAGGAGCAGCAGCCAGTAGACCAGGCTTGCACCCTGCACCCCGCCGGCGATGACGCCGCCGATGGCGAGCAGAATGATGAGCCCGATGGTCAACCAGCTGTGTTTGGGCAGGACCACCGGCGGCTGCTTGATGACATTGGCGAGCTTGCCGCTGGCGATCATGCTTCCGCTGAAGGTGACTGCTCCGATGATGAGTCCGAGAATGCCCGACACCTTGGCCATCCCCGGCTCTGCAAGCCTGGTCAGCTCCACAAAAGAGACCAGAAAGGCGGCGACACCCCCCGCACCATGCTGGAAGGCCACCATGGCAGGGATCTGGATCATGTTGACGCGCATGGCGACAATCCAGCCGACCAGGGAACCCGCAGCCAGGGCGATCAGGACGATCTCGGGCTGCAGGATCCGATGCCGCAGAATGACCACCACCACCGCCAGGATGAGGGCGAAGGCGGCCATGAGATTGCCGCTGCGCGCCCCCTTGGGAGTCCTGAAAAGCCGGAATCCCGCGAGAAATATGAGAATGATGGCGAGATCGATGAGCAGTTCGAGCTTGAAATCCATTGGGTCCTCTATTTGTTCTTGAAGAGCTTGAGCATCCGTTCCGTGATTACAAATCCGCCGACGACATTGAATGCGGCCAGTGCGATCGCCAGCACGCCCAGAACCCGGTCCGTGATGGTGGTCGTGACCGCAAAGATGAGCAGGGCGCCGAGGATGGTCACCGCCGAGATGGCATTGGTCATGGACATCAGCGGCGTGTGCAACAGGGGCGGTACTCGCGAAATCAGGAGGTACCCGATTATGATGGAAACAATAAAAACCGACAGCATGATCAATAATGCATTCATAGAGCGGCCTGCCTCAATTAATGAACTTCACCGAGGGCCTTGAGCGTCCCTTCATGGACAATCTTTCCTTCGTGGGTGACGAGGGAGTTCTTGACGATCTCATCCTCGAAATCGATCACGCCCAGGCCGTTCTTGAAGAGATTTTCCACATAGTTATACATGTTGTTGGCGTAAAGCCAGGTGGAATGGACCGCCATGCGGCCGGGGATGTTTTGCAGTCCGTTGATGGTGACGCCGTGCTTGCAGACCACCTTGCCGGCATCGGTGACGGCGCAGTTGCCGCCCTGGTCGATGGCCACATCCACGATCACGGAACCGGGCTTCATCGAGGCGACCATCTCGTCGGTGAGCAGGATCGGGGCGACCTCTCCGGGTACGAGGGCGCTGAGGATGATGATGTCGACATCCTGGATGAGCGGCTTGAGCAGTTCGCGCTCCTTGTTGAGCCAGTCGGTGGGCAGGGCCTTGGCATAGCCCCATTTGCCGGTGGAGACCTCTTCCGGCACGTCAAAACCCTCGATCTTGGCGCCGAGGCTCATGGCCTCTTCCTTGGCCTTGGCACGGATGTCGACGGCCGAGACGATGCCGCCGAGTCTTTTTGCGGTGGCCACCGCCTGCAGACCGACCACGCCGACGCCGACGATGAGAACCTTGGCCGGCTTGACGGTGCCGATGCCGGTGGTGATCATCGGTACAAATTTGGCCAGATGGTTGGCGGCGAGGAGGACCGACTTGTAACCCGTCACCGTGCTCATCGAGGTCAGGGCATCCATTTTCTGGGCCTTGGAGGTGCGGGGAATCCCGTCCATGGTGAGGGAGGTGATGCCTTTGTCCCTGATCATCTTGATGTTTTTATGGTTGGAGGGGGCAGCCGGGTGGAGGAAGGTGACCAGAATGCATTTGTCCTTCATTATCTCGATCTCATGCTTGCCCAGCTTTTCGTTGAATTTGGGTTCCTTGACCTTGAGAACGATGTCGGCCTTGGCATAGAGAGTCTGCACATCAGTGACGATCTCGGCACCGGCGTTTTTATATTCCTCGTCGCTGAAAAAGATCCCATCACCGGCCGTTGATTCTACCGCCACCTTGTAGCCCAGCTTGACCAGCTTCGCGACGGTCTCGGGAATGGCGGCCACTCTTTTTTCTTCC
This sequence comes from bacterium, assembly GCA_029554865.1. Lineage (GTDB taxonomy): Bacteria > Zhuqueibacterota > Zhuqueibacteria > Residuimicrobiales > Residuimicrobiaceae > JAKPUX01. The sequence continues at coordinate 34,394 of JAKPUX010000405.1, read as the reverse complement.
GGCATGATTTCCTTGGGGATTGCGATAAGCATGGCAAAACTCCTTTATTTTTTAAATACACCCGTAACGCGGTTAATGAGGGCAGCGATCGCTGTCAGCGACTGCTTCCGGATGATGGCCTCCGGCTGCAACTATTCAGCAGAAAAGTTAGGTTATTTTTTAGTTATCATCAAGCAAAATATTCGCCGTTTCAGGCCCGGCAGCCGGCCGGCCGGTGTCCAAAATCAAGGCAATGCTGTTCCAGTCGCTTCCACGGCTGATAAACGCTAACTCTATTAATTTTACCTTGTATGCGAATTAAAAAAATGGTAAAAAAAGCAAAAATCGCTTGCTATTATAATTACCATTTTGTACTTTACTTTAGTAACCGTTTTCACGCTTTCAGGCCTTTTATTTGAAACTGGTAATCCGGCTGTTTTTCAAAACCGTACACCCTCACATATCGTAGCGATGGGCGCCAGACGCTTCTGCTGCGATTTTTTATTTGCGGAGCACGGGGAGGCCGAATCGGCGTGGCAGGCAGCAAACGTCTTAAGGAAAGGTAGATTCGATGGAAACCGGGACTGTGAAATGGTTCAACAGCTCCAAAGGCTACGGCTTTATCACCCGCGAAGCGGGGGATGACGTTTTCGTGCATTACAAGAACATCCTGGGCGAGGGCTACAAAACTCTGGATGAAGGAGATCAGGTGCGCTTCGACGTCGGCCAGGGCCCCAAAGGCCTCCAGGCCACTAATGTCACCAAAGTTTGACTGGACATAACCCCGATTTAGCCCCGGCGATCCGCAGCCGGGGCTTTTTTTTTGCCCGCAGTCGCAGTCTTGGCATTGATGCCGCGGAGGCGGGGTTCAACTGGCGGCGGGAACGCTGCCGATGAGGCGCAGGCTGTCGAGACGCAGCCGGGCGCTGCCCAGGGAGTCCAGCAGCAGCTCTTTCTCGCTGCGCAGGGCGGCAATGGCCTCCTCTGCGGGACCGGTCTCGCGGGAGAGGACGTGCAGCCGCTCTATCTCCTGGTCCATGGCCGCGGCGGCGCGCTCCGAGGCGGTGTGAATGAGTTCGAGGCCCTGCTGCTCGGCCTGCTGCTGCGCTGCGGCCAGCAGGGAGGGGAGAAGCTCGAGCCGGAAGGATTCCTCCCGGGCCAGCCGGGCATAGGGGTCATTGCGGGCGGCAGCGGAGAGCTTTTGCATGGGCCAGACGGCTGAACACTCCTCCAGCAGCTCGTTGGTCACGATCCGGATCGGGGTCGGCGGCAGAAACCGGTCGGGTTGAGTGCGCTGATGCTTGACGCATTCAAGGATAAAGACCGTCTCCAGCAGCACCGCCTTCGCTTCGAGCGATTTGAGGGTGCAGACGGCGCAGTTGCCTTTTTCGCGCCCCAGCATGAGGTCGATCGCCCCGGTGACCATGGGATGGTCCCAGGTCAGGAATTCGATCTCCTCATGGTTGAGGGCGGTGCGCCGGTCGAAGCTGACCACCAGCTGCTCCCGTTTGAGGGCGGGGAGGGGAAAGCCGGGCTGGGAGAGCAGGGAGAGATTGAGCTGCCAGGTGCGTTTGCCGATCTCTTCGGGGATGATGCCGTAGAGGTCGAAGATTTTGAGCATCAGTTTTTCGAGTTCATTGGCGTTGTCCATCTCCGCGATGGCCTCTTGCAGGGCGCGCGCCTTATCCGGCCGGCAGGAGTTGAGGGCGAGCAGGCGGTCCTGGCCTTTTTGCAGCATCGCGGCGGTCTCCTCGCGCAGGGTGCGTGTGCGGCTGATAAAATCGTCGAGCCCCGCCAGGTGCGGTTTGGCGATGCGTTCCCGCAGCTCCGCGCCCAGGGCGGCATGGATTTGATGGGCTCCGGGCAGATTGGCTGCGAAGGCGTTGAGGCCTTCATGATACCAGCGTACGAGCACCTCCTGGCCGCTGCCTGTAAAGCAGGGGACGAGGATCTCGATGGTCTCGCTCTGGCCGATGCGGTCGAGGCGGCCGATGCGCTGCTCGAGCAGTTCTGGATCGGGGGGCAGATCGAAGAGAAAAAGGTGGTGGCAGAACTGAAAATTACGGCCCTCGCTGCCGATCTCGGAGCAGATCAGCAAACGCGCCCCGTCGGCGTCGGCGAACCATGAGGCATTGCGGTCGCGCTGCAGCAGCGAGAGGTGCTCGTGGAAAAGGGTCATCTTGATGTTGATCAGCTTTTGCAGGGCCGGCGCGATGGCGATCGCCTCCTCCGGGGAGTGGCAAATCAGCAGCACCTTGATGCGGCGGTGCTGGCGCAGATAGTGGGCGAGCCAGATCAGGCGGGGATCGCCGGTAAAATCGGGCGGGATCTGACCGGCCGGGCTGCGCTCCCCGGCAAGGGGGATGATCTCGACATGGCGCGCAGGAAAACCGCTTATCTCCGTGCGAGTGTTGCGGAAGACAGCGCGGCCGGTGCCGTGGCGGTCGACCACCTCGGCGACGAACTGTTCCCGTCTGGCATCATCCTCCCGCAGCCGCCGGGCGAGTCCGGCCCCTTCGCGCGCCGCCCAGGCCGGCGCCAGCGCGGCGAGCCGCTCCTCCTCCCGCGCAGTCAGCCGCTCGCCGGCGATGACCTTGTTGAGAATGGCGACCCGCCGGGTGTACTCCTTTTCCTCCTTTTCGAACTCCTCCCGATCGCGGTATTTCGCCGGATCGAGCAGCCGCAGGCGCGAGAAATGACTGGTCCGGCCCAGTTGTTCGGGCGTGGCGGTGATCAGCAGCACCCCGGCGGAGGCGGCGCAAAGCGCTCGCGCCAAATCGTAGGCCGCCCCCGGATCGACCAGATGATGCGCCTCGTCCATGACCAGCATGTCCCAGCCCGCCCCGGCGGCCAATTCCCCCCATTCGGGACAGCTGCTCAGCAGCTCCACGCTGCAGAGCACCAGCTGCTCTTCAAGAAAGGGATTCTCGCCGGACTGAAGGGCGAGCAGGGATTCGATATGCTCCGCATCGTAGAGGCGGAAGATGAGATTGAAGCGGCGCAGAAGCTCGACAAACCACTGGTGCACCAGGGGCTCGGGTACACAGACGAGGACGCGGTTGATGCGGCCGACCGTGAGCAGCCGGTGCAGGATCAGTGCGGCCTCGATGGTCTTGCCCAGGCCGGTCTCGTCTGAGAGCAGCACCCGCGGATCGGGGCGGGAGGAGACGGTGTCTGCCACATAGAGCTGGTGCGGGATCAGCTCGATGCGGCCGCCAAGGAGCCCGCGCAGGGGGGAACGGCGATAATGGTAGCGGTGACGAAGGGTGCGGTAGCGCAGCAGATATTCGGAATTGCTGTCGATATAGAGGTTGAGCAGACGATCTCGCGGGGTATTGAAGCTGATGGTGTCGGCGAGCATCTCTTCGCCGGCGCCGACCGTCTCACCGCTGTAGCGCATCAGGCCGTTTTGCTCCTCGGCGATGAGGACCAGAAAGGCGCTGCCGTCGCGGAGGGTGATGGTGTCTCCGGGTCGAAAGAGGACGCGGCGCAGTGGGGCCGATTCGATGGCAAAGCTGCGGGCGCAGCCGCTGGCGGGAAAATCAATCGTGACCACGCGGCGGTCGGCTGCAGTGACTGTTCCCAGCCCCAGCTCGGGCTCCATTTCGCTGATCCAGCGTTGACCGATCCTGAACATGGTTGTCCTGATTCTCCAGCGGGTAGCGACTCGTGCCGGCCTGCGCGCGGCGGCAGCCGCCGGCGGAGGATCCTCCCCCGGGTGGATCTCTTGAAAAATATAGCGTTAATTCATCAGAAAAACAAGCCCTTTCACCGCCACGGGGAGGCCCGTTTGTGGGGCGGCCCGACTTTAACTTGCTTCTTTCCTTTCGCCTTGGTACATTGGACTGTAGAAACAGCAGGAATAGAATTGGAGGCAGGATCATGGCCAAATCCATTCAGACATTGAAGACAGAAATCGTCGAAGCGGGGCGGCGCGTCTGGCTGCGCGGCTATGTCGCCGCCAACGACGGCAACATCAGCGCCCGCATCGATCGCAAGAGCATTCTGATCACTCCGACCGGGGTGAGCAAGGGATTCCTCAAGCCCGCGGATCTGGTTGTGGTCGATATGGAGGGGCGCCTCCTCTCCGGCAGGAAAAAGCCCTCCTCCGAGGTGCACATGCATCTGGCCATCTACCGGGAGCGGCCGGATGTGCAAGGCATCTGCCATGCCCATCCCCCCACCGCGACCGGCTTTGCGGTGGCCGGCATCCCGCTCGATGCCTGCGTCCTGCCCGAGGTGATCATCACCCTCGGCAGCATCCCGGTCATCCCCTACGGCACCCCGGGCACGCCGGGCATCTACGAGCCGCTGCTTGCGCGCATCAGGGAGCATGATGCCTTTCTCCTCGCCAACCACGGCGCGGTCACCACCGCCGGCGATGTGATCGGCGCCTACCACAAGATGGAGACCCTGGAACATTTTGCGCACATCAGCCTGGTCGCTCGCCAGCTCGGGCGGGTCAACGTCCTGAGCGAAACCGAGGCGGAGGCCCTGTATGCCCTGCGCGAACGCTTCGGCGTCACGGTGACCGCCAGGGGCAAGGCGCGCAAAAAGTAGCCAGCCGAATCCGGCACCGATAAAAAAAAGCCCCGGCTTGAATGCCCGGGGCTTTTTGTTTTATGGTGATCCTCGCACAGCCGCGGCTGGGATGCTGCAAGCGGCTCTGCTGCGGGTTCTCGTCCGCTTTCAGCTCTTGATGTTCGGCAGCTGCAGGCCGTAGCCCTTTCTTCGGTCCTCCGCCTTGAGCAGGAGGGCGAAGACCAGTGAGAGCACCCCGATCAGGGCGAAAACGATCATGGGCAGGGTATAGGTATAGCGGGTCACCGTCTGCTCCGCCACGCCGCTGGTCGAAACCACGCAGTACTTGTCGAGCAGCCAGCCGATGAAAGCCGGCACGCTCATCAGTGCGAACATGTTCTGGATGTAAAAAATGAGGGCATAGGCGCTGCCCAGCCTCTTCTCGGGGACGATCTTGGCCAGGGAGGGCCACATCGCCGAGGGGACCAGGGAGAAGGCGATGCCGAGTACGATCATGAGCAGGACGGCGACCAGCCAGTGGCTGAGCGCCGGCAGGGCGAAGAGGGAATGGACGATGATGATCAGAACCGCGCCGAGGATCATGATCGTCGCCCCCTTGCCCTTGCGGTCGTAGAGATTGCCGAAGAAGGGGGTGAGCAGGATGGTGCCGAAGGGCAGCAGTCCCGGGATGAGACCGGCGAGATTTTCCGAGACGCCGTACTTGTTGATCATCAGACCGGTGGCATATTTCAGGAAAGGAAAGACCGCCGAATAAAAGAGGGCGCACAGGATGGCCAGGTACCACCAGCCGCGGCTGGAGACAATGGCCCCGATGTCGCTGAGGTGGAACTCCTCATCGGCACTTTTCTCCTCATGCTTGCGGTGGGCGGCCAGTGAGGCATCGAGTTTCTTGTCATTGAAAGTGTAGACAAAGTAGGCGAGCAGACCGATGCAGAGCATGGTTGCGGAGATGAGGATGGGGGCGCTGACGGTGCCGAAGGCCTTGGAGATGGGCAGGGAGGTGGAGAGGGCCAGGGCAGTGCCCATGCGGGCGATGGCCAGCTGCAGTCCCATCGCCAGGGCGAGCTCATGCCCCTTGAACCACTTGACGATCACCTTGGAGACGGTGATGCCCGCGACCTCGACGCCCACCCCGAAGATGGCGTAGCCGAGGGCGGCCATCCAGACCTGCGCCGGGAAGGTCCAGAAGAGAATGTGCCAGCTCTGGCCGTCGAGGCTGTGGGTGGTGATGGCCCAGTACTTGGTGAGGGCTCCGCAGACCATGACGACAGCGGCGGCGAGGCCGGTGAAGCGCACCCCCATCTTGTCGAGGATGATGCCGCCGAGGATGAGGAAGAAGAAGAAGACGTTGAACCAGCCGTAGGCCCCGGTGTACCAGCCGTAATCGGTGGCGCTCCAGCCCAGCTGTTTCTGCAGCATGCCCTGCAGGGGGGCCATGAGGTCCGCCATGTAATAGCCGGCGAACATGGTGAAGGAGACAATCAGCAGAGCGGTCCAGCGGGCCGCTTTGGAATCTTTGAGAAGCGGGTGGCCTTTGGCGGTCATGGGATTCTCGCAAAGTTTGGGTTGGATTATTTCGCACATAATAGCTAAATTGGTGGAGAATTGCAAGGCCTTTTCGCTTCCCGCAAGGAGAGTTCATGAAACCGAACACCCTTCTCGTTCTGGCCGTATTGGCCTGCGCCGGCCACCTGCACGCCCAATATCCTGGCCAGTTCCGCTCCGCCCTCAAGGCCGGAATCAAGGTCCCCGTCCGGGCCCGGGCCTTTGACCTCGGTGCAGTCCGTATCACGGACGGCCCCTTCAAACATGCCCTGGAGATGGATGCCGCCTACCTGCTCACCATCGAACCCGACCGTCTGCTCCACCGCTTTCATGCCCACGCCGGCTTGCCGGTCAAGGGGGAGATTTACGGCGGTTGGGAGAGCGAGGGGCTCTCCGGCCACACCCTTGGCCACTATCTTTCCGCCTGCGCCATGCACTACGCCGGCAGCGGCGACCCCGAATTCAAAAGGCGGGTCGACTATATCGTCGGAGAACTCGCCCGCTGCCAGGAGGCGCGCAAATCCGGTTATGTTGGTGCGATACCGGATGAAGACAGCCTCTTCGCCCGCATCGCCCGGGGCGAGATCAGGTCGACCGGCTTTAACCTCAACGGGGGCTGGTCCCCCTGGTACACCGTCCACAAGGTGATGGCTGGGCTGGTGGATGCCCATCTGTACACCGGGAATCCAGTCGCTCTCAAGGTGGTGCGCGGCATGGCCGACTGGGCGGCCGCTGTGGTCAATCCCCTCAGCGAGGAGCAGCGCCTGGCCATGCTCAACTGCGAATATGGCGGCATGAACGAGGTGCTGGCCAATCTCTTCGCCATCACCGGAGAAGAAAAATATCTCGCGCTCTCCCGCCGCTTCCATGACGAGTTTGTTATGGGACAGCTGGCGCAGCGCATCGATCCCATGCCCGGCAAGCACTCCAACACCAATGTGCCCAAGGCGGTAGGCGCCGCTCGCCGTTATGAGCTGTCCGGCAGCCCCGCGGACTTGACCATCGCCCGTTTTTTCTGGGAGACCATGACCCGGCACCACTCCTACGTCATCGGGGGCAACAGCAACTATGAATACTGCGGCGAGCCGGACCGGCTCAACGATCGCCTCAGCGATAATACCTGCGAGACCTGCAACACCCACAATATGCTCAAGCTCACCCGCCACCTCTTCTGCCTTGAGCCCGATCAGGAGCTGGCCGACTATTACGAACGCGCCCTCTACAATCACATCCTCTCCAGCCAGAATCCGGCCGACGGCATGATGTGCTACTTCGTCCCCCTGCGCATGGGCACCCGCAAGCAGTTCAGCGATTCCTTCAACACCTTCACCTGCTGCGTCGGCACCGGCATGGAGAACCATGTCAAATACAACGAGGGCATCTGGTACGAGGCGGCCGACGGCGGGCTCTATCTCGCTCTCTTCATCCCTTCGGTGCTGGAGTGGCGGGAGCGGGGCGTCATCATCACCCAGGAGACCGCCTTTCCAGCTGAGGAGAGTGTGCGCCTCACTATCGCGGTGAAAAAGCCGGTTCGATTTCCCCTCTACCTGCGCAGGCCCGGCTGGGCCGGGGAGATCGCGGTCAGAGTGAACGGAACCGCCACACAGGCCTCCCTGAACGGCAAGGGATTTCTGGTGGTGGAACGGAGATGGCGGAATAACGACCGGGTCGAGATTGTCATGCCCATGCGGCTGCGGACCGAGGCGATGCCCGACAATCCCGACCGCGTCGCCCTGCTCTACGGCCCGGTCGTGCTCGCCGGTCAACTTGGCGATACCTTGCCCGATCCGGTCTATGGCACACCCGTTCTGCTGACCGGGAAAAGAAATCCTGCGGAATGGATCCAGCCCGCGGGGGCTCCGTTCACCTTCCGCACCGCCGGGATCGGCATGCCCTTTGATTTCGATCTCAGGCCTTTTTACAGCACGGCGGATGACTATTACAGCGTCTATTTTGACTATTTTACTCCGGAGGCGTGGGAAGCGCGAAAAGAAGCCTATCAAGCCGAGATTCGGCGGCAGCAGGAGATCGCGTCGCGGACCATCGATCATTTCCGCATCGGCGAGATGCAGCCCGAGCGCGACCACAGGCTGGAGGCGGGGGAGCGTTCCTACGTTGACCAGGCCCTCGGGCGCTCCGGCCGCGAGGCGCGCGCCGGCAGCTGGTTCTCGTTCGAGATGGCTGTCCGGCCTGAACTCCCCAACGCCTTGCTGCTCACCCTCATCGGCGATGATCGCGATCGCAAATTCGACCTGCTGGTGGAAGGGCAAAAGATTGCGGAAATCGACTGGCGGGGAGGGGAGACCGGCCGCTTCTACGATCTGATCTATCCCCTGCCGGAGGAGCTGCTGTGCGGCAAATCCTCCGTCACCGTCCGCATCGAGGCCAACCATGGCCGCACCGCCGGACGGATCTTCGCCCTGAGGACTATCCGGAACAACGCACCGCTGCAGCCCTGAGTGCGATGACGGGCTGAAAAAAAACGCCGGGCCATTCCGCCCGGCGTTTGTGTCAGGAGATAGGGCGCAGTAACTAAAAGATGAAATCGGTCGAGAGAAAACGCGATGTGCGCTCGGTGACGATCTCCCGGATGATGCCTTGATTGGCGCTGTTCTCCTTGGCGGCGACCAGGGCGCGGATGGTGAAGACGCGCAGGGCGTCCGAGACCGAAAGAGTGCCCTCGGCGGAATCCTTGCGTCCGGTGAAGGGGAAGCTGTCCGGCCCGCGCTGACACTGGCTGTTGAGGTTGACGCGGCAGAGCTGATTGACCAGTGGATCGATGAGGCCGGCCAGCACTTTGGCATCGTTGCCGAAAAGACTCACCTGCTGGCCGTAACTGGATTCCGAAATATAATGCAGGGGCTCACCGATCTCGCTGAAGGAGGCCACCGGAATGAGCGGCCCGAACTGCTCCTCGGTGTAGAGCCGCATCCCGGCCGAGACCGGATAGAGGATCGCCGGAGTCATGCATGTCCCCTGAACTGATCCGCCGCCGGGGTTGATGACCCGCGCTCCCCGCTCCTCCGCATCCCGGATATACTCGTACAGCCGTCCGGTCTTGCCCTCTTCCGGCAGGGGGGTGATCTGCACACCCGGCTCCCAGGGCATGCCGCACTTTAAGGCCGCCACCGCGGCGGAGAGTTTCTCCAGAAAGAGATCGCAAACCTCCGCGTGCACCCAGATCATCTTCAGGGCAGTGCAGCGCTGTCCGTTGAAGGAGAGGGCGCCGAGTACGCACTCTTTCACGGCCAGATCGAGATCGGCATCCTTGAGGATGATGGCCGGATTTTTGGCGTCCAGGCCGAGGACGCAGCGCAGACGGTGGGGTTTGGGGTGCGCCCGGCGGAGAATGTCCGCCACCCGGCTGGTGCCGATGAAAGCAAGGACGTCGATGCGGCCGGATTCCATCAACGGGGTGATGATGGTGGCGCCGTCGCCATAGATCGTGTTGATCACCCCCGGCGGGAAACAGTCGCGAAAGGCCGCGAGCAGGGGTTCGAAGAGCAGCACGCCCAGCTTGGGGGGTTTGAAGATGACCGGATTGCCCATGATCAGGGCCGGAATCAGGGTGGTAAAGGTCTCGTTGAGGGGATAGTTAAAGGGGCCCATGCAAAGCACCACGCCGAGCGGTGAGCGGCGAATCTGGCCGATGACACCCTCTTCGATGACGAAGCGGGAGGAGAGCCGGTCCAGCTCCTTGAGTGCGCTGATGGTATCGCGTATATATTCGATGGTGCGGTCGAATTCCTTTTCCGCGTCCACCTGGTTCTTGCCGATCTCCCACATCAGCCGCTTGACGATTTCGCCGCGCTGCTCCTGCATGCGCGCCGAAAAGGCCGCGACGTGGTGGATGCGCTCCTCCACCGGCATGGTTGGCCAGGGGCCGCGCCCCTGGTCCCAGGCGCGGGAGGCCGCTTCGAGGACCTGCAGCGACTCTGCTGCGCTCATCAGGGGATAACTGCCGATGACGGCGCGCTCCGCTCCGGAGGGACCGGGATGGCAGATCGGCGACAGAACCGGCTGCGTCAGCCCGGTCCAGGTGCGGAGTTCTCCGCCGCAAAGCCAGCTGCGCTGGTCGACAGGCACAGCCAGCCGCCAGGCTTCGGGCACAGCTTCAGGGGCGGGAAAAATCGAAGCGGGGATGGGCTCATTCATTTGATCGCTCCGTGATCTACCTGGTTTTGGCGGTGAATTTATTGCGCACAAAGGCCCCGGCATAGGCGCCGGCGAAGGCGATGAGCAGGGCCAGGATCGCCCAGATATTCTGCACCCTGAACAAGCCCTTGAAAAAGCCCTGAAAAAGGACCAGGACGGGTATCCAGATGCCCAGGGCAAGGGCGAAGAGCCAGGGGTATTTCGACTGGATGAGGCCGAAGAGGAAAGCGATGACAAAGAGGGCGATCGCGATGCCCCCGAAATGGATTTCCGGCCGGGTGGCGACATAGGTGATGATCCCCCCCAACGCGAAGGCAATGCCCAGCAGAATCTTTTGCATGATTTTCCTCCTTGCTTTGATGTCAGGACACGCTCTCCTGCCGCGCTGCCGGATTTTTATCCAGATGGTGGAGCAGGCCGCGGTAGGTTTTCTGGAATTCAACATAAGCAGGAAGGTTTTCGCCGGGCTCGATGGTGGTCAGCTCGGGCTGCATCGCCCGGGCGGCCTCCTCCGGCGTGCTGAAGAAGCCGGCCCCAGCGAGGGCGAACATGGCTGCACCCAGCACCGTGGTCTCGCTCACCGGGCTGACCAGTACGGGGATGCCGAGAATGTCGGCGCGGATGCGGTTCCAGAGATGGTTTTTCGAGCCTCCACCGGCGCAGATGACCGCTCCGGCCCTGAAGCCGCCCCATTCCTCCAGCCGGATCAGACTTTCACGGGCCCGAAAGGCGAGGGCCTCCAGCGCCGCCCGGTAAAGATGAGCCCTGGTGGAACCGGGGAAGAGGCCGCTGTACACCCCGCGCAGCCCGCTGCTGTCAAACAGGCCGGGGAGCATGCCAACCCCCTCACTGCCCGGCGGGAGCAGGGAGGCTTCGCCCGTCATCTTTTCATAACGCTCCGCACCCCTACAGTCGCTGTAGAGAAGCCCGCCCAGCCATTCCAGGATGCCCGAGGCGATCCACATCATGCCCGGATTACACAATCCCGGCCGGGCGTCGAATTCGATTGTGATGCCTGCCGCCGGATCCAGCCCTTCCAGATGGATGGGGGTTGATCGGGCCATAAGGATCTCCCAGGTGCCCGAGCTGAGCACCGGCAGGGTGGGCCCGCCGCCGGCGCCGAAGAGGGCGAACTGGGTGTCATGGCCGGCGATCACCACGGGTATCCTCGCGGCGAGGCCGAATTCGGCTGCGGCGGCGGGCAGAAGCGGGCCGGCAATGGTGCCCGGCTCGGCCAGCGCTGGGAACCTGGTCGCATCCAGTCCCGCCAGGGCAAGCAGCTCCTCCGAAAAGGTGCGGCGGCTCTGGTCGGTCAGCATCGAGGTCCCGGCCATGGTGACATCGGTCAGCCATTCCCCGGTGAGTCGGTGGATGAAGAGGGAGGGCATCATGGCGTAATAGTCCATTCCCTCCAGCACCCCTGGCCGGTTTTCGCGGAACCAGAGCAGCCGGAAAAGGGTGTTGAAAGGGTAGGATTGCAGCCCGGTGATGCGGAAAAGGCGGAGCGGATCGATAGAGGAGGCGATCTTCTCCTGGATGGAGCGGGTGCGGCCGCACTGCCAGGAGATGACCGGGTGGAGCAGGGTGCCGTCCTTATGGACAGGGGCTCCATCCACCCCGAAGGTCGTCACGGTGATGGCAGCGATGCGGGCCTCTGGCGCGCGGGAAAGGAGCTCACGGGTGCAGGCGCAAAAACCCGCCCAGATCTCCTCCTGGTCCCAGATCAGGCCTCCCGGCCAGCCGGGATCAGGGTGAACCGCATTGGCGCGGCTGGCCGAGGCAAGCAGCCGTCCGCCGGCATCGACCAAAATAGCCCGCACATTGGTGGCCCCGCAGTCAAGCACGAGCGCGGCTGGTTTTCTTGAACTCATCGAAGTGCTGTGCCTCCATCCGGAAGGCGGCGTTGAATGCCGCGGCCGGGCTGCACTCATCTCTTGCCGTAAAGGGGCCCAAAATTCGCACAGGCGCGATAATCAGCCCCCTCTTTGTCCATGCCGAAGGCGTTCCAGGCGCTGGGGCGGAAGATCTCCGCCTCAGCGACGTTGTGCATGCAGACCGGGATGCGCGCCAGCGCGGCCAGGGTGATCAGGTCGGCGCCGATGTGGCCGCAGCTGATCGCGCCGTGATTGGCGCCCCAGTTGCCCATCACCGCATAGACATCGCTGAAGGCGCCCTTTCCGGTCAGGCGCGGGGCGAACCAGGTGGTCGGCCAGGTCGGATCGGTGCGGTCGACCAGGGCCTTGTTGACCTCGTCGGGCAGATCCACACTCCAGCCTTCAGCGATCTGCAGCACCGGGCCGAGGCCCTGGACCAGATTGACGCGCGACATGGTCAGGGGCATGCCTCCGCGGGTGAGGAACTCCGAGGAGTAGCCGCCGCCGCGGAAGTATTCATAGATGGCCGGCGGCCAGAGCGTGGCGGCGAGGCAGGCCTCGACCTCGGCGGGGGTGATTTCCCAGAAGGGTTTGACCGCCGGTTGGCCTGCAACCGACTGGCGCCCGGAAAAGTCCAGGGCGGAGGCACCGGAATTGATGAGATGGATGACCCCGTGCTCCGCGGCGCCGCTCAGGGTGTGGCCGGTGACGCGCCGGATCGCCGCCGGGCTCCAGTAGGTGCGCACATCCGAGAACATCTGGGCGGTGCTGGTGAGAAGATGGCCGAAGAGCATGGCGACCCCGTTGAGGGCATCATTCTCGGTCGCGACCAGATAGGGCTGCCGGGTGCCATTCCAGTCGAACGAGGAGTTGAGGATCGCCTCCATGAAATCCCCGTTGGGGGAATGGTCGGTCCATTGGCGCTGGCCCTGAAAGCCGGCAAGCAGGGCATTGTGGCCGAGGGCCTCCTCGCCAAAGCCGAGCGCGGCCAGGCGGGGATTCCCCGCCATCAGATCGCGGGCGATGAGGGTCATCTGCACCACTTTTTCCCAGATGCGCTGCTTTTCAGCCGGAGTGCGTCTGGCTTTGTTGTGGTCCGGCCCTTCAAGGCATTTGGCGCGGGTCCAGGCATAGGCGGCGCGGTACTCTTCGGGATCGAAGATCCCCTCTTCCATGCGGCGGGTGAACTCGGACATGTCGACGTATTCATTGCGCATGCCCAGATAGTTCCTGAAGAAGGAGGGATCGACCATGGAGCCGGCGATGCCCATCGAAACCGAACCCATCGCGAGATAAGAGGTGCCGCGCATGGCGGCGATGGCCAGGCCTGCGCGAGCGAAACGGAGCAGCTTTTCAGCCACATCAGCGGGGATGGTCTGATTGTCGGCATCCTGGACGTCACGGCCATAGATGCCGAAAGCGGGCAGTCCCATCTGGGTATGGGCGGCGAGGACGGCCGCGAGATAGACCGCTCCCGGACGCTCGGTGCCGTTGAACCCCCAGACCGCTTTGGGGCGAAAGGGATCCATATCCATGGTCTCGGAGCCGTAGCACCAGCAGGGAGTGACGGTGATGGAGACGCCGGCCCCTTCGCGATCAAAGTAATCCGCACAGCGCGCGGCCTCGGCCACCCCGCCGATGCAGCTTTCGGCGATGAGGCACTCGACCGGCTCGCCCGAGGGGTGGCGAAGATTTTGGCTCAACAGCGCGGCGACCGATTTCGCCATCGCCATGGTCTGGTTTTCAAGTGATTCGCGCACCCCCTTGCGGCGGCCGTCGATGGCGGGGCGGATGCCGATTTTTACCGGCCGGCTTTGATGACGTGCATTCATTTCCTGATCCTGTCGATTATCAGTTCCGTTAAACGGGAGGCTCTCCAAGAGGCCTGGCGGCACATGGAGAAGAGTGGGCCCGCTCAGACTCTCTTCGCTGCTCCGTGTCGCAGTATGGGTTGTTTTATGTCAAGCTCAATCGATACCGGCGCTTTTTTCCGCTGCTTCGACGGTCTGGGCCATCAGGGTGGCGATGGTCATCGGGCCGACCCCGCCGGGGACGGGGGTGTAGGCCGAACAGCTCTCCACCACAGCCGCAAGTTCGATGTCACCGATGTTGCCGGGGTGATAGCCGGCGTCGATGACGACCGCCCCCGGCTTGATCCACTCCCCCCGGATGAATTCGGGCTTGCCGACGGCGCCGACGATGATATCCGCCCGCCGCACCACCTCGGCCAGGTTCTGCGTGCGCGAATGACAGACGGTCACGGTCGCATGGGCGTTGAGCAGCATCATCGCCACCGGTTTGCCAAGGATGGGGCTGCGCCCGACCACGACCGCCTCCTTGCCCTTGAGGGGGATCTCGTAATGCGCAAGCAACCGCATGATGCCGGCCGGCGTGGCCGAGCCATAGGCGGGCTCGCCCAGGGCCATCCTGCCGAAGCCGAGGGCCGTGACCCCATCCACATCCTTGCTGAGGGCGATACGGTCGAAACAGGCGCGCTCGTCGATCTGCGCGGGGACCGGATGCTGCAGGAGGATGCCGTGGACATCGGGATTGGCATTGAGGGCGTCGATCTCTTCCAGAAGCCGCTCAGTGGTCGTGCTCTGGGGCAGGATCACCCTGAGCGATTCCATGCCCACGCGCTGACAGGCGTTGCCCTTCATGCGAACATAAGTGGCGGAGGCGGGATCGTCCCCCACCAGAATGGTCGCCAGGATCGGCGTCTTGCCGGATATGTTTTTGATCTTCTCCACCCGCACCGCCAACTCCTGCTCCATCTGCCTGGCCAGGGCCTTCCCGTCCAGAATCATTCCGCTCATGACTTCTCCTCACAGGTATTATTTGTTTCTGTCGTCATTGAGATACCCGGGCACATATTCGCCGCGCTTGATCTTGTTGGTCGGGGTCTTGACGAAGGGGGTCGACTGTTCGATCACCCGGCTGATGCGGGCGAAGGCGGGCAGGCGGGTGTTGACCTCCCTGCGCACCTCCTCGAGGATCTCGTTGATCGCCCGGGCGACCGCCCCCTCGGCGCGATCCCCCTCGATGCTCTCGATGTAGCTGTAGTTGGGAAAAATGCGCGCCACCAGTTGTCCTTCGGTCATGTAGACCAGGGCCTCTTCAACGTAAATCGACTCGAGCAGCCTGGCTTCGATGGTCTCGGGATAGATATTCTCGCCGGAGGGGCCGACGATGACGTTCTTGGAGCGGCCGGTGATGAAGAGAAAGCCATCCTTGTCCAGATAGCCGCGGTCGCCGCTGATGAACCAGCCGTCCCCCGTGAAGACCTTGCGAGTCGCCTCCTCGTTCTTGTAATAGCCCTTCATGACATTGGGCCCCTTGACGAGGATCTCACCAATGCCGGTGGTGGGATCGGGATCGGCGATGTGGATGGAGACGCCTGTGATGGCATGCCCCGGCGAGCCCATCTTCTGCTCCTCCATGGAGGAAAAGGTGACCAGAGGGGAGCATTCGGTCAGGCCGTAGCCGCAGCAGTAGGGGATACGCCCCTGCTTCATAAAGGTCTCGACCTCGGGCGAAAAGGCGGCTCCGCCGATGATAACGCATTCGAGGCGGCCGCCCAGGAGCTTGTTGACCTTTTTACCGATGATCTTGTAGAGCAGTTTGCGCGAGGCCCGGCTTTTCGACAGCATGCGCAGCAGGCGGCTGGCGGCGATGGTCGGCACCACCTGCTTGTGATAGATCTTTTCGAAGACCAGGGGGACGGCCCCGAAGATGGTCGGCTTGACCTCCTGCATCGCCGCCAGCAGCACCTTGGGGGCCGGGGGCTTGGTGAGAAAATAGATCAGGCTCCCCTCGCGGATAATCGAGAGAAAGCCGGAGGTGGAGCCGAAGGTGTGAGCGAGCGGGAGAATGGAGAGGAGGACGCTCCGTTCATGAATGCATTTGATGAGGTCGGGGCCCTCGAAGAGATTGCTCACCAGATTGCGGTGGCTGAGCATCACCCCCTTGCTGTGGCCGGTGGTGCCGGAGGTGTAGATGATCTCCGCCAGGTCCTCCTCGCCGATCGCTGCCGGCAGCTCTGGATCCATTTTGGCGCGTTTGCCGAGCACCTTGCCGCCGAATTCCTGCAATCCCTTCCAGAAGCCGGGCCTGGCGCCCGCGCCGGAGACGAGGGCCAGATCGGTGAGGCTGAAAACAAGAAATCCCTCGATGAGAGCGTGCAGGTTGAGGCTGGCGTGAAGGTGGTCGGAGATAAAAATGACGCTGGCGTCCGAGTGGTGGAGGATGTGATTGATGTCGGCTTCGGGGAAATCTTCGAGGATGGGGACGGCCACCGCGCCCATGGTGGTGACGGCCATAAAGGCGATGCACCAGTTGGGCGAGGAGCCACCGAGAAGGGCGACCTTTTCCCCGGATTTGACGCCGAGCTCGCCCAGCCTGGCCTGCAGGTCGGCGACCCGCCGGCCGAATTCAGCATAGGTAAAGGGCTCCTCGCCGACCAGGGCCAGGGCCGGCCGCTGCGGATAGCGGTTGAGCACCTCGGCGAAGAAGCAGTCGAGCGTATAACGTTCCAGGCCGAATTTGAGGTTCGGATTGCTCATAAAGATTCCTCCTTGGGTGTGGGCGGACCGGCCGCGCCGGGTGCCCAATATACACATTCTTTGGCTCTTATTCAAAAGGCTTTTTTCGCCCGCGCCGCACCTGAAATTGTGACCTGGCCCGAAAAAAGGAGAAAAAGTCCTTGTCCGGCAAGATTATGTTCTTTATAATACAGCAAGAGCACCCCGCTTCTCTCAGGCGGGTATCCGGGGAGCATGTGAGTGCGTGCAGAAGAAAGGAATGAGTATGCACAATTCATTGATGCGCTGGCTTGGCCTGGTGATGATCCTGATCGTCGCACCGGGGATCGCCGCGCAGGATCTGCAGGATTATCTCTCCCGCTATCTCGGCGATAACGGAAAAAAGTACCTCCAACCCCTGGGTGATGCCTTTGGCGCCAATCTCAACAGCGGCCTCTACCATACCGCCCATATCCCGCGTGTGGGACTGCATGTCGGCGTCGAGGTGGTCGCGACCGGAGCTCTCATCTCCGACGCTCAGAGGAGCTTCACCGCCACCACCGAGGAGGGTTTCGAACCGAAGAAGAGCCTTGAGGTGCCCACCGTTTTTGGCGATACCGCGCCGGTGGCGGTTCCCGGTCAGGGTGGCACCGTCTACAACTTTCCAGGCGGATATGACCTCTCGGTCATGCCCCTGGCCATGCCCCAGATCACCATCGGCTCCCTCCTGGGCAGCGAGGTCACGCTGCGCTACGCGGCGGCCGAGCTCAATGAGGAGGTCGGGGATCTCAGCCTGCTCGGCATCGGCTTCCGCCACAGCCTCAGCCAGTACATTCCGCTCTTTCCGGTCGATGTGGCGGCTGCGGTCTTTTATCAGACCCTGACCGTGGGGGATATCCTTGACGCCAAAACCCGCGTCATCGGCCTCTCGGCCAGCAAAACCTTCAACCTTTTCACCCTCTACGGCGGCCTCTCCCATGAGAACTCGGTGATGGAGGCCTCTTATGAACACGGGGAGGGCGAAGAGGCCGAAACCATCTCCTTCGATCTGGAGGGGGCGAACAGCGTGCGCCTGACCCTGGGGGCGACCCTCAAGCTGGCCATTTTCCAGCTTCACGCGGACTATAGCTTCGCCGCCCAGCAGAGCGCCTGCCTGGGGCTCTATATCGGCCTCTAATCACTGCCCACGATCCTTAATGACTCCGGGAGGAGCAATGAATAAAAGAATCGGACTTGTCCTGCTGGCCGGCGCCGCGCTCCTGATGAGCGGCTGCCAGAAAAAGCTCTTTCATTTCGTCGTACCCCTGAACAAGGTCAAAACCATTGCGATTAATAATACGGGCGAATTCGCCGGCTATGAGAAAATAACCGCCAGGGACATTCGTGCAGCCCTGGATGTGCCGGAAGACGGCACCATCACCGGTGTGGACCTTGAATCGGTGCAAATCAGGGTGCGGCTCGTCGAGGGCAACGTGGCGACCTGGGTCAAACTCTCCGGATTTGTCCTTGACCAGGGCAAACCAGTGCAGCTGTTTGAGGACAAATCGGTCCCTCTCAGCGGTGTGGATACCAAATATATCGGCTTGAATGCCCTGATCGCAAGAGGCGTGGAAAAACTGGCCGGCAAGATTAACGATCACGTCAAAAAAGTGAATGATGCTGATATCGAGATCGGCCTGACCGGCAACAGCGACCCGGCTGGCCAGCTCATCAAGGTGGAGATCGATTTCAAGATCAACGCCACTGTCAAATACGACCAGTGCGTCGAGGTTTTCGATTTCATCGGCGGAGAGGATTGCACCGAATAGGGACTGCCTGAACCAGGGAGAGCCGGGACACGGGGAGGGAGCCCCGGCCTCTCTCCGCATCAACGGATGATGCCGACGGGTATCCTCCGTTTTTTAATGCCCTGCCGCCAAATTGTTGGGGGCAGGGCAACAAATTGCTTGACATTGGCCTCTTTTCTGCTAAATTATCCATGTAAACGGTTACAATTCATGGGCTCCCGGAGGCCGGATGACGCACCGTTGCACCCCCCTGCTCGCCTGCATTCTCGCCTGCTGCCTGCTGACCGGCTGCCGCCGCGATCCCGGCGAACAGCTCCTGCTCGATTTCTGGGCCATGGGCGCCGAGGGCGAAAACATCCAGCCCCTCCTGCCCGGATTTGCTCGGCGCCATCCCGAAATCACCGTCCGGGTCCAGACTGTCCCCTGGGGGGCCGCCCATGACCTCCTCCTCACCGCCTTCGCCGGCGGTTCCAGCCCCGATCTCTGCCAGCTCGGCAATACCTGGATCCCCGAATTCGCGGCCATCGGCGCCATCCGGCCGCTCGATCCCTTTTTAGCCGATTCCACCCTCAGACCAGGAGACTACTTCCCCGGCATCTGGGAGACCAACTGCATTGGCGGCCGGGTCTATGGCATCCCCTGGTACGTCGACACCCGCCTGCTCTTTTACCGCAGCGACCTCCTCGCCGCAGCCGGCTACCCCCGGCCGCCGCGCGACTGGGGGGAGTGGCTCGATCTCAGCCGGCGTCTGGTGCAGCAGCAGCCCGGCCGTTACGCCCTCTTTCTTTCGACGATTTTCAATGACTGGCAGGTGCCGGCCATCCTCATCCTCCAGAACGGCGGCCGACTGCTGCGCGAGAACGACTGCTACGGCGCCTTTTCCGAACCGGCCACCCTCGCGGCCCTGCGCTACTATATCACCTTTTTTCACGACTCCCTGGCCGTGATCAATATGAGCGAGGTGGCCAATATTTTTCAGGGCTTCAGCGAGGGGGTCTTCAGCATGATGGTGACCGGACCCTGGAACGTCAGCGAGATGCGCAAACGGATGCCCGGCCTTTCCGGGCGCTGGAGCACCGCCCCGCTGCCCGCCGGCCGCAACCGCGCCTCGGTGGCGGGGGGCGCCAGCCTGGTCCTCTTTGAAAAATGCCGCCACCCCGAAGCAGCCTGGAAGTTCATCCGCTATCTCTCCGAGGTGGAGACACAGCAGGCCTTTTTCAGCCTGACCCGGGATCTGCCGGCCGTGCGGGCGGCCTGGCACACCCCGGAGATCGAAAACGATCGCGAGACCGGCGCCTTTTACCGCCAGCTGGAGACCGCCATGCCCACGCCCCGGATCGCCGAATGGGAGCAGGTGGCGGTCAAGATGCAGGAGCACCTCGAACAGGTCATCTACAGAAGGATGAGCCTGGAGGAGGCCGTCGTCAAACTGGACCGCGACGTCGATCGCATCCTCGAAAAACGGCGCTGGCTGCTTGCGCGTGATCTGCTCTGAGGGGGGATGGATGAAGCACAAGTGGCTTATACCCTGGTTTTTCCTCGCTCCGGCGCTCGGGACGCTCCTGCTCTTTTTCTTCCTGCCCGTCCTGGCCTCCCTGCTGATGAGCTTCAGCGATTTTGACATCTACGCTTTGGGCAACCTCTCGCGGGCGCGCTGGAACGGCCTCGAAAATTACGGCCGCCTGCTGCACGATCCCCTTTTCTGGAAGGCCCTCGGCAATACGGTTTATTTCGTCCTCGCCGGCGGGCCCCTCACCATCCTTGCCGCCCTGCTGGCCGCCATCGGCCTCAACAGCCGCCAGCTCATGCTGAGGGACTGGTTCCGCCTTGGCTATTTCACCCCGGTGATCACTTCGCTGGTCGCCGTCGCAGTGGTCTGGCGCTATCTCTACCATCCCCGCTTCGGGCTCTTTAACTATCTGCTCTCCTTCGCCGGGGTTGGTCCGGTCAACTGGCTCGGTGATCCGGTCTGGGCCATGCCCGCCCTGATCCTGCTGGCGGTCTGGAAAAATTTCGGCTATTACATGATGATCTTTCTCGCCGGGCTGCAGACCATTCCGGACTATCTCTACGAGGCAGCGCGCCTCGACGGCGCCGGCTGGTGGGGGCAGTTCCGCCATGTCACCCTGCCGCAGCTGGCCCCGACCACCTTTTTCGTCACCCTGATGACCATCATCGGTTATTTCCAGTTCTTCGCCGAGCCCTACGTCATGACCCAGGGCGGACCGGTCAACAGCACCCTGAGCGTGGTCTTTTATCTCTACCAGCAGGGCTTCCGCTGGTGGCGGATGGGCTACGCCTCCTCGATCGCTTTTATGCTCTTTTTCATCATCTTTCTGCTCGCCATGCTCCAGATGGCCGCGCGCAGGCGTCAGGAGGCGGCATGAGCGCCCGGAATGATGGAATCGCGCCGCGCACCAAACGGGGCGCAGCGACGGGGGAGGGGGGACTCACCGCCTTTCGCCGGCGCCACGGCCGCCTGATGGCCCGGATCGGCCTGCACACCCTCATGCTGCTCGGTCTGGCGGTCACCCTGCTGCCCTTCTGGTGGATGGTGATGGCCTCTTTCATGCCCGGGGGGGAGGCGAGCACCTTCCCGCCGCGCTTCTGGCCTTCACGCTGGAGTACGGAGCACTATGCCACCCTCTGGGAGCGGCTCCAGATCGGCCGCTTCTTCCTCAACAGCCTCATCCTCGCCGGGGGGGTGACGCTCGTCAGCCTGCTCGTCAACTCCCTGGCCGGCTATGCCTTCGCCAAATTTGCCTTCCGGGGGCGCAAGGCGATCTTTAGCCTGCTCCTCACCTCGCTGGTCATTCCCGGCCAGGTGACCATGCTGCCGGTCTTTCTCATGCTCAAGCAGATGGGACTGCTCAACAGCTATTTCGGCATCATCATTCCGGGCATGGCGAGCATTTTCGGCATCTTTCTCATCCGCCAGTATCTCCAGGGGGTGCCCGACAGCCTGATCGAGGCGGCGCGCATCGACGGGGCCGGGGAGCTGCGCATCTACTGGACTATCATCCTGCCTCTGGCCAAACCGATTCTGGTCACCCTGGCCCTCTTCACTTTTATGGGGACCTGGAACGATTTTCTCTGGCCCCTGATCGTCCTCAACCGCCAGGAGATGTACACCCTGCCAGTGGCGATCGCCAATCTTATGGGCGAGCACGCCCCCGATCCGGAGCTGATGATGGCCGGGGCGGTGGTGACGATTCTCCCGATCCTTCTGCTCTTTCTCGCCCTGCAGAAATACTACATCCAGGGGATTCTCATGGGGGGCCTCAAGGAGTAGGCGATTATTCTCTTGCAAAAGGATGCCGAAACCAGTAAATTTATGGACTGTAATCGTTTCCCTTCTTTACATGCCAAGTCTTGAGGCGGTCCGTGGTCAACATGCAAAAAATCGCCGCGCTGGCCGGGGTCTCCATCGCCACCGTATCGCGCGCCCTCAACAAAAGCGGTCCCGTGAAGGAGGCGACCCGTGCGCGCATCCTTCAGCTGGCCGGCGAATACCAGTACACCCCCAATCCCATCGCCCGCTCGCTCTCGACACAAAAGACCGATACCATCGGACTGATCCTGCCCGAGATGGCCGATGAATTCTTTATGGACATCATTCGCGGCATCGATGAAGAGGCCTACCGGGCGAACCGCTTCCTGCTCGTCTCCAGCTTCCATACCCAGCGCGATATCGCCGCCACCCTGCTCGAATTTATGAGCAGCGGCCGGGTGGACGGGGTCATCCTAATGGCACCGGAGGGGAAGAACGGGCTTGTCGAGACCCTGCGCCGCAGCCGCCGCCCCCTCGTCCTGCTCAATCCCCCCGGCAATGCGCAGGAGTTCGTCTACTTCAAGATCAACAACTTTCAGGGGGCCTACGCCATCGTTGAACACCTCTTTGGCCACGGCTATCACCGCATCGGCATGATCACCGGCCCCAATGGCAACATCGACGCCGACGAGCGCCTGAACGGCTGCCTGGAGGCGGGGCGGCAGCATGACCTGCCCATCGCCCCCTCCTTCATCATGCCCGGCGATTTCAGCGCCCGTTCCGGGTATTACGCCTTTATGCGCCTGATGAGCCAGATGGAAAAGCCGGAGGCGGTCTTTGCCGCCAACGATATGATGGCCATGGGCGCCTACCAGGCGGCCCGCAGCCTCAATCTGCGTATCCCCCAGGATATCGCCCTGGCCGGCTTCGATGACATTTTTCTCAGCCAGCTGCTCACCCCGCGTCTGACCACCGTGCACGTGCCCATCGTCGAACTCGGCAGCAAGGCGGTCCGCTATCTGCTGCAGATGATTAACGGCGAGGTCGACCCGTCGGCGCCCTATCATGAGGAGCTGACGGCGGGACTGGTGATCGGGGGCTCCTGCGGCTGCGAATCGGTGGCTGCCGCCGTACCGCTCTGAGCCTGTCGACGCGGGAGGTGGAGCACGACGCGCCACCGCACTTTCTTTCATCGGCGCCGGTTCCCCCCCTGTGACGGGCCGATTCTCCGGCCCGCGTGCCAGCCACCACGCGGGCTTTATTATGCCTGCACCAGGGGGGAGGGGCTCTTAAAAAATCAAAAAAGAGTGTTGATTTGTTACAAAAAAAGGAATATATTTACGAGTTATTTTTCCAATAAAAATAATTGATATTCGGATCGGATCACGAATTTCCAGGCGACCCCGTCAGCTCTTAAAGCGCCGGACCGGAACAGGCAGAAGGGCATTGTGAGGCCATGAAAAAAATCATCACGGGCGATTACCGGCTGGTCAAGAACCTCAACAGCCACATCGTCCTCAATCTCATCCGGACGCGCGGGCCCATCTATGGTGCGGATCTGGCCAAAATCACCGGCATGCGCCCTTCGACGATCATGAGCATCCTCCGCAACCTGGAAAAGAAGGGATTGATCTTCAAGTCGGGAACCGGCGCTTCCTCGGTGCAGGGGGGACGCAAGCCCACCCTCTGGGAGATCTGCGGCAATTACGGCTACATCATCGGCCTGCAGATCGAGCTCAACGAGGTGCACGGGGTGCTCATCGACCTCAACTCCCATGTGCTCGCGCGCAGCGCCCTGCCCGTCGAGGGCAAGCTGACCCTGGAGGATCTCCAGTCCTACATCTTCCGCATCGTTGATACCCTGCTCACCCCCCAGAAGATCAGCCGCAAGAACCTGCTCGGCATGGGCATCGGGGTCTCGGGGCTGGTCGATTACCGCAACGGGGTGATCGTCAACACCGCCCTGATGGGCAAGGTTCCGGTCTCCCTCAAGGCGGCCCTGGATAAACACTACGATTTTCCCATCCTCGTCGAGAATGACGCCAATGCCGCCGCCATGTGCGAAAAGTGGTATGGCAAAGGCAAGAATATCAGCGATCTGATCTATATGCTGCTGGTCATGGACCAGCATGTTTTCGGGGTGGGCTACGGCCTTTACCTCGAGGATCAGATCTATCGCGGGGCGCACATGTTCGCCGGTGAGACCGCGCCCCAGCCGATCTCGATCAAGCAGATGCTCGAAAAGGTGGCGCCGGAGTACGGGGGGGAGGTGCTGCTCAACGGCCGCTCCCTGCCCAAGGAGCGGGTGACCCTGCAGGACCTCATTGACGCGGCCCTGAACCACGACTCCCTGGCCATTCGCTATTTCCAGGAGCTGGCCAAGATCGTCGCCCGGGAGCTGGCGCACATCATCAATCTGCTCGATCCCGAGATGATCCTGCTCGGCGGAGAGGTGAGCAAGGTGGGCGATCTGCTCCTGAATGCCGTGCGCAGCGAGCTCAAGGCGGATGCCCGGGCTCGGGTGAGCAATGATCTCGATGTCAAGATCGAGACCTCGACGGTGGTGGATGCGGTGGCGATGGGGGCGACGACGCTGATTCTGCAGAACATCTTCAAGAGTCCGGTGCTGCAGGCGAAGAATTATCTGTAAGGCGGGGCAGGTGTGCGGGACGCCCGGGTTGCACCGGGCGTTTTTGACGCCCTTTCTATTTTTTACAACAAAAAAACTAACAACATATCAAGGGAGGAAGCGATGCAGCGCCATCCCGCCAATCCGGTGGTCACCCGCCAGCACGTGCCGGCCGGCACCCCCCACCTGACCGACGTCTCCTCGGTCTTCAATCCCGGCGCCATCCAGTTTCACGACCAGACCATCCTCCTCCTCCGCGTCCAGAACCGCGGCCGCGAAACCTTCACCCTCACCGCCCGCAGCCGCGACGGCCTCCATTTCACCCTCTCCACACCGGAGATCCGCTTCCGCGGTATGGAAAAGCTCGAGGAGCGCATCTATCACTGCTATGACATGCGCATCACCCCCCTCGAGGGCCGCTATTATATCATGTTCGCCATGGACATGGAGGAGGGCTGCCGCCTCGGCCTCGCCGTCACCGACGATTTTGAAACCTTCGAGTTCCTCGGCATCACCAGCGGCGGCGACACCCGCAACGGGGTGCTCTTTCCCGAACGCTTCAACGGCCTCTATCTCCGCCTCGAGCGTCCCAACCGCGTCCAGCTCGCCGGAGGACCCGCCAGCGGCAGCACCATCATCCTCTCCGGTTCCTCCGATCTCCTCGAATGGAGTCCTGTCGGCGAGGTGGCCTCCGGGCGCTTTCATTACTGGGATGAACTCATCGGCGGCGGCCCGCCCCCGGTCAAGACCCGCGCCGGCTGGCTGGCCCTCTATCACGGCGTCGCCACCCACTTCGCCAGCGCCAACATCTATCAGGCCGGGGTGATGCTCCTCGATCTGCTGGACCCCTGCAAGGTGCTCGCACGCAGCCGCTACAACATGCTCGAGCCGCGCGAGAGCTGGGAGCTCACCGGCCAGGTCCCCAACGTCGTTTTCCCCTCCGGCCTGATCGTCGAGGAGTATGACGACCAGGGCTTCGCCCGTTTCGACTCGCCCTTCCGCCTTTACTACGGCGCGGCTGATACCGTGGTGGGGCTCTTCACCGGCAGGGTCTCCGAACTCATCGAGGCCGCCACGGCCTGACATCCATGGTTCTTCAAGGAGGCGTGCATTGAGATCCGCAGCTTTGTTCCGTCCCGTTCTTCGCGCCCGGTTCGCTCTCCTGGCGCTCATCCTCACCCTTGTCATCGCCCCCGGCTGCCAGCGCGGGCCGGCTCCGGTCGACCGCGCCGCCCTGGCCGAGGAGGTGAAAACCGAGTTCCTCCACGCCTGGCAGGGCTACAAGGCCCACGCCTGGGGCCATGACGAACTCTTGCCCCTCAGCGCGGGATATCGCGACTGGCACAGCGTCTCCCTGCTCATGACTCCGGTCGATGCCTACGACACCATGCTGTTAATGGGGCTCACTGCCGAAGCGGCCGAGGCGAAAAAACTCATCCTCGACAGCCTCGACTTTGACCACGATATCACCGTCAAGAATTTCGAAATCACCATCCGGACGCTCGGGGGGCTGCTCTCCGCCTACCAGCTCGACGGCGATCCCCGCTTTCTCGCCCTGGCGCAGGAGCTGGGCGACCGCCTGCTCCCCGTCTTCAATTCCCCCACCGGCATGCCCTACACCTTCGTCAATCTCAAAACCGGCGCAGTGAGCGGGCCGGTCTCCAATCCGGCCGAAATCGGCACCCTGCTGCTTGAGTTCGGCACTCTCAGCAAACTGACCGGCCAAAAGCGCTACTACAACAAGGCCAAGATCGCCCTGGTCCAGCTCTTCAACCGCCGCTCCGATCTCGGCCTGGTCGGCACCACCATTAACGTCGAGACCGGCGAGTGGGGGGATACCTCCAGCCACATCAGCGGCATGATCGACTCCTACTATGAGTATCTCTTCAAGGGCTGGAAGCTCTTCGGGGACGGCGACTGCAAGCTCATGTTCGATTCGAGCATGGTCGCCGTCAACCGCTACCTCGCCGACGAGGTCGAGGGGTGTCTCTGGTACGGCCGCGCCGACATGAACAGCGGCGCCAGGGGGCTGCGCCTTTTCGGCAGCCTCGACGCCTTCATGCCCGGCCTGCTCATCTATGCCGGCGACCGCAGCCGCGCCGAAAAGCTGCAGGACTCCTGCTACCGCCTCTGGATGCTGCACGGCATCGAACCAGAGATGCTCGACTATGGCAAAATGGAGGTGACGGCCGCCAATTACGAGCTGCGGCCCGAGAACATCGAATCTGCCTGGTACCTCCACCGCTTCACCGGCGAGGACAAGTATCTCGCCATGGGCCGGGACTATTTTGTCTCCCTGCGCACCCACTGCCGCACCGAACACGGCTACGCCGCTCTCGCCAGCGTCATCACCAAAGAGAAGAAGGATTCCCAGGAGAGCTTTTTCCTCACCGAGACCCTGAAGTACCTCTATCTGCTCTTCGCGCCGGTGGAGATCGATCTCGACCAGACCGTCTTCAATACCGAGGCCCATCCTCTCAAGCGAACCTGGCCTCCGGATCCCGTCTATTGAGCGCACCACTTTGACACCTGTACACCAGAAAAGGAAATGTATCATGGCCAAATACCTGACGGCCGCACTCCTCTGCCTGATTCTCACCGCAGCCCCGCTGCTGGGTCAGACCACCGGCAAGATCGCCGGCAGGGTCTCCGATCTCACCAGCGGGGAAACCCTCACCGGCGCCAACATCCTCCTGGAGGGGACCAGCCGCGGTGCCACGGCGGACATCAACGGTGAATTCTTCATCATCAACCTCGAGCCCGGCACCTACACCGTGCGCGTCTCGATGGTCGGCTACGAGACCCTGCGCATGCAGAACGTGCGTGTCTCGGTCAACCGCACCTTCGAGCTCACCGCCAAACTCAAGAGCACCGTCATCAGCGGCCAGGAGGTCACTGTCGTCGCCGACCGCGTCGCGGTCAAGAAGGACCAGACCAGTTCGGTGCGCAACGTCTCCTCCACCCAGATGGATATCCTGCCCACCGAATCGGTGAGCGCGGTGGTCGCCATGCAGCCGGGCGTGGTGCTCGGCCATTTCCGCGGCGGCCGCAGCGATGAGGTCACCTATCTCATCGACGGCATGCAGGTGGACGAATCCTACGGCCGCGGCGGCCGCACCGTCAACGTCGAAAAAGACGTCGTCGAGGACCTCGAGGTCATCACCGGCATCTTCAGCGCCAAATATGGCAACGCCATGAGCGGCGTGGTCAACGCCGTCACCAAGGACGGCGGCCGCAAATTCCATGGCTCCGCCTCTCTCGGCCTCGGCAACTATCTCACCCCCCACAAGGATATCTTTATCGGGCTCCAGGACACCGATTTCACCCGCCGTCAGGACTACCAGTTCGCCCTCAACGGCCCGATCATCGGCGACCGATTCACCTTCGCCACCAATGTGCGCTACCAGAACAACAAGGGGCACCTCAACGGCATCCGCCGCTTCCTGCCCGACGATTACAGCGACTTCACCTCCTCCGACTCGAGCCAGTGGTACACCGAGCACAGCGGCGACAACGCCTACGTGGCCATGAATACCGCCAAAAACCTCAATGTCTGGGGCAAGCTCACCATGCGGCCGAGTTCCAGGATCAAGACCTCCCTGCAGTACATCCTCAACGACGATGAGGGGCAGGGCTACAGCCACAGCATGAAATACAATCCTGACGGCCGCTCCACCGGCTATCACACCTCCCACCTGGCCTCGCTGCAGTGGAACCACATGCTCTCGGACAAGGCCTTTTACGAACTCAAGGGCTCCTACGTCTCCGACAACAATGCCAGCTATATGTTCAAGGATCCCTACGACAGCCGCTACATCCACGACCTCTACAGCCGCAGCGAGGGGCCGGGCTTTTCCACCGGCGGCCAAAGCAAGGGCCACAGCGAACGCACCCTCGAGGACTATACCGGCAAGGGCGATTTTGTCTGGCAGCTCCATCCCCAGCACAGCATCGAGGGCGGCGCGCAGTACTCCCAAAAAGTGCTCGAGAACGAGTGGTTCACCATCCGCAACAAGTATTACGGCACCGCCTTCGAGACCCTCTGGGACGTCGATCCCGAGACCGGCAAGCGCCGCTATCTCTTTTACGAACCGATGGTCATGCCCGACTCGACCCTCTATCATGAGTACTACAAGGTCAAACCGGTCGAATTCAGCGCCTATCTCCAGGACAAGATGGAGTTCGCCGAGATGGTGATCAATCTGGGGCTCCGCCTCGACTATTTCGACCCCAAAATCACCTATCCTTCGCAGTGGCGCAATCCCTCCAACCAGCTCAGCTTCCCCGGTGATCCCGAGCGCATGAGCCACCCCGTCGAGGCCGACCCCAAGTATCAGATCAGTCCGCGTCTGGGCATCTCCTACCAGCTTGGCAAGACCGCCCTGCTGCGCTTCGGCTACGGCCACTTTCTGCAAATGCCCCCGCTCTATGCGATGTATGACAATTACGCGCGCCTGGTCCCCCCGGGCGATTATTCGACCACCATGGGCAACCCCCAGGTCAACGCCCAGAAGACCATCCAGTATGAGGTCGGGCTCTGGCAGGAGTTGATGCCCGACATGAGCCTCGAGGTGGCGCTTTTTTACCGTGATATCTACGATCTGCTCAGCGCCAGGATCATCACCACCTACAACCAGATCCGCTACGGCCTCTACAGCAACAAGGATTACGCCAATGCGCGCGGCCTCGAGCTCAAGTATGAGTACATCGCCGGGCGTCTTTCGGTGGTGGCCAACTATACCCTGCAGTTCAGCCGCGGCAACGCCGACACCCCCACCAGCACCTTCAGCCGCGCCGGTTCGCAGCGCGATCCGGTCAACAAGCTCATCCCGATGAGCTGGGATCAGCGCCACACTGCCAACGTCACCGTGGGCTATTCCATGCCCCGCTATGGCGCCACCATGACGGTCTATTATAACTCGGGTTCACCCTATACCTGGAGTCCCCTCGCGGACAGCCCGCTTTCGCGGGTCAACCTCTTTCCCAACAACGAGCATATCCCCAGCAGCCTCAGCGCCGACCTGAGCGGCTATGCCGATCTCTTCCGTTTCGCCGGAATGAAGATGCGCGCCACCCTGCTGGTCTACAATCTCTTTGACCAGCTCAACGATTCCTGGGTCAATGGCAATACCGGGCGCGCCTACACGGCGATCATCCGCGAAACCGACCTTGCCAGCCATCGCAGCGATTTCAACACCTACGAGGACCGCATCCACGACCCGACCATGTACAGCACCCCGCGTCTGGTCAAGCTCGGCCTCGAGATGGTTTTTTAGGTCAGGAGAGAGGGATATCATGCATATACGAGGAAAATCTGTGATGAAATCTACGCCTGTAGCCTGCTTCCTGCTATTGCTTGTTATCATTCCGGCTCTGCTGATGGGGCAGGGGCGCAAATACGAGGGTCCGGATGATCCGGCCGGCGACATCGCCGCCATCCGCGAGGGCTGGATGAACGGCAACCGCGTGCTGCTCTATTTCAAGAACACCACCGAGCTGGCCAACTGGCCCAACTTTGACCAGTCGAAATGGCCCAATGACTACACCGGCACCGGCATGCATGACGGCATCGCCCTCTGGATCGTCGCCAGGGTGCATATGGCGGACGGATCCACCCCCGTCACGGATCCGGCCGAAATCGCCAGCCGCAGCGATTTGCAGGAGCTTTATTTCTGTCAGACCAGCTATCGCATGGGCATGGACCACTCCAAGGACGGCCTCATCCGCTGGGGGCTCTATCCGGTTTTCGGCTATTTCAATGAGAGCAGCGAATATCCGGCGATGAGCAACCGCGAGGATTCCTGGCCTGCAGCGGGCTGGCCCTCGGCGGGCTCCACCCTCAAGTGGCCCGGCGAATGGGACGGCCGTTTCGGTCGCGGGGTCAAGTACGCCGACCTTGAGACCTATTTCGTCGCCAACGACGCCCAGGATCTCGAGTATGTTCAACCCGATGCCCCGCTCAAGTACTACCCGCGCCCGGGCGTCAAGATCGGCGACAACGATCCGGATGTCACCATCCAGAAGGGCGAGCCCTGGGGCGGTCTCGGCATCCGCGTCAAGGTGCGCGGCTACCAGTGGAACAATCCCCAGACCCGCGACGCCATCTTTTGGGAATATGATATCTCCAATATCTCCGACCATGACCTCGCCGACGTCGCTTTCGGCTACCTTCTCGACGCCGGCATCGGCCATCGCGGCGATCAGGGCGAAACGGACGACATCGGCTTTTTCGACAAGTACGAAGACATCTCCTACTCCTGGGACTATGACGGCATCGGCATCGGCGGCATCCGCACCGGCATTATGGGCATGGCCTTCCTCGAAAGTCCCGGCCGCTGGAACGACGGCATCGACAGCGATGACGACGGCCTCGTTGATGAGAAACGCGACAATGTCGCCACCCGCCTCATCGGCCCGACCGAGGGGATCAGCGACATGGCCAAGTTCCTGACCTGGTACGGCCTGGCCGAAGAGCAGCTCAAGACCCACTGGGATGCCGATGAGGACCAGGACTGGCAGGACGGCACCGATGCCAACAACAACGGCGTCTACGACATCGGTGAGGATTTCGGCAATGACATCGGCACCGACGGTGTCGCCCCCACCGATCTCAACTATACCGGCCCGGATGCGGATGGAAGCGAATGCAACCACAAGCCCGATTTCGTCGAGGGCCTCGGCTGCGAACCCAACTTTGGCCTCACCGATATCTCCGAATCGGACATGATCGGCCTTACCGGCTTCCAGATGCTCCACCATCCCCAGGAGAATGAGCCCCCCTTCTCGGCCTTCGACAAGGAGGCCTATGAGCAGATCGCCTCACCGCGCCTCGAGGAGTATTTCGGCGAGCTGGCCAACCTGGTCATGACCTTCGGCTCGGGCACCTTCCGGCTGCCCCGCGGGCTGACCGAACGCATCTCCATGGCCGAACTCCACTCCTACGAAGAGCTTTCCGGCCTCAACTCCCCGGGCCATCTCGCCCCCTCGCTCTTCGAGAAGAAGCGCATTGTCCAGTTCATCTACGAAAGCGACTACCGCTTCGCCCAGCCCCCAATCATGCCGCTGCTCAAGGCCACTGCGGGCGATGGCAAGGTGATCCTGACCTGGGATAATTTCTCCGACCGCTATACCCGCGAGCCCATGCTCAAGGGCGCCAATGACTTTGAGGGCTACAAGCTTTACAAGGCGACCGACAAGTACTTTTCCGACGCCGAGAAGCTTACTGATATGTACGGTAACCCGATCGGCAAGCTGCCGATGTTCCAGTGCGACCTCATTGACGGCATCAAGGGCGCGGCCGAATTCGCCAATATCAACGGCGAGCTCTTTTACCTCGGCAAGGACAGCGGCGTCCAGCACTACTATGTGGATACCGAGGTCCAGAACGGCCGCACCTACTATTACGGCCTCTCCGCCTATGACTACGGCATCAGCGGCCTGGAGGTCGCGATCATGCCGGCGGAGAACAACATCGTCATCGATCTCGATGAGGCCGAAGAGATCCGCTTCACCGGCCAGAACGTCGCTATTGTCGTCCCCGAGGTTCAGGCCGCCGGCTATCAGGCGCCCCAGATCGACGCCGGCGGGATGACCCGGATCGAGGGCTGCGGAGAGGTCGCCGTCGATATCCTCGACCACAACAGCATTCATCCGGACCGCACCTACAAGATCAGGTTTCTCGCCGATACCCTCGGCTATGCCCGGCGCAACAAGGGCATGCGCCACCACCTCGATGCCGTAATCGTCAATCGCGGCCTTGAGGTTTGGGACGTCACCGCTGATTCCCTGGTCTATCGCGAAACCCGCGAGGATTATCCCGGCGACCACTTTCTCCACAACGGCAAGACCTACGTCAACGACGGCCAGGAGCTGCGGGAATTCAGCTATTACAATACCGAAGACGAACTGATGACCGACATCTTTCATGGTCTCCAGCTCCGCTTCACCATGCCCACCGACCTCGGCGAGCTCGATCCGGAGCGGACCGGCTGGGTGACCGGCCAGGGCCCCTTGCAGGTGGAGGCCAGCCTCTACGAATCCGACGGCTTTCCCTATCAGTACGACATCGTCTTCTCCAGCGACGATTCCGCCACCGTCTGCAAGCTCAATCAGGGCTCCTACATCTACAACGTCGACGGCCAGACCATGAAGAGCTATCTGCTCGGCCAGGCCTTCAATTTCTACGTCATCGACCGCGCCGCGGTCGATTCGACCGGCCAGTTCGAGCGTCTCGACCTCATCGTCCATGACATCAACCAGAACAAAAAGTTCGACATCTTTGAGGATGCGATCCTCGCCGGCCATACCCTGACGCGCAAGAGCATCTCCGGCAAGCCCCTGGTCTACTGGTCGGGGACCATCTTCAGCATCGACTTTCGCGGCTTTATGAGCGAGGAGGAGCTGCCCAAACCCAACGACGTCTATCGCGTCAGCTTCAAGCGCCCTTTCTCCCCCAAAGACTCACTCATGTTCACCACCCGGCCGGAAGTAGCGGTGGATGTGAGGGAACTCGCCTCCTCCCTGGACGACATTCTGGTGGTCCCCAATCCCTACGTCGCCACCAACGCCATGGAGACGGCGATCTCCAATCCCTTTCTCAATCAGCGCCGCAAACTGATGTTCACCCATCTCCCGGCGCAGTGCACGATCAAGATCTTCACCGCCAGCGGCATCTTTGTCGACGAGATCCAGGTCGACAATCCCCCCGAGCGCGGCATTGTCCACTGGGACATGCTCACCCGCGAGGGGCTGGAGATCGCCGCCGGGATCTACGTCTACCACGTCAAGACCCCGACCGGCGAGGAGAAGCTGGATAAATTTGCCGTGATCAAGTGAGCATCTCCCGGCCGCTCTTGCGGCCGGAGTGCCCCCTGATCTGTGACCGCCGCACCCGTCCCTTGTGAGGGCCGGCTGCGGCATGCGACCGGGAATGACAAACTGAGGTTTCGAGCATGAAAAAAAGTGCCATTATATCCATCCTGCTCATCGGACTGGCCCTCTCCGGCCCGCTGGGTGCGCAGGAGCCCACCCGCATCGGCACCACCGCCGCCAATTTTCTCGAAATCGGCTACGGCACTGCCGGCTCGGCCATGGGCGACGCCTATGTGAGCATGGCCAGGGATCTTTCGGCCCTCTACTGGAACCCCGCCGGACTGGCGGATATGCAGAAAAACCAGGCCCTCTTTGTCTACCAGCCCTGGATCGCCGGCATCAAGACCTCCTTCGCCGGCGTGGGACTCAATCTGCATAATTACGGCACCCTCTCCCTCGGCTTCACCAGCGTCAACTATGGCGACATGAAGGTGACCACCATGGCCATGCAGGAGGGAACCGGCGAGCTTTTCTCCGCCAGCGATATGGCCTTCAGCCTCGCCTATGCGCGCAAGCTGACCAACTGGTTCTCCTTCGGCGGCGCCGCCAAATATATCAACTCCTCGATCTGGCACACCGACGCCTCCGCCATGGCCATCGATCTGGGCGTGATCATCAATACCTACTTCTTCTCGCCCAATGGCCGACGCGAACAGGGGCTGCATATCGGCATGAGCATCTCCAATTACGGCTCCCGCCTGCGCTACGACGGCATCGACCTCATCAATCCGATCGATATCCTCGCGGACGAGAATGGCAATTTCAGCGACGTGCCCGGCCGCTTCCATCTCTCCGAATGGGAACTGCCCCTGATCTTCCGCCTCGGCGCCTCCCTGACGCCATTTTACACCGACCATCACGAGATGATCCTCTCGCTGGATGCCATCCATCCCAATAACAACAACGAGTCGATCAACCTCGGCGCCCAGTACGCCTTCACCTCGGCCGGGTTCGGACGTCTTTTTCTGCGCGGCGGCTACAAGGCGCTCTTCATGAACCGCTCCGAGTTCGGCCCGACCTTCGGCGCCGGTGTCGAGACCTTTTTGCTCGGCAATGCCGGCGTCAAGATCGATTACGCCTGGCGGGACGTCGGTCTGCTCGGCAATATTAACACCTTCGGGGTGATGGTGATGTTTTAAAGAAATGATCTCGCGCAGCGCCGCAGAGCACGCATGGAAAATTCTCACACGGTGGCACAGAGAACGCAGAGAAAACGGAGCT
>JAKPUX010000030.1 GCA_029554865.1 bacterium | reverse complement strand
CCGGGGATCGGTGCCGATATGGATCAGCAGGATAAAGCCGTTGAGGCGGTGCGGATCCTCCCGCTCCCGGGCGATGATCTTTTCCCAGATCGCCATGGAGGAGCGATAGCCCACCATCTCCGGGGTGGTGTAATCGGCGTTAACGGAGGTGCCGGGGGTGAAATTGAAGAGGGTGAGACCCATCTCGGCGGCCCAGGCGACATGCCGGGTGTTGTACCATTCATAGGGGGGGATGAAGCAGTCGAGCCCATAGTCAGGCAGTCCGAAGGGCTCCATGGCCGCCAGATTTTCACGCAGATCCGCAGCGAACTCCTCCCGGGTGACCAGGGAGGAGTCACGCTTTTCCCAGGGGGCGTAAAGGAGGTGACGGCTCGAATGGGGGCCGAGATAGTGGTCGCCGCCGGCCAGGGTGTGGACGAGCTCCGCCCTGGCTGGATCCCGGTAGAAATCCCCGGTGAAGAAAAAGCCCGCCTTGACCCCCTTGTCCGCCAGGACGCGGGCGATGTGGGGGCCGCCGTCGGCGAAATCTCCGCCGGTGAAAACCAGGGCCAATTCGCGGCGGCCGCTGTCGCCGCGGATGACGGCGTCATGGTCGAGGATGAAGCCCGGCCGGGAGGAGCCGCAGGCGAGGAGCGCCGCCAGGGCAACTCCAGCCGCCGCCGTGCAGATCCGTCTCGCCAGGCGTCCGGCCGCCCGTTGCCGCCAGACCGGGAATCTCGCCGGCCGCAGCAGCCGGCGATGCAGCTCAGACTGAACCATATTTGAAATTCTGCCGGTTGAGAAAATGGGCTTCAAAATGGCTCTTGAGGATGATGAAGGCGCTCTCCACATCGTCCACCTTGTGAAAAAGCTGCAGGTCCTCCGGACTGATCACCCCCCAGTCGACCATCTTGTCAAAATTAAGCACCTCGTTCCAGTATTCGCTGCCGTACATGACCACGCAGAGGGTCTTGTGAATCTTTTCGGTCTGAACCAGGGTGAGAAGCTCAAAGAGCTCGTCCATGGTGCCGAAACCGCCCGGGAAAACGACCAATGCCTTGGCCAGATAGACGAACCAGAACTTGCGCATGAAAAAGTAGTGAAACTCAAAGGCGAGTTCGTCGCTGATGTAGGGATTGGGTTCCTGTTCAAAGGGGAGGCTGATGTTGAAGCCGATGGTCAATCCCTCCGCCTCCATGGCGCCGCGGTTGGCGGCCTCCATGATGCCGGGGCCACCCCCGGAAGCGACGATGAAGCGATCCCGGGCGTTGAGGCTTAGAGACCATTCGGTCAGCCTGTGGGCCAGGGCGCGCGCGTCCTCATAATACTGGGCCAGGCGGACGGCATGGCTGGCCTTGTCGAATTCGCGCTGGAAATCCGCGCCGGCGGTGCCATTACGCTGCGATTGCGAGAGGACGCTCTTGAGCTGCTTCTGGGCGACATCGAGGGGCAGGACCCGCGCCGAACCGTAAAAAACCACCGTGTTGCGGATATGCCGGCGGCGCAGGCGCATCTGGGGTTCGAGATACTCGGAGAGGATGCGAATAGTGCGCGCGTCCGAGCTGTTGAGAAAGCGTTCATTGGCATAGGCTTTGACGGGCAGTCTCCGGGCTGCGCCCGGTTTGGGGTTCTTTTTAGGGGTATCGGACATGGCTACCTCAGTTAGGGGTGGTTCAGAGATTGCGTTTGAGCCAGATCAGACTCTGACGGATGGCCTGATGGCGGTGCGCCGGGAGCGCATAGGTATGGCTGGCGGCGGGGAGTTCCATGAAATCGGCGGGGGGCTGCACAATGTCACGAAAGGAGTCGAATCCCTGGATGAAGACCGGGGCATCCGCCATGCCCTGAACGCAAAGCTTGGGCATGGTCAGAGCGCCCAATGCCGCACGGACATCGTAGCGGATGGCATCCTCCCAGAAAGAGCGCCGGATCACCCAGCCCTCATGGATATACTCCTCCGCTTGTGCGGAGATGGCGTCGAGATTGCTGATGTAGGACTGAAAGGTCGCCTGCATGTCGGGCACGGCCGACCAGGTGACCAGGGCATCGACAGGGGTCTCCGCCAGGGTGAGGATGGCGGTGGCCCCGCCCATGCTGTGGCCCAGTACGGCGATTCTGGCGAAGCCGAGGCCGCGCGCCCAGGCGATGGCATCACACAGATTGGCGATGTAGAGGCTGATCAGGGAATCCCCGAAATCCCCGGCGCTGTCCCCGGAACCGTAGAAATCGAAGCGCAGGACGTCAAGCCCTTCGGCGGCGAAGGCGCGGCCGGTCTCGACGAAGAGGCGCCGGCATTCCGCCTTTGAACTCATAAAGCCGTGACAGAGGATGACCAGACGCTCCCCCCTGCTCTTGTGGTGCATGGCAACGATCTGATGGCCCTGGCTGAGAAAGGTAACGGGGAGTTCGGGAAGAGGCTGCGGCATAGAAACGATCCTGGGTGTAGGGTCCGGGCAGTCCGCCATGGCGCCGGTCCGGGCGGAGGCATGGCCCCCCGGCGGGTGCGGAAAAAGAAAAAAATAGCGCTGACTTTGCAGTCAGCGCTAGAAAAGGGTGTTGTCCCATCACTACACATCACTACCCACACCCGACACTGTGCCTTTCGGCACATTAATAAGTTAAGAATTTTCAACTCAAAGTCAAGTTATTTCTTGCCGGCTGTAAAAATTGGTCAAAAATTGACCATATGAGGCCCCGGCGGAGCCTGGCCCCGGGGCTGGGACAGTCGGGGCAAAAAAAAAGCCCCCGCAAGCGGGGGCCTGTGACGATTAGTACATATCTGCGCCGGGAGGCATCGGCGGGGTCGCCGGTTTGGGCTCCGGCTTTTCCGCGATTGCGCACTCGGTCATCAGGAAGAGGCTCGCCACCGAGGCGGCGTTCTCAAGGGCAATACGCGAGACCTTGGTCGGGTCGATGACACCGGCCTTGTAGAGATCTTCGAAGGTCTCGGATTCGGCATTGAAACCGAAGGCGCCGTCGGTGTCGCGCACCTTCTGGACCACGATCGAACCTTCCCAGCCGGCGTTCTCGGCGATCAGGCGGATGGGCTCTTCGAGGGCACGGCGCAGGATGGCTACGCCGATCTTCTCGTCACCGTTGACCTGGATCTTGTCCAGGGCGGGCAGGGCGCGCAGGTAGGCGATGCCGCCGCCGGGGACGATGCCTTCCTCAACCGCCGCACGGGTGGCGTGCAGGGCGTCCTCAACGCGAGCCTTTTTCTCCTTCATCTCGACCTCGGTGGCAGCGCCGACCTGGAGGACCGCAACACCGCCGGCCAGCTTGGCCAGACGCTCCTGCAGCTTCTCCTTGTCATAATCGGAAGTCGAGGACTCGATCTGCTTCTTGATCTGGGAGATGCGAGCCTTGATGTCCTCGGTCTTGCCGGCGCCCTCGACGATGGTGGTGTTGTCCTTGTCGATGGTAATGCGCTTGGCCTTGCCGAGATCGCTCATGGTGGTGTTCTCGAGTTTGAAGCCGGCCTCTTCGGAGATGACACGGCCGCCGGTGAGGACGGCGATGTCTTCGAGCATGGCCTTGCGGCGATCGCCGAAACCGGGGGCCTTGACTGCGGCGACGCGCAGGGTGCCGCGCAGCTTGTTGACCACCAGGGTGGCGAGGGCCTCGCCCTCGATATCCTCGGCGATGATCAGCATCGGACGGCCGGTCTGGGCCACCTTCTCGAGGATCGGCAGCAGATCCTTCATGGCGCTGATCTTCTTGTCATAGATGAGAACCATCACCTCTTCGAGGACCGCTTCCATGGTGTCGGAATTGGTGACGAAATAGGGCGAGATATAACCGCGATCGAACTGCATGCCCTCGACAACCTCAAGGGTGGTATCGGTGCTCTTGGCCTCTTCGACGGTGATGACGCCGTCCTTGCCCACCTTTTCCATAGCATCCGCGATCAGTTCGCCGATCGCCTTGTCGTTGTTGGCGGAAATGGCGCCGACCTGGGCGATCTCGGTCTTGCCGGGAATCGGCTTGCTCTGCTTGCGCAGCTCTTCGATGACGCTCTTGACGCCCTTCTCGATGCCGCGCTTCAGGGCCATCGGATTGGAGCCGGCGGTGACGTTTTTCAGACCTTCACGCACGATCGCCTGGGCAAGCACAGTCGCCGTGGTGGTGCCGTCACCGGCCACGTCGCTGGTCTTGGAGGCCACTTCGCGCACCATCTGGGCGCCCATGTTCTCCAGGGGATCTTCCAGCTCAACCTCTTTGGCCACCGTCACGCCGTCCTTGGTCACGGTCGGGGCGCCGAACTTTTTGTCGATCACGACATTGCGGCCCTTGGGGCCGAGAGTCGAACCGACCGCTTTGGCCAGCTTGTCCACGCCGACCTTCATCGCATTGCGCGCATCTACATTGAATTCAATAATTTTTGCCATATGGGTAAAACCTCCTGATGGATTGCTTTTTAGGTTCACATGCCACGCCTAGATGATTGCAAATATGTCGCTCTCGCGCATGATCAGATAGTCTTCCTTGTCGATGGTCACTTCAGTGCCGGAATACTTGCCGTAGAGGATCCTGTCGCCTACCTTGACCGACATCTCGATCTTGGCGCCATTCTCGGAGATCTTGCCCGGGCCGACGGCCACGATGGTGCCCTGCATGGGCTTCTCTTTGGCCGTGTCAGGAATGATGATGCTCCCCTGCTTCATTTCCTGCTCTTCGACCGGCTTCACCACAACGCGGTCAGCCAACGGTTTAATGGTCATATTGCATCCTCCAATCATTATTAATTGTTTATTATTATTTAATCACGCTAGCACTCTCTATTACTGAGTGCTAACAATCTATAATATACACATTTTAAAATCGCAGTCAAGCATTTTTTATTCCCCTGCGGGCCCGCTTTCCCGCATGGATGGGCAAATTGTTGCAGGGAATTTTATTTGCCATTTTTCGCTTGACATTGGTCCCCCCAGTGGATATATTTAAATTGATGTAAATTCTTTTGTGCTTTACATTTTCGCGCAACACCGCCAGGCAGCAAAACCCAATCCACGGTCCGATTGCACGAGCTATCACGCATGCAGGAAGGGGTGTACGGATGAAAGAATTTGTCGAGTACATCGTAAAGCATCTGGTCGACAATCCCGATGAGGTCAAGGTCTCTGAAGTATTCGGCGAAACCACGGTCGTCTACGAACTGCGTGTTTCCCAACCTGACATGGGCAAGGTCATCGGCAAAAACGGCCGCACCGCCCATGCCATCCGGGTACTTTTAAGCGCCGTCTCACGCAAGGCAGGCAAACACGCGACCCTGGAAATCCTTGAATAATTTTTTTATATGCAGGAGCCAAGGGGGGAAGCAGCCGGAATGCTGAAGGACATAGTCCGCCCCGGCTGAGGCAGGAACCTGAGTACCATCGGACCATCGCAGGCTATCTACCGGTGGTCCCTTTTATTTGTGATAACCCTCCCCGCGCAGGATGGTCAGGGCCCGGAAGAGCTGCTCCAGCAGCACGGTCAGGGCGAGCTCGTGGGCCATGGTCATCGCCGAGAGTGAGAGGCGCTGGTTCGCCCTCCTCAACACCCCATCGCCCAGGCCGTGCGGCCCGCCCACAATGAAGAGCAGAGACTTGCGCCCCCCCACCATATGCCGCTCCAGCGCGGCGGCGAAAGCCAGCGAATCCATCCCTTCACCCCTGCTCTCCAGCACCA
Source organism: bacterium (assembly GCA_029554865.1). Taxonomy (GTDB): domain Bacteria; phylum Zhuqueibacterota; class Zhuqueibacteria; order Residuimicrobiales; family Residuimicrobiaceae; genus JAKPUX01. The sequence goes on along the minus strand of JAKPUX010000030.1, from coordinate 29,458 downwards.
CGCACCACTCCTGCGCCCCGATCTTCTCGAGCAGCTGTGCCTCTTCCCGCGCCAGGATCTCCGCCACCGCTCCGGTCGCGCGCACCTGCCGAATGAAATGATGCTCAACCGGCAGATAGTGGCGGATGCGTCCGAGATAGCCCTCGCAGAGGGCGTTGTAATGGGGGTCGGACGGCTTGCCGACAGTAAGAATGCGTATCTTCATGGATGGCTCCCGGGGAGATCCCGGCGAAAAGGCTGGATTCTTTTCCGGTGGAATGGTATATTATCCGGTGAGCAAACCAGGCTCATGAGCAGAGCAGACTTGACGAGGAGATCCCGTAATGGCTGATGACGACAAGAACGCCGGCGTGACCAGCAGCCGGATCAAATTTTGCGATTTGCGCTGCGAACATGCCTCTTTCCCCAGCGCGGAACATCTTGACGGCGCCAACAGCTGCCGCACCTTCGCCGCCCTCTGGTGCCGTGAGCTGCAGCAGGTCGTCACCAAAAACGCCCCCTGCGCCCTCCTCTTTGGTGCGCGCCGCCCCAAGTCCAATCTCTGAGAAGACGCAGCCCCTCCCCGGTTTTCCCCGCTACAGCCTGGGCATGGCCATATGGCCCGGGCCCGTGCCGGCGATGACACCCGGAACCTCCTCACCCCGGCGCGGCGCCGCCGCGAGCAGAGCCAGCTGCTCTTCCCGCACCCCCTTGAAGCGCTCCATCTCTCCGGCCGGGATCGGATCCCCCGAGGAGTTCTTGATCTTGAGGGGATTGACCGGCCGGCCGTTCTCGTAAAAGCAGTAGTGCAGATGGGGCCCGGTGGCCAGACCGGTGCGGCCGACATAGCCGACAACATCGCGCTGCTGCACCGACTGGCCGATAGCGATGCCGGGGCCAAAGCCGCTGAGATGGCCGTAGACCGTGGCGAAGCGCGGATTCTTGTGCCTGATCCTGATGAAATTGCCCAATCCGCCCCCCTCGTAGCCCTTTTCGATCACGACCCCGTCTGCGGCCGCAACCACGGGCGTTCCCTCGGCTGCGACAAAATCAACCCCGAGATGGGGGCGCACGATCTTTAAAATGGGATGCCGCCGGCCGCCGCTGAAATGAGAGCTGATCCGTCGGTAGTTGAGCGGGGATTTGAGGAAGGTCTTCTGGAACGACTTGCCCTCGAGATCGTAATAGCCGCCGCGCTCGCCCTGCTCGAAATAGAGGGCGGTGCGCACCGCGCTGCCGGAACGGTACTGCCCGGAGAGCACCCTGCCATAACGGATGAATTCACCGAGGCTGTCCGGCCGGGAGGGATCCAGCGCGTACTCCGCCTCATAGACCATGCGGAATTCATCCCCCACCCGCGGATCGACGAAGAAATCGATGTCCCACTGAAAAAGGTCGCTGAAAGCCGCAATCAGCTCATCGCTCTCCCCCATCGCCTTGACCGCGTCATAAAGGGTGGTCCTGACCTCACCCGTGAGGGCCAGGGTGCGTTTGATGAGCGGCACCTGCACCAGCTCGGGCTGCAGCACCCCTGTCGAGTCGCGCAGGACGCGCACGGTCTTGACGGCGTCCGGATAATACTCAAAGCCATGCACAACCCCGGCCGAATCGGTCAGGATGGTGTAACGCCGGTCTCCGCGGATCTTGCGCACATCGAAGACCCTGGCGAAACCCTGGATAAGCTCATCAGCGAGGACGCGGTCATAGATGTCCCGCAGCAGGACCTTTTCCAGGGTCTCGCCGGGGCGGAAGGTGCCCTCCCGGCGCAGATAGATCTTTTCCCGCGGCTTGAGCTCGGCCTGTTCGACCGGTCGGTCGGATTTCCTCGCCGTCCACAACCACACGGCCAGAATGGCTGCGGCCGCAAGCAGGAGGGGATAGCGTACTTTATGGAGGATTTCTTTTTTCATCGTTGTCCATTTAAAAAAAGCAGATTGCTTCTTACCGGCTGTTTTGCTACCTTGTAGAAAGACCCTAAACCCGGAGCATCCGTCATGCCCGCCATGCTTCTGACCGGTGCGAGCGGCTTTCTCGGCGGCCACCTGCTCGAAAAAACCTCACCGCACTGGAACCTGACCGCCCTCAGCCACACCCGGCCCCTGCCCGGGACCCTGGCCCTCGACCTCCGCGACCGTGAAGCCGTCCTGGCCCTGGTGCGCACCCGGCGTCCCCGCGTCATCCTGCACACCGCGGCCAAAGCCAATCTCGATGCCTGCCAGCGCCATCCAGAGGAGGCGGCTGCGGTCAATACCACCACGGTGGCGATCCTACTCGAAGCCGCAGCAGAAGTCAAGGCGCGCCTGATTCTGGTCTCGACCGACATGGTCTTCGACGGCGCCCGCGGACTCTACAATGAGGAGGATGAGGTCCATCCCCTCTCCGTCTACGGTGCGACCAAGGTCGAGGCCGAACACCTGGTCCTGGCCGCTCCAGGCAGCCACCTTGTCGCCCGCGCCGCATTGATTTACGGCCGCCCCCGCCACAGCGGCAGCTCATTCTCCCAGTGGATCGAAAACCGCCTGCACAACAGCCAGCAGGTGCCGCTCTATACAGACCAGTTCCGCTCACCCATCTGGGTTGAAAACCTGGCTGATGCCCTGCTCGAACTGGCCGGTATGGAGTACTCCGGCCTTCTCCACCTCGGCGGCGCCAATCGCATCGACCGCTACACCTTCGCGACCCAGCTCTGCAGCGCCGCCGGCTATGACCCCGCGCTGCTTCAGCCGGTGTCGATGCACACTGCGGTCAGCGACGCCCCGCGCCCGGTCGATGTCTCCCTGGACAGCAGCCGCGCCGCCGCCCTCCTCCGCACTCCTCTGCTCGATACCCGGGATGGGCTGCTGCGCATGACCCGCGCCCGCTGATCAAAGCCTGTTCAGAATCTTCAATCCCTTCAGCTTCCAGACCATCCAGACTGCCTCGCGAAGGATGCGCTTGGACATCTTGGAGGTCCCGGCAGCGCGATCGACAAAGATGATCGGGATCTCCAGAATGCGAAAGCCCTTCACCCAGGCTCGGAAATTCATCTCGATCTGAAAAGAGTAGCCATCCGACTGGATGCTGTCCAGTTCGATCGCCTCGAGCACCTCCCTGCGGAAGCACTTGAATCCGGCGGTGCAATCGCGCAGCGGCAGCCCCGTGATAATGCGCGTATAATGGCTGGCAAACATGCTCAGCAGCAGCCGTTTGAGGGGCCAGTTGACGACGTTGACCCCCTTGATATAGCGTGAGCCGATGACGATGTCGCTGTCAGCGCTCGCCTCGAGCAGGCGGACCACGTCCCTGGGATCGTGCGAGAAATCGGCATCCATCTCGATGATGCGATCGTAATCGCGCTCGAGCGCATAGCGGAAACCGGCGACATAGGCGGTGCCCAATCCCATCTTGCGGTCGCGGCGCAGAAGATGGAGGCGCGGCTCCATCCCGGTCCGTCCGGCGACGAGATCCCCGGTGCCGTCGGGCGAGTTGTCGTCGACGACGAGAATCTCCAGCCCCTCGATATTCTGCGCGAAAACGGCCTCGATGATGGCAAGGATATTCTGCTTCTCGTTATAGGTGGGAAAGATGACGAGAGTTTTCACGATCTGCTCCTCAGGCTCAAGTGGGCGCATCCAGCTGCTGTTTCAGTTTCCTCAGCCCCCCCGCCGCGTCGCTCAATTCCAGCTCCAGTTCCTGCAGGGCTTTTTCCACGACCAGTCCCGACCGCATCGGACGCGGGGCCTCCTGATGCAGCTCCGCGGTGGTGATCGGGGTGATCAGGCCCGCCTCCAGATTGAAAACCTCCGCTGCCTTGAGGGCGAAAGCGTAGCGGTCGATGATCTCGGTGCCGGCAATGTGGAAAAATCCCGTCGCCCGGCGCTCGACGATCCGCCAGATTCCGAGGGCGAGTTCCTCGGCCAGTGTGGTATTGCCAAACTGGTCAGTGACGATGCGCACCGGCTTGCCCTGCCGCAGGGAACTGATCAGCCAGGAGACGAAATCGGGTTTAACCTGACGGGCATGGCCGTAGAGCACCATGGTGCGAACAACCGTATAGGGGATCTCCGAGCTGCGCAGGATATTTTCCGAGGCCAGTTTGGATTTGCCATAATAGCCGATCGGATTGGGCAGATCCTCCTCACGATAGGGGCCGTGGTCGCCATCGAAGATATAGTCGGTGGAGAGGTGGACCAGGCGGCTGCCCAGCTTGCGGCAGGCGAGGGCGAGGTTTTCGACTGCGGTCACATTGGCGCGCCAGCAGAGTTCGCGCGCGCTCTCGGCCCCGTTCACGTTGGTAAAGGCCGCGGCGTTGAGGATCCAGTCGGGGGCGAACTCCTCCACGCAGGCGAGCAGGAGCTTGCGCTCGCCCAGGTCAAGGCGGCGAAATCGGCTCAGCCCGGGGGCCTCCACCATCTCCTGCAGATCGATTCCCATCAATTCGGCGCCGGCCGGGGCCAGGCGGCTCAGGTTCTGCCCGAGCAGGCCATTGCTGCCGGTGATCAGTATCCGCATACTCTTCTCACAGCACACAGCCCTTTTTGCGAAATTCGACCAGCTTGTCGCGGATGCCGGCGTCGCGGCCGGCGAGCATTTCAGCGACAAAGATGGCGGCGTTGGCGGCACCGGCGCGGCCGATCGCCATCGTGGCCACCGGCACACCCCTGGGCATCTGCACCATCGAATAGAGGGCATCTACACCGGTCAGGGCCGAGCCCGAAAGGGGAACGCCGATGACCGGCAGCAGGGTGTGGCTGGCCACCACCCCGGCGAGATGCGCGGCCATGCCCGCCCCAGCGATGATGGCACAAAAACCGTTCTCTTCAGCCGATTTGGCGAATTCGGCGGTCGCGTCCGGCATGCGATGGGCGGAGAGTATCTTGATCTCATAATCAATGCCGAAATAGTCGAGATAGGCGCGGGCCTCGGACATCACCTCGCGGTCGGATTCCGAGCCCATCATGATGGCTGCTTTATACATATCGTCCTCTTTTACTGGATCTTTTGCAGGCCGGCCTCATGCAGCGGAGCAGCCGGGTGCTAGGCTCCCGTGCGGCTTTCACGCCGCAGAGCGAAAAGGATGCCCCCGGGCAGGCTCGAGACGACCCCCACCAGGTAGGCGAGAAACTCAAAGGCGACGATCTTGGCCGCAGGGATGCCGAGCGGACTGAAGAGGGTGACGGCACTCTGCTCCCGCACCCCCAGGCCCCCGAGCGAGATCGGCATACTCGCCACCAGAGCAACGACCGGAATGAAGAGAAAGAAAAAACTGGCCCGCTCCCGCACGCCCAGGCTGCGGGCTGCGAAAAAATGGGTCATTATCCGCAAGGTCTGCACCAGCAGCGAAATGCAGAGCAGGTGCAGCAGCAGCCTTTTCTGGCTGCGGAATTCATGCAGGCTGTAATAAAAGGCCTTCGCCTTGACGTGCAGCGAGGCCGGCAGCAGCAGCCGGAAAATCCATGAAAATTTCTTGGCAAAGGGCTCATAGAGGAGAAAGGCGCTCGCCAGAGCCCAGGCCCCAAAGATGAACAGGATCGCCTCCAGCGCCGAGGCCGAGACCATCTGCCGCGCTGCCATCAGGGTCGCGAAGAGTGCCAGGGAAGCCATTGTGAAAAAACCCACAAAGCGGTCGAAAAACACCGTCGACAAGGCCCCGTTGGTCTCCCCGGAGATGCGCCGGATATCGTAGACCCGGAAGGCGTCGCCGCCGACATTGCCGATGAGAAAATTGTTGAAAAAGAGCCCGATGTTATAATAGCCCAGGACCCGGCGAAAAGAAAGATGGATCTTCTTGCTCTCCAGCAATAGATGCCACTGCCAGGCCCCGAGGAAATTGCTGACCACAAAGAGCCCCAGACTGGCGGCGGCGCTCCCCCACAGGGCGTGACTGAACTGGTCCCTGATCGGAGCCCAACCTATCCCCCGCAGGAGCAGGATGATCAGGGTGGCGCTGACGGCGATCTTGAGCAGGGTGACCGCCGGGGGCCGCCAGAGCTGTCGGCTGCTATGATGCTTCTTTCTTGACACGCTTTGTTCCGAGTGCTCCCTTGCCAGCACCGGAATCCGCTCCGGCGCCTGATGCTTCATCCGGGGCGCCTGGGGCAATAATCCCGAGCGCCCGCTTCCTTGATTCGTTCTAGCGCCCGCTGCTGAGCAGGGCGCGCTCCTCGGTCAGCCGGCTGGCTGCTTCCCGATCCTCCGGATGGCGCTGCAGCCACTCCTCGAGCAGCTCCACCGCCCGCTTGTGATTGCCGGAGCGGCTCAGGGTCGCGACCAGATAGCCGTAGACCATGGGATCATCCGGTTTGGCCTTGATCGCCTCCTCGGCGCGGCGGATGAACTCCTCGCTCTTGCCCGCCAGATCGTAGAGCTGGCCAATGCGCAGCGAGAGGCGGTAATCGGGGACCGGGATCACGTTTTCCGGGATCACCTTTTCCATCCTGTCGAGGGTCTCGATCACCTTGTCATGGTTGCGCTGCATCAGGTATTCCTGGGCGAGGCGCAGGAAGCCGGCGCGGTAGTTCTGCAGCAGACCGATGACGTTGTCATCGTAGTAGACCGATTTGTCATCGAGGCCGCGATATTTGAAATCCTCGAAGAGGTTCTTGCGCAGCCGTTCGCGCGCCAGGACCTCTCCATCCATGGGCACCAGCTTGAAGGCGAGGCCATCCATACGCAGCCAGGGATCGAGGTTGACCTTGTTGTCATCCGAAACCGTCACTGCGAAATTGATCGGCTTTTTCCACTGGTTGGCGTAGATGATGTTGAGGATCATGAAATCCTGAACCCGCAGGGCCCGGCCCATGATCGTGGGCTGGACGTTTACCTCCAGCTCGTTCAGGGGCTCGGCGTGGGCCGTGGAGGCGACATCGATCTCGCCCAGCACCTCGGAGCGGGCGTTCGCCGGAACCGGGATCTTGATCTTTTGCGCCTCCCAGGGGATCAGCGACAGCTGCCCGATCTGATTGTCGGTGAGGCTGATCGGCACCCGCGGCTCCTCATTCTTGAGCTGCTTGATGTACCAGTCGGTGTTGAGCAGGCTCAGGTTGACGACGCGGACATCCCGGCGGATGTTGTAGACATACTGCAGGAACCAGAGCGGGAAGGTATCGTTGTCGCCGTTGGTGAAAAGGATGCTGTTGGGTTCGCAGGACTGCAGGATATTGTAGGAATAGTCATAGGCGACATAATTGCCGCTGCGGTCATGATCCCTGAAATTAAAGCTGAAGAGGTTGACCGGCAGGGCGAGGATGAGCAGCAGCAAGGTCAGGCCGGTGAGTCCCTTGTAGAGCATATTCTTTTGTGCTCCCCGCTCCTGATTGCCGGCGATCAGGTAATAGCGCTCCTTGATCCATTCGAAGAGGGCCGAGGCGCCGATGCCGATCCAGAGGGCGAAGGCGAAGAAGGAGCCGACGAATACATAGTCCCTCTCGCGCGGCTGGGGGTTTTCCTGATTGAGATAGAGGACGATGGCCACGCCGGTGGCGAGAAAGAGGAGCAGAATCGAGGAGGAGTGACGCCAATCCTTGCGGAAGTGGTAGACCATGCCGATCAGTCCGATCAGAAAGGGCAGCATACCGAGTCCCCGCCAGGTGAAATTCTCGGCGATGAATCCGTCCGCGCCCCGGGTATCCCCCTTGCCGATGAACTGCCAGCCAAAATAGCGCAGATACATCTTTTTGATCTGATAGTCCCAAAGAAAATCCATCTGCTTGGACCACTGCCAGGTCTTGTAGTTCTCGTTCGGGTGTTCCTGGTCGAACTGCCACTCCTGGGGCAGGCCGGGGAAGCGCCGCGGGAAGGTGCCCCAATCCCCGTACTGCTCGCGGTTTAGGTACTTTACCATACCCTCGGCGGTTTCGGGATCGTTTTCGTCGATGACCGGATCGAGGCCGGAGCGGATGAGGATCATGGTGTAGGTGGAGTAGCCGAGCAGGATCAGAAAAGCGCTCATGAAGACCAGGCTGGCCATGCGGTTGCGGTTACTGACGGCCCACCAGGCCCCGGCGAGGACCAGGACGTAGAGCAGCAACACCGCCCAGAGGCCGAGACCACCGGCCAGGGCCGGAATGAGTTTGACCGTGCCGGGATAGATAAGCACCGTGATCAGCAGTGCGATGCCCATGAAGGCCAACAGGCTGCCGAAGGTGAACTTTTTGTCCCTGATCTTGAGCCATTTGAAATAGATCACCAGGGCGATGGCCGGCACGGCAAGAACCGCCAAAAGATGCACACCCAGCGAGAGGCCGATGAGATAGGCGATGATGAGCAGATAACGCTCCGCGCCAACCTGGTCGGATTTCTCCAGCCAGACCAGGGCGAGATAAAAGACCGCGGCCGTCAGGGCCAGGGAAAAGGCGTAGACCTCCGCCTCGACCGCATTGAACCAGACCGTATCGGAGACGGCGAGGGCCAGGGCCCCGAGCAGCCCGGAGGCGATGAGGATGAAGGCATCCGCGCCGTCCCTGGGTTCGCCCCGCCACTGCTTGATGAGCAGGACGATGATCAGATAGGTGAGCATGATGGTCAGGGAGGTGACCAGCGCCGACATCAGGTTAACGCGCAGGGCGATCTCTCCCGTCCATGGAATCATGCTGGCCAGACGCCCGAGGAGCAGGTAAAAGGGAGCGCCAGGGGGATGGGGCACGGCCAGAAGATGGCTGCAGGCGATGAATTCACCGCAATCCCAGAAGGAAACCGTCGGCGCGATGGTGCGCAGATAGACCACCAGGGAGAGCAGAAAAGCGGCGGCGGCGGCGATGCGGTTATAGAGCTTGAATTTTTGCATGACTCCACTCCGTTAGGTTAACCACTTGCGTAAAATGCGTTCCAATGATCTCAATTTTTACCCACCGCGGCCGGTCCGCCGGGCTGGCTGCGGAGTCCCATGCCCTCGAGAATAGCCACGGCCTTGCGGGCGGACTGGTCCCAGCTGAAGGTGCCGGCCCAGAGCCGTGCCGCTTCACCCATCCTCTCCCTCAACGTCCGGTCGCACAGGAGGGTGATGAGCCCCCCGGCCAGGGCTTCGATCTCCCCGTAGGGATAGAGCAGCCCGGTCTCCCGGTCACGCACCGAATCCCGCAGCCCGGGAGAGTCGGCGGCTACCACCGGCACACCGCAGGCATTGGCCTCGATGACGGTCAGTCCCCACCCCTCCTTGGGGGAGGGATTCACCGCCACCCAGGCGCGGTTCAGCCAGTGTACCTTCTCCTCATGGCTGACCTGGCCGGTGAAGGTGACCGCCCCACCTATCCCCAGTTCCCCCGCCAGGGCTTCGAGGGCCGGACGATGGTCCCCTTCCCCGACGATGACCAGCCGGGTGTCCGGCAGCGAACTGAGCACCCGGGGCAGCGCCCGCAGCAGGTGCTCGACACTTTTATAGCGCTTGAGCCGGCCGAGATGACAGATCAGCGGCTCCGGGCTCCTCTCCACAGGCGCGTATGGATAACGCTCATGGTCGACCGCATTGGGCAGCAGCTCGACCGGGGCGGTGATCCCCAGGCCGCGCAGCTCATCCCGGGTGCTCTCCGAGACCACCGCGAAGGGAGTCCGGCGATAGATGCGCAGGGCCAGCCGCTCCGACCAGTAGACATAGCTTGCCGGAAGCCAGGAGGTCTCCAGATAGATGCTGCGGCCGAACAGGTGGTGCACGATGGTGAGCAAGGGCTCCTGCACGAAGCAGGGGGTGTAGAAGGGAATCTTGTTCAGATCATCGATGACCACATCGAACGCCTGTGCCTTGCGCAGGCGCCGATAGGCGGCCGGGACGGCAAAATTGAAAAGCTGGCGCGAACCGCAGCGCACGATCCGGATCCCGTCGATTTCCTCCTCCGCTGCTGCCCCGGCGAAGGCGGAGCAGAGCAGGGTGACCGCATGGCCCATCGCCGCGACGCGGCGGAAGATTTCATGAAAATGGACCTCCGCCCCCCCGCTGAGCGGGTTGCGGATGTCCTGCCAGTTTATGACCAGGATGCGCAAGGGGCTCACCCGGCCCTTTGGTCCGAGCCGACCGGCTTGAAGCCGATGGCGCCGATATCCATGACGGTGTTGAGGTGCCAGGGATGGCGGCGAAGTAGGGCGCGCAGACCGGCGCGGATCCGCCCGAACAGGGGCAGGGAGGGCGGATAAAGGGGCAGGGTTATCCCTGCCTTTTTCAGCGCCTCCCGGCTGGCGCGGTAGATGAAGCTGGGGCGCATCCACTCCCCGTAAAACTCGGTGCGGACGAAACCGGTCTGCGCGAAGATGCGCTCAAGCCGGGCACGGCTGAACTCGGTCTCCCAACCCGCAAACCAGCGGTTGAAGGCAATGAGAAGATGCTTGACCGCGGTGTAGAGATGATAACGCTGAGGCACATCGGCCAGGGCCGCCCCGCCGGGCCGGAGCACGCGCAGATTCTCGGCCAGAATCCCTTCAGGAGCAGTGAAATGCTCCAGCAGCCCCTGGTGAAAGACCAGGTCGAGGGCATCGCTGCGGAAGGGGAGGTGAAAGGCGTCACCGCGCACCAGATAGACCGGTCGGCCTGTCTTCTGGGCCAGTTTCTGGATGACCTCCAGGGCGGGGGCCGAATAGTCGAGCATGATCACCCGCCCGCCCCGGCTGCTCAGGGCGAGGCTGTCGCGGCCCGAGCCGGCCCCCACTTCGAGGATCCACTTGCCGGCCGGATCGCCAAGGCGGATGAGCTGATCGATAACTCGCTCGGAATTGGAATAGACCTGCTCGATCTCCTCCCGCTCCTGCCAGAACTGGTCCCAGACCTCGCGCCGGTGCAGCGTCGTCTTTTGGCTCATCTTTCTTTGTCGTTCCTGCTCATTCAGCTGTGCGGTTTTCTGGCGCACTTTCGCCCGTGCCTCCTTCAGCAGGGGTCTCGCCGGCGGTGGCGCTCTCCGCCGCCTTTTGCTTGTCCTTGTTCACCTCATCAACGAAGTTGAGCTTGAGCTCGCTGATGACGTGGCCGATGAATTTGCTCTCATCCTCACTGAGATTGCCCGCCGTCTTGGCCTGGAGCATGTCGAGCATGTCGATGGAGAGGCGCGCCTGTTCCATATCCCGTTCGATGGCATTGGTCATCGGGTTCTTCAGTTTGCCCATCTGCTGCATCGCCGCGGAATGAAACATCATGACCAGATTGAAGAGGAGTGCGGCATGGTGTTTGTTCTGTTCTTCCATAGCTGTTCCTGATTTTGCGGTTAGCGACCGGGAGCGGCCGGCGGCTGCGGTCATCCGACCCAGGCCAGTCCAAAGCGCTCCTGATAGTTTCTGACAAAATAATGACGTGTGCCCAGGCTCTCCTGATCGCGCAGCTGCGGATCGGCCTCGACCAGGCGAAAGGCCTCGTCGCGCGCCAGGCGCAGCAGTTCTAGATCGCGGCTGGGATCAGCCAGCCTGAGCTCCGGCAGGCCGTGCTGACGGGTGCCGAAGAATTCACCCGGGCCGCGCAGCTGCAGGTCGACCTCGGCGATCTTGAAGCCATCGCTGGTTACCGCCAGGGTCTCGAGCCGCGTTCGCGCCTCTTCGGTCAAAGCGCCGTAGCTGACAAGAATGCAGAAGGACTGCCGGGAGCCGCGGCCGACGCGGCCGCGCAGCTGATGCAGCTGGGTCAGCCCGAAGCGCTCGGCGTGCTCGACCACCATGATCGAGGCGTTGGGCACATCAACCCCGACCTCGATGACCGTGGTGCTGACCAGGATCTGCAGCTCATGGCGTTTGAAAGCCGCCATGGTTGCCTCTTTCTCCTCCGGCTTCATCCGGCCGTGGATGAGGCCGATGCGGAAATCCTTAAAAAAAGTGGCGCTCATCGCCTCATAGCTCTCGACCGCGGCCTTGAGGTCCGATTTCTCCGACTCCTCGACCAGGGGAAAAACGATGAAGGCCTGCGCCCCCTCACTCACCCGGCTGCGCAGAAAATGGTAGATCTTGCTGCGCCGGCTTTCGTCCCGCCAGAAGGTCTTGACGGGCTTGCGGTTGGCTGGCAGCTCATCGATGATGGAGACATCGAGGTCGCCATAAACCGTCATGGTCAGGGTGCGCGGTATCGGTGTGGCCGTCATCACCAGCAGATCGGGATTGAGCCCCTTCTCCCGCAGCGTCGCCCGCTGCATCACCCCGAATCGGTGCTGTTCGTCGATCACCACCAGACCGAGCTGATGAAAATCGACCGACTCCTGGATCAGGGCGTGGGTGCCGATAATGATGCGTGCCTCTCCGGAGGCGATGCGGTCGAGCAGTTCCCCGCGCTCGCTCCGTCCCTGCCCCCCGACCAGCAGGACCACCTCGACCTCGAGCTCACGCAGCATCTCCTTGATCGTGAGATAGTGCTGCTCGGCCAGGATCTCGGTCGGGGCCATCAGGGCGGCCTGATAGCCATTCTCGACGGCGATCAGCATGGTGATAAGGGCAACCACCGTCTTGCCCGAACCGACATCGCCCTGCAGCAGCCGGTGCATGGGCCGCGGGCTCTTCATGTCGGCGCGGATCTGGCGCAGCACCCGCTTCTGGGCGCCGGTGAGGGCGAAAGGCAGGGATTCGACCAGCCGCCGGGTGAGTTCGCCCACCTTTTCAAAGCGGATCCCCCCTGTGCCCTCCTGCTGATGCCGGCGGCGCAGCGCCACTAAAAGCTCCATGAAAAAGAGCTCGTCAAACTTGAGGCGCATCCGGGCGGCCTGGAGGGTGGCAAAATCGGCCGGGAAATGGATGGCCGAGAGCGCCTGGCGCAGGGGCGCCAGCCCCAGCCGCTCCGCCAGCTCCGCGGGGATGGTCTCGTCGATCTGATCGCCCCAGTTCTTCAGCACTGTGTGCAGAATGCGGCGGAAGCCGCGGCTGTCAAAGCCCGCCTGGCCAAGGGGCTCGCTCGAGGGGTAGAGCGGGATGATCTTGCCGGTGTGGACCTGCTCGCCCTCCCCGGTCACACCGAGGCGGTCGAACTCCGGATGAACCATCTGCAGTCCCTTGAAAAAGCCCACCTTGCCGCTCAGGGCGAGCCACTCGCCCGGTTTGAAGGCCTTGTACCAGTAGGGAAGCCGCGAGAACCAGATACAATGCAGAAAACCGGTGCCATCGCCGACGACAAGGACGAAGCGGCTGCGCCGCCCCTTTTGCACAGTGAACTGGATCACCCTGGCGACTACGGTCACCTCCTGGTCAGGCTTGAGGCGGTTGATCCGGGTCACTGTCGATCGGTCGAGATAACGCCGCGGGAAATAGTAGACCAGGTCGCCGATCGTATAGAGGCCTGCATTCTGCAGGGCGGTTGCCCGCTTCTGGCCAATGCCCGGAATGCGGTCGACAGGCCACTCCAGGGCAGTTTTGGGGCTCGTGTTCACCGGCTCCCTCGCTCAGACCGCCCGACCGGGCCTCATTTGTAGAGCACCGTATACTCGAATGCCGTTTCTTCGCCGGCCGGCACGCGCACCTGGAACTCGGCCTTGCCCGCCTCCTTGACGGCGATGGTCGGCGTCTTGCCGATGAAGCTCCAGTCGCCGCCAAAATGTTCGATGACGTTGACGACCACCTCTTCGCTCTTGTGATTGCGCAGTTTGATCTGCACCGTCTCCTGACGGGAGCTGCGGGAGACTTCGCGCACATCCTTGACGATGCGCTCGCCGACGATGTCGAAGGCATTGCCGAGGCTGAGGCGCACCTTTTCATCCTTGGGAGTGTGGTCGAGGCGATCCTCGCCAATGAATTCCTGGGCGCCGTCGGTATCCTGCTTGTAGACGCGCACCACACCCTTGGGCAGGGGCATGCCCAATCCGTTGGCCTGGCTGTTTTTGAACTCGAGTTTGACCTTGACCTTGCTGCCGTCGAAAGCCCCGTCGTACGAATAGAGCTTGGTCACCGGGGTGTGCGCGGCCGGAAAGAGCGAGAGCTGTTTGATCTGCTTGTCCTTGAGGGTGGCCGGACGCTGCAGGGTATAGAGGTGATACTCGAAAAGGGCCTTCTCCTCGAACTGGGAATCCATCGCCATGGCTGCTTCTTTGCGGAACATGGCGCGCACCTGCGGCTCCGGCTGGATGCGGTTGACGTCACCGGCGACCAGTTTGACCCGGGCGTCAGTGTAGGTCGCGCCCGACTGATTGTCGATCGAGACCCAGCCGTTGAGCTGGGCGGCGTTCTCCGCCGCCTCGAGCACGGCGACATATTCGGCGTGCCAGCTCAGGCCGCCGGTCAGATAGCTGATCTCGGTCTCATGATCGCCGGCCTTGCTGCTCTCGAGCAGCCAGACCAGGGTCGGTCTCGTGCGCAGCCCCTCGGGCAACGAGGGGAACTCGACGCTCTGCAGCTTGGCGGCCTTGAGGGCCTGCACCTTGCCGCCGCTGTCCAGCAGGACGATATCCCCATCCTGGGCGCTGAGCAGCTTGCCGCTGTGAACCGCCCCGTTCTCCGCGGTCGCGATCACCTGCTCATCAATATACTTTTGCAGCAGCCTCTCGGTTCCCACCAGATCGAACTCATAGTCCTGCTCGAGCAGGGTGATGCCGGCCGATGGATCGACGGCGCGAAAATGGACCGTGGTGGCGTCGATCTGGGCCGCCACGCCGCTGTAGGCATAGGACTGGCTCCCCTTGACCAGCTTCAGGCTGCGCGCCTCACGCACCAGGGCCAAATCCTCGTTATAGACGGTGACGGCGATTTTCGGCTCCGCCGCCAGGGCCAGCAGTGGCAGCAGGGTGACAAACAGGACCAGCCAGAATGGATGTTCCATTGCAATCTCCTATAGTGTTGCGTTGATGGTTTGGAGCAGCCGCCTCGCCCCTTGCCGGTCAAAGGCTGCAGGTGTCATTCACCCGCGATGCTCTGCAGGCTTGCGCGCAGCTTTTCCAGGGTGAGCGAGTAATCAGAGCGCTTCTTCTCCTCCTTCTCGATCACCTCTTTCGGGGCCCGGGCGATAAAATCCCGGTTCATCAGCTTCTGGGTCAGTCCGAAGAGCTGCCCCTCGAGACGGGCGATCTCCTTTTCGAGACGGCCCCTCTCACGATCGACATCGATCAGGCCGGCCAGGGGGACGAGGATCTCAATCCCCTGCGCCACGGCGCTGGCCGCAGCGGCCGGGCGCGGCTGATTGTACAGGATCCGGCCGACGCGCGCGAGCTTGTGCAGGTAGCCACCATTGCGCTCGATCAGCTCGAGGGGGGCCGCGGCGGCGCTGTTGATGATCAGATCGGCCTCGCGGGCTGGCGGGACATTCATTTCACCGCGGATGTTGCGCACCGCCCCGATCACCTGCTGCATCACTGACATCTCCTGCTCCGCTGTCTCATCCAGCAGGGCCGCATCGGCCTTTGGGTAGCTCTGCAGCATGATAGTGCGGACGGGCTTTTCCTCCTGGTACTCCGCGGGCAGGTGCTGCCAGATCTCCTCGGTGATGAAAGGCATGAAGGGATGGAGCATGCGCACGCTGCTTTCGAGCACATGGGTCGCCAGCGAACGGGCCACCCGCCTCGCTGCGGGGTCGGCCTCATCGTAAAGGCGCTTCTTGATCAACTCAAGGTACCAATCGCAGTACTCGCCCCAGATGAAATCATACACGGCCCGCGTGGCATCGTTGAGTCGGAACTCCTGCAGAGCCCTCTCCACCTCGGCCAGGGCCCGATGCAGGCGGCTGAGGATCCAGCGGTCGGCCAGCTCCATCTCCACCGCCGGGATCTCTGCGACAGGCAGAAGGGTTTCCTCATCATCCAGGTTCATAAGGATAAAGCGGGCGGCATTCCAGAGCTTGTTGGCGAACTTTTGGCCCATCTCCACCAGGGTATGGTCAAAGCGGACATCCCCGCCCAGGGGGGTCAAATAGACCATGGTGAGGCGGATGGCATCCGCTCCGTAGGCGGGCACTCCGCTGCGGTAGCTGGCGTTGAGCTTGCTGAACTCGCCGATATCGGCGGCGGCGGCGCCGCGGATGAGCCAAAAGGGATCGGGCGAGTTGCCAAGCGACTTGGACATCTTGCGGCCCTCGAGGTCGCGGATCATGCCGTTGAAATAGACCTGCCGGAAGGGGATATCTCCCATGAACTCCAGCGAGGCCATGATCATGCGCGCCACCCAGAAAAAGATGATGTCCGGACCGGTCACCAGGGTATCAGAGGGGAAGAATTTTTTCAACTCCTCGCTCTTCTCCGGCCAGCCCAGGGTGCTGAAGGGCCAGAGCCAGGAGCTGAACCAGGTGTCGAGCACATCCTCATCCTGGCGCAGCGCCGTGCTGCCGCACTCCGGGCAGGAGGCCGGGGCTTCGCGGCGAACGATGGTGTGGCCCTGGTCGCAGTACCAGACCGGCACGCGATGGCCCCACCAGATCTGCCGGCTGATGCACCAGTCGCGGATGTTGGTCATCCAGTGAAAATAGGTCTCCTCCCAGTGGCGGGGATAGAATTTGATACGGCCGGAGCGCACTGCCTCGAGGGCGGGCTCCGCCAGGGGGGCCATCCGGACGTACCACTGCTCCGAGAGATGGGGCTCAATGACATCACCGGAACGGTAGCAGTGCGGCACCGGGATGTTCTTCCTGATCTCGCCGCGCAAGAGGCCGCCCGCCTGCAGATCGGCGAGGATTTTTTTACGCGCCTCAAAGCGGTCGAGCCCCTCATAAAGCCCGGCGGCGGCGTTCATGCGGCCGTCCGGACCGATGACCTGCACCAGCTCGAGGCCATGGCGCTGGCCGACCTCAAAATCGTTGAAATCGTGGGCCGGGGTGATCTTGACCGCGCCGCTGCCGAAGGCCGGATCGGCGTGTTCGTCAGCGACGACCGGGATGGCCCGATTGGCCAGGGGCAGGATGACCTTTTTGCCGATGAGGTGCTGATAGCGCTCGTCGGCGGGGTTGACTGCCACTGCGGTGTCGCCGAGCATGGTTTCGGGCCGGGTGGTGGCGACGATGATCTCGCCCTCCCCCTCCGCAAGGGGGTAGGCGATGTTCCAGAGCCTCCCCTCCTCCTCGATCGAATTGACCTCCTCGTCGGCGAGGGCGGTACGGCAGCTCGGGCACCAGTTGATAAGGCGGTTGCCCTTGTAGATCAGCCCTTTTTCATAGAGGCTGACAAAAACCTCGCGCACTGCCTGGCTCAAACCCTCGTCCATGGTGAAGCATTCCCTCTCCCAGTCGCAGGCGGCGCCGAGTTTGCGCAGCTGCTGGAAGATGATTCCACCGTACTTTTCCCGCCACTCCCAGACGCGCTCGAGGAACTTTTCGCGGCCGAGGGTGTAGCGGGTCTCCCCCTCCTGGCGCAGGGCCGCCTCCACCTTGTTCTGGGTGGCGATGCCGGCGTGGTCGGTGCCGGGCATCCACAGGGTTTCATAGCCCTGCATTTTTTTCCAGCGGATGAGGAGGTCCTGGATGGTGTTATTGAGGATATGACCCATGGTGAGCATGCCGGTCACGTTGGGCGGAGGGATCATGATGGTATAGCTCTCCCGGTCGGAGCGGGCATCGGCGTGGAAGAGGTGGTTTTCTTCCCAAAAGGCGTACCAGCGGTCTTCCACCAGGGTGGGATCGTAGATTTTCTCGAGTTCGCGAGAGCTCATGGAGGGTCGAACCTTTCTTGGGCTTTGCCGGGGAACGGCTGCGGCCGGTCTGACGGCTTGCTGCCAGTCAGGGGGCCGCTCCGGGAGGATGCCGGTCATCATCGCTGTAACTATTATAATTTAACCATAAACAGAAATATAGGCAATTGCTTGAAAATAGTCAACGGTTTTAATCGGCGGGGTACCCCCGAAATCTGGCTCCCACCTGACGCCTGGCGCCGCGTACTCCAATCCCTCCATACCATTTCCAGCCTACTCACAGCCTGTGCCCTCTTCATGAGGCCATTTATTTTACAAGGTATTTATGGCAGATAATATTTTATTTTTTTAATTAATTATCTTTGGGTGGGAACGAGATTTCGGGGGGTAGCCTGTTTTAATCGGCGGGTGTAGGTTGGCTGGCTGGAGGGAGAGGCGAGGGCTGGTCATCCCGGCCCGGCCTGCGCCGGGGAAGCAGAGGCGGGCGCACGAACACAGGCCGGACCGGGCAAGGGGGACTCTGCGGCGCAGCGCAGGTGGCTGCGCCGCAGAGGGGGCGTCGTCCCGGCGGGGCGCCGGGAGGGGATGGCGGGGAAATTCGGGTTCAGTCGAAGAGGCTGTACTGGGCGCTCACAGCGCCCTGGCCTGAGCGTTTGCTCACTTCGCGGATGCGCTCTTCGAGGGCCATGATGATCTGCATCTGGTCGCCGCTGAGGAGTTTGCAGCCGGCATACCTTTCAATTTCGATCAGGGTGTCGTCGAGGTTGAAGGATTTGGATTGGAGTTCATCGAGATCATCAAATTGGTCCCAGTAGGCGGCCCAATCGGTTCTAATGCTTTTTGCCATAGATCACTGCCTTTACAAATCGTCAGGTCGAAGAACGGTTCAACCCCGGGGCGTCAGGCCGCCGCCGGGGTGAGAGCGCCGGCGGCGATGGCAAAATCCCCCTCGGCATCGCTGCTGCGATGGAGGCGGACCAGGGCCAGGGCGGAGTGGAGCAGGTTGAGCCATTCGCGCAGGTGCTGGCGCCAGAGGCGGAAATCGTTCTCATCGAGCACGCCTTCGAGATAGCGGCCCTGGACGTCGCAGTCGACGAGCGCCCAGAGACGGTCCAGCTGCTCCTTGATCCGGGGTTCTCGCTGGACGAGATAGTCCATCACCTCGCCGGCGGTGATGTTGTGGCGCTCTTCCAGGGTGGTGAACCAGCTGCTGACGCGGCGGCTGGCGGTGCGCATGAGCAGGGCCGGTTCCTGAAGTTCCGTGCGGGGGCGGGGGCGCGGCTGCTCGATCTGAATGGTCTCTGCAAGGGTTGCCATATCGGCTCCGATGATTAATGATATCTGCGCAGCAGCCCCTTGACCTTGCCGATGATGCGGAAGCCGGGATCATCGATGGGGATGTAGATGGGCTGCATGGTCTGGTTTTCGGGTTGGAGGCGCACCCGGTCTTTCTCCTTGTAAAAGCGTTTGACCGTGGCCTCGTCGTCGAGCAGGGCGATGATGATCTCGCCGTTGCGGCAGCTCTGGGTGATCTGCACGGCGAGCAGGTCGCCGTCGCGGATGTCGGCGTCGATCATGCTGTGGCCGCGCACCCTGAGCAGAAAGATATCCTCCTTGCCCACCCAGTCCGAGTCGAGATAGAGATCGCCTTCCCGCTCCTCGAGGGCCAGTTCGGGCATGCCGGCCACAACCTCACCGATGATGGGGCAGGGGCGGGCGCGGCCGGCCGGGCCTTCGCCCGGCTCCTCGCCGATGATGTGATAGGAGCGCGACTTGGTCCCTTCACGGCGGCTGAGCACCCCCTTTTCCTGGAGGGTCATGAGGATCTTGTGCATCCCCGCTGTGGAGAGCTGGCCGAAGAGCTCCGCGAGCTCGCGCACCGTGGGGGGATAGCCCTTTTCCTGCTGGAATCGCCGGATGGCTTCAAGCACCTGGCGCTGTTTTGGAGTCAATGTGTCGGACATGGGTGAACTCTTGATCAGGTTAGCAGAACATTTGTTCACCTAAATATAGCACATATGTTTGCTTTTGTCAAGCATTTTTTACATTATTTTAACAAATGTTCATCCCCGACCCCTGCAGCCGCCGGCCAACCTCTTTATGGGGGCAAGAAAATCGTTGTTCCTGTCGGAGATTTTTGTTACAATATGGGTGTATAGAGAGAGAACCCATTTCAGCAGGAGTTCCATGCCGGGCACGCTCGAAAGCCGCTTCGCCCCCTTCCGCGACCACATCATCGGATACAATCAGAGTTTTGCGACCGCCTACGGCGAGCATCGCATCGTCTATGCGGACTGGACCGCGAGCGGGCGCCTCTACCGGCCGATCGAGGAGGCCATGTCCGGCCGTTTCGGCCCCTTTGTCGGCAACACCCATTCGGAATCGAGTATCACCGGCACCAGCATGACCCGGGCTTATCATCTTGCCCAGGAGCGCATCAAGCGGCATGTCCATGCCGGCCCCGATGATATGCTCATCGCCACCGGTGCCGGCATGACCGCCGCTGTGAACAAGTGGCAGCGCATCCTCGGCCTGCGCCTCCCTGAGCAGCTGGCAGACTATCTCTATCTTCCACAAAAGTCCCGCCCGGTGGTCTTTATCACCCACATGGAGCACCACTCCAACCAGACCTCCTGGCTGGAAAGCATCGCCGATGTCGAGGTGATCGAACCGGATGCACAGGGCAGGGTCAATCTCGACGATCTCGAACGCCTGCTGCGCATCCACCGCGACCGGCAGATGAAGATCGGCACCTTCACCGCCTGCTCCAACGTCACCGGCATCTGCACCCCCTATCACGAGATGGCCCGCATCATGCACGAGCACGGCGGCCTGTGCTTTGTCGATTTCGCCGCCTCCGCCCCCTATGTCGCCATCGACATGCATCCGGCCGACCCCCTGGCCAGGCTGGATGCCATCTTTTTCAGTCCCCACAAGTTCCTCGGCGGACCGGGCAGTGCGGGGATCCTTCTTTTCGACGCCTCGCTCTACACCCTGAGGGTGCCGGACCAGCCCGGCGGCGGAACCGTCAACTGGACCAATCCCTGGGGAGAACACAGCTTCGTGGACAATATCGAGGCGCGCGAGGACGGGGGCACGCCCGGCTTCCTCCAGGCCATCCGCGCCGCCCTCGCCATCGAACTCAAGGAGCGGATGGGGGTGGCCGATATGCTCGCCCGTGAAGAAGAGATCAAAGCCCGCCTCTTCGCCGGGCTGCGCGCCATCCCCGACCTCCATCTCCTCGCCGACCACATCGAGGAACGCCTCGGCATCTTTTCTTTTTACTCGGAAAAGATCCACTACAACCTCTTCGTCAAGCTGCTCAATGACCGTTTCGGCATCCAGGTGCGCGGGGGCTGTTCCTGCGCCGGCACCTACGGCCATTATCTGCTCCATGTCGATCCCCACCGCTCCCACCGCATCGCCGAACAGATCGACCACGGAGACCTCAGCAGCAAGCCGGGATGGGTCCGCCTCTCCATCCATCCCACCATGACCGACGCCGAGATCGATTTTATCCTCGCCGCCATCCGCGAGACCACCGCCCGGGCCGGCGAGTGGGAGAAGGATTATTCCTACTCCCCATCCACCAACGAATTCCGCTGCCTGCGCGCATCCGGGGTCCTCGCCCCCGATGTCGCCTCCTGGTTCAAACTGGGAGAGTGAGCCGCCTCGATCCGCCGCTCTCGCCCCTCTATCCATCGACATCCGCCAATATCCGGGAATAAAGCGCCATGTCCACCGCATTTCATGCCAAATTCTATGCCCACGCCCTGACGCAGCACTACCGCGGCGATCTCCTGGGCAAGATCTCGCACTCCCTCTTCGACGCCCATGTCGACCTCAATCCCCATCAGCTCGAGGCTGCGCTTTTCGCCCTGCGCTCCCCACTCTCCAGGGGGGTGATCCTCGCCGATGAGGTCGGGCTGGGCAAGACCATCGAGGCGGGACTGGTCCTCTGCCAGTACTGGGCCGAACGCCGCCGCAGGCTTCTGATCATCTGTCCGGCTGCCCTCAGGGTGCAGTGGGGCCTGGAGCTGACGGAGAAATTTCACCTCCCCAACCGCATCATCGACGCCCGCACCATGCGTCAGGTTCAGCGCGAGGGCAAGGCCAATCCCTTCGACCAACCCCTGGTGTTGATCACCTCCATCCATTTCGCCAGCCGTCACGGCGCCCTGCTGCGGACCATCCCCTGGGACCTGGTCGTCATCGACGAGGCCCACAAACTGCGCAACGTCTACCAGACGGGGAGCAAAATGGCCCAGGAGATCCAGTGGGCCCTCAGCGAGCGGCAGAAGCTGCTCCTCACCGCCACTCCCCTGCAGAATTCCCTGCTCGAACTCTACGGGCTGGCCACCCTTATCGACAGCCATATCTTCGGCGAAGTCGAGGCCTTTCGCAGCCGCTTCGGCGGGCCCAAACCCGACCACGCCGAGCTGCGCGAGCGTCTCACCTCCTTCTGCAAGCGCACCCTGCGCAGCCAGGTCGCAGAATACATCCAGTACACCGAGCGGCGCGCCATCACCCTCCCATTCACTCCCAATGAGGCGGAGCAATCTCTTTACGACGCCCTCTCCGACTATCTTGCGCGCGAGGAGACCCTGGCCGTGCCGCGCCAGCAGCGCCATCTTCTCATCCTCATCCTGCGCAAGCTGCTCGCCTCCTCGGCCTATGCGGTCGCCGGCACCCTCACGGCCATGCGCAGCCGCCTCGAACTGATGCAGCGCGGCCAGCAGCCTGACGCCGGCTTTATCGACGGACTCATCCAGGGGGAGGAGCTGGAGAGCGATTACATCGAGGAGAGTGATGCAGGGGGTGAGGGTGGGGCCGACGGGGAGGCCGATCCCGTCCGGCTGGCTGAGGAGATCCGTCTGCTGGAGGGTTTTATCGCCGCCGCCGGGGCCATCGCCCTGGAGAGCAAGGCCGAAAAGCTCGGCCAGGCCCTGGAATGCGGTTTCGCGGAGATGAAAAAGATGGGCGCCCCGGAAAAAGCCCTCATCTTCACCGAGTCGCGGCGCACGCAGGAGTACATATACCGGCATCTCCTCCGCATCGGCTACAGGGGCCGTATCGTCCTCTTCAACGGCAGCAACAACGATGCGGAATCGGCTGCCATCTACCAGGAATGGCTGGCCCGCCGCTCCAGCGAGCAGCGCAGCGGCGGCTCCCGCCAGATCGACATCCGCACCGCCTTGGTCGACCACTTCCGCGACCAGGCCCAGATTATGATCGCCACCGAGGCGGCCGCAGAGGGGCTCAACCTGCAGTTCTGCAGCCTGGTCATCAACTACGACCTGCCCTGGAATCCCCAGCGCATCGAACAACGCATCGGCCGCTGCCACCGCTACGGCCAGAAGCACGATGTGGTGGTGATCAACTTTATCAATACGCGGAATCAGGCCGACCAGCGCGTCTATGAACTGCTCGAGCAGAAATTCAACCTCTTCAACGGGGTCTTCGGGGCCTCCGACGAGATCCTCGGCCAGATCGAATCGGGCGTCGATTTCGAGGCCCGCATCCTCGATCTCTACCAGCGCTGCCGCACCCGCGATGAAATCGACGCCGCCTTTTCCGCCCTCCAGCAGGAGATGGAGCAGAGCATCACCCATCAGCTCGACAAGACCCGCCGCCTCTTGCTCGAACATTTCGACCAGGATGTCCAGGCGCGGCTGCGCACCCGGCTGGAGGACGCCCGCCAGCAGCTCAACCGCATCGGCCATTTCTTCTGGGAGCTGACCCGCTATCAGCTCGCCGACCAGGCCCGCTTCAACGACGCCGGCCTCCAGTTCGATCTGGTTCAGTCACCCCTCGCCCAGGTCCCCTCCGGCCGCTACGCCCTGGTCTCCCGCAGCCGGGCCCCGGTCGACGATGAAGCCCTCTACCGTCTCTCCCATCCCCTCGGCGAATTCGTCCTCGCGGCGGGCAAACGCACGGCCACACCGGTCGCTCACCTCTTTTTCGACATCAGCCACCATCCGACGCGGATTTCGATGGTTGAAGCCCTGAGGGGACGCAGCGGCTGGCTCTCCCTGGGAAAACTGGAGATCGACAGCCTTGAACGCGAGGAGCATCTCATCTTCGCCGCCGTTGACGACCAGGGGCGCATCCTGGACGGGGAACTCTGCGAGCATCTCTTCTACTGCCGGGGTGCGGTCATGCCGGTTCAGCCCCCTGCGGAGGCGGTGCTCAAAAAACTGGCCAGGGAAAGTGAAAAACAGATCAAAAGCCTCAGCCATCACTCCCAGGAGTGGAACAACACCCTCTTCAATGAGGAGTGTGAACGCCTCGAAACCTGGGCCGACGAGGCGGCCGAGGCGGTCGAAAGCGAGCTGGACGAGATTAAAAAGGAAATCCGCCGGCTCAGCCGGCTCTCCCGCCGCACCCGAATCCCCCTCGAGCAGCATCAGCTGCAGCGCCAGCTCCAGGAGCTGGAACAGAAGAAGCGGCGCCTGCGCCAGAGGATTTTCCAGGTCGAGGATGAGACCGGCATCAAGCGCGACACCCTCATCGCCATGCTCGAGAAGCGGGTGGCCCAGAAGAGCGAGGTGAGCGAACTTTTCACCATTCGCTGGAGCGTAGTATGAACGCCATTCGCGCCGGGGCATAAAAAAAAGGCCGGAGGGGGATAACCTCCGGCCTGACGCGCACAGCGCATCGGTTTATTCGAACTCTTCGTCACCGTGGACGTGGCCGTGTTCGAGCTCCTCCTGGGTGGCCGGACGCATGCCGGTCAGTTCCACCTCGAAATGGAGGCTCTTGCCCGCCAGGGGGTGGTTGAAATCGAGGGTGATCTCGTCGCCGTCAATCTTGCTGATGAAGCAGGAGAGTTCTTCCTCCGCATCTTCCTCGACCTCGGCGAGAAGCTCGGTGCCGATCTCCAGCTCGATATCATCGGGCAGCTCGTCCCGCTTGACCACCTGGATATCCTCGGGATCGTAATCGCCATAGGCCTCGGCCGGCTGGAGGACGATCTTTTTCTTGCCGTTCAGGGGCATGGTGATGATCTCTGCTTCCAGTTTGGGCAGGAGCTCGCCGGAACCGGTGATGAATTCCATCGGCCCCTCTTCATAGGTGGTATCGAGCAGGTTGCCGTCCGCATCGGTGAGATTATACTGGATGGTGACGACCTGGTTATCTTGTATGGGCACGCTGACCTCCTTAAAATCAGTGATCGAAATCCGCTTGTTTATTTCTGTAGATAATACGCATTAAATCGCAAAAAACCAAGGCAAAAAACGGCTCGATTCTGCAGCCTCCCCCTCGGGTGCCCGTCTCAACCCGCTCCCCCGCCCCCGCCTCCAGCCCCCCCACCGCCTCCCACGCTCGCCCCGCCCCCGACCCCGCCGGAGGAGCTCATCGTCGTGGTCATGGCGGTGAAGGCCTGGGCGAAGGACTCGGCATGGCCGGCCGCCCCGCCGCTCGAGGTATAGAGGAACCAGGGCATATAGACTGCATGCTGCCCCTCGGGAATCTGGTTGGCGAGGGCCTGGTACTGCGGCTTGCCCGCCCCGAGCACCGGAGCATAGACGAAATAGCGGTCGATGCGGTCGAGCAGGCTCCCCTGCGGACTCTGCATCATGCCCTTGCCGCGCATGTAGCGGGAGAGGGCCTTCCAGCGCTTGAACTTGCGCTCCCCCTCCTCGGTGCGATGAAGGATGCCCGCAGCCCCGATCAGCAGGGCGAGAAAGAGGGCCGCGGCCGCCAGCGTCCAGGGGGCGTACCAGATCGAGAGCAGTAAACTCACCACCATGCCGACGCCGCAGCAGGCCATGGCGCGATACATGCCGCTCCGGCTGCGCTGGTCGTACCAGCCGGCCGCCTCGGCGGTTTTTTTCACGATCTTCTGCCACTCCCCGAAAAATTTCTGCATCTTGCTGGCCTGCTTGCTGAAAGCCTTGAGCGCAACCTCACTCTCCCCCCCGGAGAGATCATTGAAGATGAAATCGAGCAGCCCGGATTCATACTCCTGCAGCTCGCCGCGGCGCGCCCTGGCCTCATCACTCTGCAGGGTGAGCATATAATCGCTCTTCTTGCCGCCGAAGAGCCCGCGGCCTTCGCTCACCTTTTCGCTGATGCGGACAAAACCCCGCCGCGCCAGGTCGTAGAGGGTGGCGAGCAGGGCCCCGCCGGTGATCATCCGGCTGCTGAGCAAATAGCCGACCAGCGCCGGCGGGGTCTCGTCCGGGATCTCGGGGCTCTCTTTGGGGATGAAATCATGCACCACCGGCCGCTTGCGGTAGCTGCGGAAGAAATAGTACCAGATGCCAAGGCCGATGAGGGCCAGCACGCCGGCATAATAGCGCCCCTCCACACGCCGCACCGCGCGCACGGCCTGCTTCGCCTCCTCTTTCTGGCGCAAGGCGTTGGCTTCAGCGGCCCAGCGCGCCTCCTCGGCGAGGATGCCGGGACGCACCGTACCGGCTGTGACCGCCATCCCCGGAAACCATGCGGAGGGATAGAGGGCGCGCACCTCCAGAAAAACCCGCGCCGGCAGCTCCGTGCAGGTTGCGGTGATCCGCCCGGAGGGCTGGATGGCCGAACGGGCCCAGAGCGGGCCATGCAGCCAGTGCAGCACCTCACCCCCGCTGCCCTCCTGCGGGGGATGAAGGGTCAGGCTCACATCCCTCTGCCTCTGGCCCCAGTCCTTGCCGATGAACTGGTAATAAAAAAGTCCGGCATCCTCGTGGCGGGCGACCGCCCCGGTCAGCCGGTAACGGAAGATAAAGGTGCGGCGCTCATCCCGGGCTGAAAAAAACCAGCGCACCTCGATCAAGCCCTCCTCCTGCCTCACCGCAAAGGAGCCGGGATCATCGCCCGCTTGCTCGATATAGGCCTGAGCACCCTCGAGAACGACGAAATCGCTGTAGTGCACCCCCTCGCGCAGGGGCAGGGAGCGAAAGGCATAATGGAAGCTGCCGCTGAAATCGTAGCTCCGCTCCTCCTCCACCCGCAGGGATCCGTCCTGCTCAAGCCAGGCCTCGATCCGGACCGGCCCGATGGTATAGGACTTGTCCGCCCGGGCCGGAAACGCAATCACCAGGGTGAGGGCTGCAAGCGTCCAGAACACGTCGGCCTTTTTTATCATCTTACACTCCGGAAAATTGTTAACAGTGAAAACCGCCTCATCTCCCGCTGATACAGAAAAGCCTGCCCGCAGGCAGGCTTCCTGATGCCCTTTCCCTGGACTGCGGGACTAAAAGGTGTAGGAGGCGTTGAGCACCAGTCCCGAAAGCCGCTGGGAATAATCGGACTCATCGGAATCATCCTGACCAAAGAGATCCCCGCGATAGCCGATATTGATGCCGATGCCGTCCGGGAAACGATAGCCGAGGCCGGCGGTGAGGGCGAAAAGATGAAGATCATAGGACTCATCCCAGGAGGAGTAGCCTTCGGGATTAATTCCGGTGGCGCCGAGGTTGTTTTCAACGTCCATGCTGCCGAGGAGATAGGCCATGGAGCCGTAGGCATAGAAGCTGGAGGTGCCAAAGGGGACAACCAGCGAGGCCCCGGCGCCGTAAAGTGTGCCTGTGGTGGTGGCGTCGAACTCGTCATACCACTGCATGAACTCCCAGGTGTCGATGTCATAACCCGACCACAGCCAGGAATCAGCGGTCGCCGTCTCGCTCACATACTTGAGGCCGGCAAAAACATTGCCGCTCACACTGGGGGTGCTGATCACCCTATAGCCCACCGTCAGGTTGATGTCGGTGCGTTTGGCTTCGTAGCCCTCCCAGAGCATCTCCTTGTCATCCGGGCTGAGCGTCCCGACCAGCAGCGAAGCCCCGAAATTCCAGCGCCCGTGGTTGACGGCCAGATAGGGACCGAAATAGGTGCCGCTGCCGAGCTCATAGTCCTCCATATCATCCTGACTTCCCGTATAGATGAGCGAGTAGCCTGGCATCCACACCCCGGCGCCAACGGTATAGGTGGTCGCATTCTGCCCGAGAACGCTGCCCGCCAGCAGCAAGAGTCCGATCAGGACCGTCACATAGAGTTGCTTTTTCATACCGCTCCCTCCTCTTCGGGATTAAAAGACCGGGGGGGTGCTGACCGCCTGCCCCGGATCCGCGTTTTTCTTCGGTTTGTCACTCTTTTTAGTGACCGGTTTCTCCTCAGGGGGCTTGACGGGCTCGATCTCGATCCGCCCGCTGGCGATCCGCACCTTGTCACCTACCCGAAAGGGTGTTTTGGCCACACCGATACGCGCCTCCGAATAATCCCCCTTGACAGCGGTCAGAACAAGGCTGCCGATCAAATCCTCCGCCTGGCCGATCACCGTCCCGCCCAGATCGGTGACCACATCCCCCAGACGCACGACCCTTACCTCCTGGTTTTCCGACATGCCGTGGTTGACGCCAAGATCCACGAGGATGACCTCGCCCTTGATGCGGATGATCGATCCCTCGACCTGGACCTTTTCCGAGAGTTTTTCCACCAGATCGGTGATCGCCCCGGTCAGCCCTTCCTCGCCGCGCTTGCTGGTGACATTCTGGGCCACCTCCAGCGCGGCGGTCTTGACATCGACCAGGCGGGTGTTGATGATATAGCTCTCACCGAGCCGGCTGACGCTGCCGATGAGGATCTTTTCGACGTTGAGGATCTTGCCGATCTCCACAGCCTTGCCCATATCGGTCACGCCCGTCATCTGCAGCTTTTGCTCCTCAAGGATGCGCAGGATCGCCTGGCGCTCGATGACCTTGAAACGCTGGGAGTTGAAAAGCTCGGTGCTGAGGATGTCAGCCACCGCATCAGCGGTTTCCTGACCGACATTCTTGGCCTCGAGGGTGAGGACGGCGATAGTGGGTCTGCTCTGGGAGAGGAGTGGGGAGGAGAAAAGAACCGCGAGCAGTACGGTTGGTAACAGGAAGAGCTTTTTCATGTAACCCCTCGGATGCACGATGATGATTCAACCTGCTGATAATTCAATGTACTCACGAAGCGATTATTTGTCAAGCGCTATTTTATGTATTAACAGCGCCACCGCCAGGCTTGTTCCGATGCGCGGATGCGGTGGTGCAGGGGCCCGCGGATTCATCGCGGCGCCCGGGCAAAGACCGGACCTGCATGATGCGGACAGCGGTCTGATACCCCGGGGCTAGTTGCTGAATTCAGCCAGGCGGTCGCGGAGAAAGAGGCGGGCGCGATGCAGGTTGGTCTTGACCGCAGCCAGGCTGATCCCCAGCATCTCTGCGATCTCTTTGAGGGAAAAGCCTTCGATGTCCTTGAGGACGAAAACGGAACGGAATTTGGGCGGCAGGGCGGCGATCGCCTCCTCCATGGCCTGGCGCAGCTCCTCATTCATCACGGCATGCAGGGGATTGTTGCCGATCGAGCGATTGAAAGCCTCGAGGGTCTCCTGGCTCACCTTGCTCTCCACATCATCCAGCGATCCGCCCTCTTTCTTGCGTGCGCGCAGCCGCATCAGGGCATAGTTGGTGGCGATGCGGAAGATCCAGGTCGAGAGCGAGGATCCGCCCTTGAACTCGGGCAGGGCCTGCACCACCTTGAGAAAGGTCTCCTGCAGCACACACTCGGCCTCGACCGGGTCGGCGAGAAGCCGCAGGGCTGTGCTGTAGACCAGGCGTTCGTTCCGGGTCACGATCTGGCCCATCGCCTCCCGGTCGCCCGCCACTGCCCGATTGACCAGCTCTGTTTCGCTCAGATTGTCGTGGCTCATTCCGCTGCTGCCCGTTTTGCTTCTGTTCAGTTTTCCGGCCGCCGGAGGACGGCTGCTGCAGAATTTAACTTAAACATATTAATATAGAGTAGCAAGGAATTTATTAAAGAGGGTACCCCCGAAATCTGGCTCCCACCTGACGCCTGGCGCCGCGTACTCCAATCCCTCCATACCATTTCCAGCCTACCCACAGCCTGTGCCCTCTTCATGAGGCCATTTATTTTACAAGGTATTTATGGCAGATAACATTTATTTTTTTAATTAATTATCTTTGGGTGGGAACGAGATTTCGGGGGGTAGCCTGATTTATTAAAGAGAAGCGCCGCCGGTTCG
>JAKPUX010000009.1 GCA_029554865.1 bacterium | reverse complement strand
GTTCTTGATAGCCGCCGGTTTCAAAAGCAGGATGACCAAGCGCCCATTTCCAGAAAACAATCCCAAAAAAGAAAGGGACGAGAACAGTCTCAAAGCGAACCAGTCGCCATATCCGAGATCAAGTCCTCGCCCCTTCATGGGTATGCTTGAATATCGGATAAAACCAAAATAATTCAAAGAACATTTTTGGACATACGAAAATTTCCAAAAATTAAAACTTGACTTTCACAAGAGTAACTTTGTGAGAGCCTGTTTTCTTGTTAAGGATGAAAATGACATCTGAATGGACAATCAAATCCCCCGGCAACTGCAGATTTGACGCAGTCTCGCTCGGCGAGGTGATGCTCCGGCTCGATCCCGGCGAGGAGCGCATCCACACCGCGCGTTCCTTCCGCGCCTGGGAGGGCGGGGGAGAGTATAACGTCGCCCGCGGCCTGCGCCGCTGCTTCGGCCTGCGCACCGCCATCGTCACCGCCTTCGCCGATAATCCGGTCGGACGACTGATCGAGGATTTCATCCTCCAGGGCGGGGTCGACACCGCCTGGATCAAATGGGTTCCCTACGATGGCATCGGCCGCAGCGTGCGCAACGGCCTCAACTTTACCGAGCGCGGTTTCGGGGTGCGTGGTGCCGTTGGCTGCTCCGACCGCGGCCACACCGCCGCCTCGCAGCTCAGACCCGGCGAGATCGACTGGGATGAGCTCTTCGGGGTGGAGGGGGTGCGCTGGTTTCATACCGGCGGCATCTTCGCCGCCCTCTCCGAAACCACCGCCGAGGTCGTCCTCGAGGCGATGGCGGCGGCCCGGCGCCATCACACCATCATCTCCTACGACCTCAACTACCGCCCCTCGCTCTGGAAAAGCATCAGCGGGGCCGAACAAGCGCGCGCCGTCAACCGCGCCATCGCCCCCCTGGTCGATGTCATGATCGGCAACGAGGAGGATTTCTCCGCCGCCCTCGGACTCGAGGTCGAAGGGGTAAATGAAAAGCTGGTCGACCTCGATCCCGGCAGCTTTAAGAAGATGATCGCCCGGGCGGTGGCCGAATTCCCCAATTTCAGGGTGGTCGCCACCACCCTGCGCGGGGTCAAGAGCGCCGGCCTCAACGACTGGGGGGCAATCTGCTGGCACGACGGACAGTTCCATGAGGCCCCGCAGCGGCGCGATCTGGCCATCCTCGACCGCGTCGGCGGCGGTGACAGCTTTGCCTCCGGCCTGATCTATGGTTTTTTAAGCGGCGGTGATGCCCAGCGCGCGGTCGACCTCGGCGCGGCCCACGGCGCCCTGGCCATGACCACTCCGGGCGATACCTCGACGGCAACCCTGAAGGAGGTGGAGCACCTCGCCGCCGGCGGCTCCGCGCGCGTGCAGAGATGAGACTATTTCTCACGAAGGCACGAAGGCACAAAGAAGAGCATAAGAATATATTTATTTGTAACTTCGAGGCTTTGTGGCTTGGTGAGAGATTTAATCATAATAAATCAAGAAACTTAACATGGAGAAGTGATATGAAAAAATTACTAAGGATTGCTGTCAGCCTCATCGCCCTCAGCGGACTGGCTTTCGGCCAGAACTATGTCGATGTCGCCCCCGGCGACGGCACCCTCTCGGCCGCCCTCGCCGCGGCCAATGACGGCGACGTCTTCCGCCTTATCCCCGGGGCCGAATACACCGAGTCGGTCAACAAAACCCTAGGCACCATCGTCGAGAAGAACATCGCCATCGTCGCCGACGGCGACGGCTCGATCAAACCCATCGTGAAGATTCTAACCGATCCCGCTGAAGGCACCTGCCAGTACTTCCAGGTCGGCAACAACGCCTCGCTGCTGCTGGCGGGGCTTGAGTTCGACGGCGCTGTGGACGGCGTGACCAAGGTCTCCTATCTCGTCCGCTGCTATATGGGCGAGGTCGCCCAGCCTGCCACCCTGAAAAAGATCCATCTCGAGAGCTGCCTGGTCAAGAACCTCCTGAGCAATGTCCTGGACGGCGCCGGCACCAGCCTTAAGGGAAATGTCGTCGTTGACACCACCATCGTCAACAACAGCATCGTCCACGACACGGGCACGCTGGTCCACTATAAATATGTGGGCTCTCATTACATCCAGGTGAGCAATTCCACGATATATACCATCAAAAGCTATGGCTTTCGCCTCAGCGGCTATGACGATAGCGCCAGCACGGAATACCCGGTGATCGTCATCGACCACACCACCTGGTACAATATGGGGCTGACCGATATGCGCGAGATCATTCTCACCGAAAAGGCCACAGCAGTGCCGTTCGACAAACCGATCACCATCACCAATTCGATTTTTTCCACCCAGACCAACTGGGAAACCACCAGTAAAACCGCCATCAATATCAAGACCACCGTGGGCGACGCCATGGCCACCATGACCAACATCTGCATGTGGCAGCTGCGGCCGAAAATGGCCTGGCTGAACCACACCGTCAGGGACACCATCCGCATGGATCCCGGTTTTGCCGACCCGGCCAACGGCGATTTCACCATCCCGGCCGGCTCGCTCCTGCTCACCTACGGCAGCGATGGCGGTCCGGTCGGCGACAAGCGCTGGACCAACAATGCCTCCGCTGTCGCGCAGCCCGGCCTGCAGCCCGAAGGTTTTGCACTTTCTCAGAATTATCCCAATCCCTTCAACCCCGCCACCACCATTGCTTTTGCCCTGCCGGCTGCATCGCAAGTGCGGCTGGTGGTCTATGATACCTTGGGCCGCGAGGTCGCCCTGCTGGCGTCAGGGCAGTACGGAGCGGGCAGCCACCGCATCGAATTCGCGGCCGCTGGCCTCTCCTCCGGCCTCTACTTTTACAAACTGACCGCGGCCGGCCGCAGCTGGACGAAGAAAATGGTGCTGATGCAGTAGGGAATCCCAGAGACAGGACAAGAGTGGATGGCAAGAAACAGTGTTCTGAATATCATTTGTTTTCTTCTGGCGGCGGGCGTGGTGAAAACGCCCGCCCAAACCCCCGCCTTCCCGGGCGCCGAGGGGGCGGGACGCTATACCAGCGGCGGCCGCGGCGGCGCGGTCTGTGAGGTGACCAACCTCAACGACAGCGGCCCGGGCTCCCTCCGCGAGGCGGTCTCCCAAAAGGGCAAGCGCACTATCGTCTTTTGCGTCTCCGGCACCATCCGGCTCAAGAGCGAGCTCAAGATCGCCAACCGGGACCTCACCATCGCCGGCCAGAGCGCCCCGGGTGACGGCATCTGCATCGCCGACCAGGCCGTCGTGGTCAATGCGGACAATATCATCCTGCGCTATCTGCGTTTCCGCCTCGGCGACTCGCTCAAGACCGAGGCGGATGCCCTTTGGGGCCGCTACAGGAATGAGATCATTATCGATCACTGCTCGGCGAGCTGGAGCGTGGACGAGTGCATGTCCTTTTACAGTAATCGCAATATGACCATCCAATGGTGCCTCATCGCCGAAAGCCTCTATCTCTCGGCCCATTCCAAGGGGGCCCACGGCTACGGCGGCATCTGGGGCGGCACCAACGTCAGCTTTCACCACAACCTTTTCGCCCACCACTCCAGCCGCAATCCCCGCTTCGACGGCTCCAACGCCCTCTGCATCAACGTTGATTATCGCAACAATGTCGTTTACAACTGGGGCTTCAACAGCGCCTACGGCGGCGAGCGCGGCACCATCAACATGGTGGCCAATTATTACAAGTACGGCCCGGCTACCAAAAGCGGAGTGCGCTACCGCATCGTCGAGCCCTCGGACGGCCAGGGTGTATGGTACATCGCGGATAACTATGTCACCGGATCGCCGGCCATCACCGCCGACAACTGGGCCGGGGGCGTGCAGGGCTCCTACCGCTTTCAGGCCTCGCTCCGCGCCGGCCAGCCCCATCCCTACGTGCCCATCACTCAGCACAGCGCCGAAGAGGCCTACTCCCGCGTGCTCGAATACGCCGGGGCGATCCTGCCCAAAAGGGATGGTGTCGACACCCGCATCGTTCTGGATGTGATCAATGGCACCGCTTCCTTTGAGGGGACGGGCTACAAGAAGGAGAACAGCATCCCCGATCCCTCCCTGATCTGCGGCATCATCGACTCGCAGAGCCAGGCCGGCGGCTGGCCCGAGCTTTTCAGCCTGCCCGCCCCGGCCGACAGC
>JAKPUX010000391.1 GCA_029554865.1 bacterium | reverse complement strand
CCAGGCGATTTTCGATGCCTTCCGCAAGGATGACTTTATGATCGGGGCCTATTTTTCCAAGCCCGACTGGCATTCGCCAGACTACTGGGCCCCCGAGTGGGCGGCGCCGGACCGCAATGTCAATTACGATCCGGCCAAACATCCCGAACGCTGGCAAAAATTCAGGGATTACACGTATGCCCAGATCGAGGCGCTGATGACCGGCTACGGCCGCATCGACATCCTCTGGCTCGACGGCGGCTGGGTGCGCCCGCAGAGCACGATCACCGACGAGGTGCGCTCGTGGGCCGGGATGAAACCCTGGGATCAGGACATCGACATGCCGCGCATCGCCGCCATGGCCCGCGGCCATCAGCCGGGGGTGCTGATCGTCGACCGCACCGTACAGGGTCCTTTTGAGAATTACCGCACCCCCGAACAGCAGGTCCCCAGCCAGCCCCTCGATTATCCCTGGGAGACTTGCATGACCATGGGTGACCAGTGGTCGTTCAAGGCGATCGACCGCTGCAAGCCGGCGCGGCACCTCATCCACCTCCTGATCGAGATCGTCGCCAAGGGGGGCAATTTCCTCCTCAATATCGGTCCGGAACCGACCGGCGAGTGGACCGACGAGGCTTACGCGCGCCTGGAGGAGATCGGCGCCTGGATGGGGGTCAACGGGGAGGCGATCTATGGCAGTCATCCCCTGCCGCCTTTCAGGAACGGCAAGATCTGCTATACACAGGGAGGGGACGGCACCCGCTATGCATTTTATCTTGCGGATGAGGGAGAGCACGAACCACCCGCCGAACTGCTCCTGCCCGCTCTTTCGGCAGGACCAGGGACGAAGGTGACCCTGCTCGGCTATGGCCCCGGCCTGCACTGGCAAGCGGTGAAAGAGGGTATCAGAGTCAATATTCCGCAGGAACTCCGCGCCGGTATGCCCTGCGCCTACGCGTGGACCTTGGCAATTCACTAGAGTATGGGAACTGATGTATGCATCTTCATGGGGTAGAGCTATGGTGAAGAGAGTATTGGTTCTCGGTATGATCGGCCTTGTCCTCGCCGGCGGATTGGCCCGGGCGGAGACGAAAAAGGCCTTCGATGCGCGCATGCGCTGGTGGCGCGACGCCAAATTCGGCATGTTCATCCACTGGGGGCCCTATGCGGTGCTGGGCGGAGTCTACAAGGGGCAAAACAGCGCCGCCGCCGAGTGGATCATGAACGAGGACAACATCCCCGCCGCCGAGTATGAGGAGTACGCCCGCCAGTTCAACCCGGTCCAGTTCAATGCCAGGGCCTGGGTGGACCTGGCCAAAGCGGGCGGCGTGAAGTATATCATCTTCACCTCCAAACACCACGACGGCTTTGCGATGTGGGATTCCAAAGTGAGCGGCTATGACATCGCCGAGTTCACTCCCTTCAAACGGGATGTGCTCAA
The DNA here is from genome assembly GCA_029554865.1 of bacterium. Lineage (GTDB taxonomy): Bacteria > Zhuqueibacterota > Zhuqueibacteria > Residuimicrobiales > Residuimicrobiaceae > JAKPUX01. The sequence goes on along the minus strand of JAKPUX010000391.1, from coordinate 12,530 downwards.
GGAACTGGCCGAGGCCTGCAAGCAGGCCGGTATCCGCCTCGGCTTTTACTACTCGATTATGGACTGGCACCATCCCGACGCCGCCGGTGAGCGCTTCGCCGCCTACCGGGATGCCTATCTCAAGCCCCAGCTGCAGGAACTCCTCACCGGCTACGGCAAGGTCGGCGTACTCTGGTTCGACGGAGAGTGGATCGACGACTGGAGCGAAGGCCAGGGGGCCGAACTCTACAGTTTTGTGCGCAGGCTGCAGCCGGAGATTATTGTCAACAACCGCGTCGGCAAGGGGCGCAACGGCATGCAGGGGATGAGCCTCGACAAAAGCTCGGCCGGGGATTTCGGCACCCCCGAACAGGAGATTCTCGCCCAGGGCAGCGCAGCCATGGACTGGGAAGCCTGCATGACCACCAATGACAGCTGGGGATATAAAAAGGCGGACAACAACTGGAAAAGCCCCGAAGCCCTCATCCATAACCTGATCGATATCGCCGCCAAGGGCGGCAACTATCTGCTCAACCTCGGCCCGGACGCCGAAGGGCTTATCCCCGAAGCCGGCCAGGAGCGCTTCCGCGAGATCGGGAAATGGCTCAAGGTCAACGGCGCGGCCATCTATGGCACCAGACCCCTGCCCGAATACCGGGAGGGCGAGAATATCCGTTACACCCGCAGTCTGGACGGCAAGACCATCTACGCCACTGTGCTGGAATGGCCGGGCAAGAGCCTGCGCCTGAAGTACATCGAACCGAAAAAGAAATCCAAAGTCTATCTGCTCGGCCGCAAGAGCGCCCTCACCTGGAAAGCCAACAGCAGGGGGGAGGTGGTCATCACCCTGCCGGCCCTGCTGCAGCGCGCAGCCAACCGCCCCTGTCGCCACGCCTGGGTTTTCAAAATCACCGGCCGCCAGCTGCCCGTGGCCGCTGCTCCGCTGATCTCGACCGCCAGCAAGACGGGCGTTGTCCGGAGTCTTTTTACCGATAGCGAACAGGTCACCATCAGCGCCCCCTCTGATGGCGCGGAGGTGCATTACACCCTGGACGGCCGCACTCCAAGCCAGAATTCCCCGGTCTACACCGCGCCGATCACCCTCACCGAGGCCGCCGAGATCCAGGCTGTGGCGCTCGAGAAGGGCAAGGTGATCAGTCCGGTCACTACCGCCCAGTTCTCCAGAACCACCCGCATCAAGCGCCTGACCCTCGAGAAGAGCCCTTCGGTCAAGTACCCCGGCTGGGGCGAGCTGGGGCTGGTCGACGGCCGCCAGGGGGGCACGGATTACCATGAGAGCGACTGGATCGGCTTTGAGGGCGAGAGCCTCGATGCCACCATCGATCTGGGGGAACAGAAGAGCATCTCCTCCATCCGTCTGAGCTGCCTGGAGGACCAGAACTCCTGGATCTTTTTGCCTTCTTCCATCAAACTCCTGACCTCGACGGATGGGGCGACCTTCGTCCAGACCGCCGAATGGAAGGGGGAGACCAGCCCGGCCGGAACGGCAGCGACCCGGGAGACTGCCCTGATCATCATGCCCAAGAGCTGCCGCTATCTGCGCATCCTGGCCAGCAACGTCGGCGTCTGCCCCTCATGGCACAAGGGTGCCGGCGGCAAAGCCTGGCTTTTTATCGACGAAATCATCATCAACTGAGGAGGTTTTATGGCTGCTGGAGACCATCCGGACAAAGACACCCAGGGGGTGGACCGGCGATCATTTTTCAAGACCGGCGTGCTGGCGGGGCTTGGCGCCCTGACCGCCGCATCGACCCTGAACCGCTGCGATGCCACTGCAAGCGGCCGCGGACCGGCGCCTGCCCAGCTCTTCTCCGTGGCGCCCCTGAAAAAGGTGCGCATCGGCATGGTCGGGGTCGGACTGCAGGGCACCTCGCATGTGCGCAATTTTCTCGGCATCCCCGAGGCCCAAATCACCGCGGTCTGCGACATCCGGCCCGAGCGGGTGGCGGCGGCCCAGAAACTGATCACTGCGGCGGGCCATCCGGAACCGCGCGGCTACAGCCGCGGCAGCACCGATTTCCTCCGTCTCTGCGATGAAGAGGAACTGGACCTGGTCTTCACGGCGACCCCCTGGGAGTGGCATGTTCCGGTCTGCGTCGCCGCGATGAAGAGCGGCAAGCATGCCGCGACCGAGGTTCCCGCGGCGGTGACCGTGGATGAGTGCTGGCAGCTGGTCGAAACCGCGGAGAAGCACCACAAACACTGCGTCATGATGGAGAACTGCTGCTACGACCGCGAGGAGCTGCTCATCCTCAACCTGGTGCGCAAGGGCATGCTCGGCGAGATCATCAACGCCGAGGCTGGTTATCTCCACGACCTGCGCAACGTCAAGTTTAACAACGAAAATGAGGCGGTCTGGCGTCTGCCCCACTCCATCAAGCGCGACGGCAATCTCTATCCCACCCACGGCCTCGGCCCGGTCGCCCAGTGCATGAACGTCAACCGGGGCGACCAGTTCGACTATCTGGTCTCGATGAGCAGCGTCTCGCGGGGATTGAATCTCTACGCCTCCCGGCTCTACGGCGCTGAGGATCCGCGCGCCACCCAGCGCTACGCCCTCGGTGATGTCAATACCACCCTCATCCGCACGGTGCTGGGCAAGACCATCACCCTGATCCACGATACCTCCACGCCGCGCCCCTATACGCGCATCAACCGGGTGCAGGGCACCCGCGGTCTGGCCGAGAAATGGCCGCACCGGGTCTATATCGAGGGCAAGAGCGAGCCCCATCGGTGGGATGACCTGGCGGACTATTACCAGGAGCACGACCATCCCCTCTGGCGGGAACTCCAGCAGAGGGCGGCCGGGTCGGGCCACGGCGGCATGGATTTTATCGAGTGCTACCGTCTGATCCACTGCCTGCTCAACGGCCAGCCCATGGATATGGATGTCTACGATGCCGCCTCCTGGAGCTGCATCTCGGAGCTGAGCGAGCGCTCCGTGGCGCGCCGGGGCCGGCCCATGGATGTGCCCGATTTTACCCGCGGCCGCTGGAAAAACTGGCCTCAACTCGGGATCATCTCCGCCTGATGACTCTGCATTACAACAGGGGCCTCTCCCCCTCCCGTTCCGGGGCGGGAGCAGGCCCCCTCCACTCCCTTGCGTTCCCGCCCGCAACCATGGGAACCCCGAACCGCCAATATGGAGATTCACATCATGACCAGCTGTGCTCGAATCCTGATCCCGGCTCTCCTGGCCGCCCTGTGCGGCTGCGCCGGCGCCCCTAGGATGCAGGCGCCCAGCGCACAGACCGGCCCCGCCCTGATTCCGCTGCCGGTTAAAATGACGGCCAGGCCGGGCCATTTCCGGCTCGATGGCTCAACCGTCACTGCCTCCTCCGGCGAGGCGGAGGAGGTGGCGGAATATGTGGCGCAGCTCATCCGCAGGGGCACCGGCTGGCAGCTGGCGCGGGCGGCGGGCGTCCCGCCCGACAGCAATGCCATTGTCCTGGAGCTGACCGGTTCCCCCGCCGCTTCGGACGCAGAGGGCTATACACTGGAGATCACCCCGCAGCGCATCCTCATAAAAGCCGCCCGGCCCGCCGGACTCTTTTACGGTGTCCAGACCCTGCGCCAACTCTGGCCCGCCGCCTGGGAGGGGCCGGCACCGGCCGTTCAGGCTGAACCGGCGCGCATCCCTTGCCTCGTCATCAATGACCAGCCGCGCTACAGCTGGAGGGGGGGACATCTGGATGTCTGCCGCCACTTTTTCCCCATCGAATTCATCTACCGCTACATCGACTATCTGGCGATGAACAAGATGAACACCTTCCACTGGCATCTCACCGACGATCAGGGGTGGCGGATCGAGATCAAAAAATACCCCCTGCTGACCGAGGTGGGGGGGTGGCGCGTCGACCGCTCCGGTGACCACTGGAACAAGCGGGCTCCGCAGCAGCCGGGCGAAAAGGCCACCTACGGCGGCTATTACAGCCAGGAGGAGATCCGCGCCGTTGTGGAGTATGCCAGCAGCCGCTTTATCACCATCGTCCCCGAGATCGAGATGCCCGCCCATGCCGGGGCCGCCCTGGCCGCCTATCCCCGCTTCTCCTGCACCGGTGGTCCCTTTACCGTACCCCCCGGCGGCGTCTGGCCGATCGTCAACCTTTACTGCGCCGGCGATGACACCACCTTCAGCTTTCTTCAGGATATCCTCGACGAGGTGATCGGGCTTTTCCCCGGCGATTATATCCACATCGGCGGCGACGAAGCCGACAAAAGCGAATGGAAAAAATGCCCCAAATGCCAGGCGCGCATCAGGACCGAAAATCTCGGGGATGAAACCGGACTGCAGAGCTATATGATCAGACGGATGGAGGGCTACCTCCACAGCCGGGGCAAGCGCATCATCGGCTGGGACGAGATCCTCGAGGGTGGATTGGCGCCGCGGGCCGCCGTCATGTCCTGGCGTGGCATGCAGGGCGGGATCGACGCCGCCCGCGCCGACCATGATGTGGTCATGACCCCGACCGATTACTGCTACTTCGACTATTATCAGGGGCCGGCGGATTTTGAGCCACTCTCCATCGGCGGCTATATTCCCATCGAGACCGTCTATGCCTTCGAGCCCACCCCAGCCAGCCTCGATGAAAAGCAGGCGAAGCATATCCTCGGCTGCCAGGCCAACCTCTGGACCGAATTCATCGCCACCCCTGAACATGCCGAATACATGCTTTTTCCCCGCCTGCTCGCCATGGCCGAGGTGGCCTGGTCACCCAAATCCTCCCGCGGCTGGGACCACTTTCTCGACCGCCTCACCGCCTTTCTGCCTCGCCTGGAGGCGATGGGCGTGAACTATTCCCGCTCGCTTTACAGCGTCAAACCCGTCCTCGAACGGAGCAGCGACGGCCGCAGCGCACTGGTCGCCCTCAAGAGCCCTGCCCCATTCGCCGTCATCCACTACACTCTGGATGGAGCCGAGCCCACGGCCGCCTCGCCCCGCTACGAGAGCCCCATCACCCTGCAGGGCAGCAGCACCATCAAGGCCGGCCTCTTCCTCGACGGCGCCCTCCAGGGCAGGATTGTCGCCGTGCCTTTCCTGGTCCACAAGGCCTCCGGCCAAAAGGTCACTTACACCCACCCCTGGAGCGATCGCTACCAAGCCGCAGGCCCCACCGCACTGGTCGACGGCCTCACCGGCAGCAAGAATTACAACGACGGCTCCTGGCAGGGATTCGAACAGCACGATCTCGAAGTGGTCATCGATCTCGGCAGGGAAATGGAGATCCGGCGCGTCTCGAGCAGCTACCTGGAGGACTTCGGCTCCTGGATCTTCGCCCCCCGGGAGGTCAGCTATGCCTTTTCGGACAAGGGGAAGGAGTTTCAAACCCTCGCGGTGCTGCCGGGCGGCGGGATCCAGGATGGAAACGAAATCACCATCCACCATTTCGGCCGCGATTTCAGCAATGTGCGGGCGCGCTATCTCAAGGTGACTGCTAAAAATATCGGGGTTTGTCCCCCTGATCACGCCGGAGCAGGCGGGAAAGCCTGGCTCTTTGTCGATGAAATTATTGTGGAGTGATCTTCATGCACCGTACCGGTTTCTGTCTTCTTCTGATGCTGCTCGCCGGCGGGGCCGCCGCCGGAGCTGATCTCATCCCCCTGCCTGCCAGTGTCACGACCGGAGAAGGAAGCTGCACCCTCACCGCTTCCACGCTTCTTTACTACGATCCCGCCGTGCCTGAACTGCAGGGCTATGCGGAGCGTTTCGCCGCCCGGCTTCGCCTTGCCACCGGCCTCCCCCTGCCCCTGCAGCCCCTGCCCGCGGACACCAGCGCCGCCGACGCCCTCTATTTCACCGCCCACGGCGCCCGTGCGGAGTGGGGCCGCGAGGGTTACAGCCTCGAGGTGACCACGGCGGGGGGGCGCATCCGCGCCAACGCCGCCCCCGGCTTTTTCTACGGCATGCAGACCCTGCTGCAGCTGCTGCCCCCGGCAGTGGGATCGCCGACGCCGGTCCCCGGCACGGCATGGCGGATGGAGTCCGTGACCATCCTCGACCAGCCCCGTTTCGCCTGGCGCGGCGTGCACCTCGATGTCGGCCGCCACTTTTTTCCGGTCGAGTTCGTCAAGAAGTACGTCGATATGATCGCCCTCTACAAAATGAACACCTTCCACTGGCACCTTACGGAAGACCAGGGCTGGCGCATCGAGATCAAAAAGTATCCCCGGCTGATGGAGGTCGGTGCCTGGCGCAACGACGGCATCAGCGGGCCCTATGGCGGCTTTTACACCCAGGAGGAGGTCCGTGAAATCGTGGCCTATGCAGCCGAGCGGGCGATCACCGTCGTGCCCGAAATCGAGATGCCCGGCCACTCTCTGGCCGCCCTCGCCTCCTACCCCCGCCTGGGCTGCACCGGCGGACCCTACCGTGTGCAGTTCAGCTGGGGCGTCTTCGATGACGTCTTCTGTGCGGGGCGGGATTCCACTTTTACCTTTTTGGAAGATGTCCTGACCGAGGTGATGGCGCTTTTCCCCGGCGAATATATTCATATCGGCGGCGATGAATGCCCCAAAACGCGCTGGAGGAGCTGCCCCGACTGTCAGGCCCGCATCAAGGCGGAGGGGTTGGCGAACGAGAGCGAGCTGCAGAGCTGGTTCGTCCGCCGCATCGAGCGCTTTCTCAGCGCCAACGGCCGCCGCCTCATCGGCTGGGATGAGATCCTCGAGGGGGGCATCGCCCCCAACGCCACGGTGATGTCCTGGCGCGGCTTTGACGGCGGGGTGGAGGCCGCCCGCAGCGGCCACGATGTGGTCATGGCCCCCCGGGAATACTGCTACCTCAATTTCTACCAGGGCGTGAAGAGCGGGGAACCCGCGCCGTACGGCGATTACCTGCCCATCGAAAAGGTCTACGCCTTCGAGCCCGTACCCGATGTGCTCACCTCCGCTGAGGCGCAGCATGTCATCGGTGCGCAGGCCTGCCTTTGGACCGAGTTCATCACTGAATCCCGCAAAGCCGAATACATGCTCTTTCCGCGCCTCTGCGCCCTCAGTGAGGTGGTCTGGAGCGAGCCCTCCCGGCGCGATTACGCCGATTTCTCCCTCAGTCTGCAGAGCCATTTTGAGCGCCTCGAGGCCGCCGATATCAATGTTCGCATCCCCCCGTCCGCCTATTTCCCCGGCACAGGCGGCGACGCCGGTTTCGAGTTCCGGGATGCCGGTCCTCTCTCAGGCCTCCTCCCCGGCGGAGGCGCGCGCATCGGCTCGGATGCCCTGCTCTGGGAGATGACCTCCGACAGCCTGCCGAGCGGGGCGGCGCTCACCTTCGCTGAGCCGCAGGACATGCGCCTGCGCATCCCCTATTACAGCCTGAGCTTCGCCTACCGGACCAATCTGGCGCCGGATACACTCTTCGTCGGTTTCAGGGATGAGGCCGGACGGGGCTTTTATCTCCAGCTCCTCAAGCGCCATATCGCCGCGACCAACACCTGGGTATCCGTGACCCGCGCCCTCTCCGGCTTCAAATCGGATCCTGGATTCGACGCCAGCCGGGTGGTCCGGTTCGGCTTCTGGACCAACAGCTCCCGCAGCGGCGCCCGCTTCCAGTTCGCCGATGTCTATCTCGGCGTGCCTCAGCTCTGGCCGGTGGCCCACTCCCCGATCCTCTTTTTCAATGGCGAGAATTTCAATCCCCTCTTCCGGATCAAGGGCTTTGAAAACGCGGCGGGCTCGGGTGTAGCCGGTGCTGCGGGCATGCGCCCCGGCAGCGCTGCCTTGCGCTGGCTGCCCCCGGCTGACGGAAGCCCCAGCTCGGTGCGCTGGCGCTTCAACGAGACCATTGATTTGAGCGGAGTGCTGGGTGCGGACACCCTCAAATTCGCCCTCAAGGCCCCGGCCGGCTGCGACAGCCTGCAGATCGCCTTCACCGATGCCGGTCAGAGAGCGTGCAGCCTCTGGCTGACACGCACAGAGGGGTTCTTTGACGGGCAGTGGCGGACTCTGCAGCTCCCGCTGACCCGTTTTACAGCTGACCCGGATTTTTCAGCGCAAGCAGTCGATCTGTTCTCGTTTTTCATCCGCAGCCATCAGCCCGGCGAAGAATTTTTGCTCTCGGATATCTGGATCGGCCAGCCGCCGGCCTCCGCCATCAGCGGGATCGAGGAGCGGGCCGTCACGCCCGCAGGATACAGCCTCGAGCAGAATTACCCCAATCCCTTCAACCCCCTCACCACCATCGCCTATCACCTCGCCGAGCGCGGCCGGGTGAGGCTGACCATCCACAATCTGCTCGGCCAGCAGATCACCACCCTGATCGACGGAGTGGAGGAGGGGGGGAGCCACCAGCTCTACTGGGATGCCAGCCGTTTTGCCTCGGGGCTCTATTACTGCCGTCTCGAGGTGAACGGTTTTGTCCGGACCCGCAAGATGGTTTTGGTGAAATAAGGGGGCAAGGGATGTCCGGACTCTCCATCGCCATCATCGCGCGCAACGAAGAGGCCAATATCCGCGCCTGCCTGGAGAGCGCGGCGTGGGCGGACGAGATCGTCCTCGTCGACGCCTGCAGCGAGGATGCGACCGTGACGATTGCGCGGGAATTCACCGACCGCATCTTTGTGCGCAAATGGGAGGGCTTTGCCGCCCAGAAGGAATTCTCCCTGCAGCAGTGCACCTCGCCCTGGATCTTCAGCCTCGACGCCGACGAACGCATCCGCCCGGAACTCAGGGAGGCGATGCAAGCGGTCATCGCGGATCCCCATGCCCTGGCGGGCTATCGCGTCGGCCGGCGCTCCTGGTTCCTCGGCTGCTGGATCCGCCACGGCGGCTGGTATCCCGGCTATCAGCTCCGCCTCTTCCGCCGGGAGGCGGTGCGGATGATCCGCCGCCGCGTCCATGAGGGCTTTGAGGTTGAGGGTCCGATCGGCACACTGACCGGTGATCTCGACCATTTCTCCCATCCCACGATCGCTGGCAGCCTCGACAAGATGAACCGCTACTCCACCCTCGAGGCCTTCGACCGCCTCGAGCGCAAGCGGGTGCACGCCATCGACTTTTTCACCCATCCCTTCGCCGCCTTTTTGCGCAAGTACATCGCCCAGGGCGGCTTCCGCGACGGCGTCAACGGACTGGTTCTCGCCTGGGTCACCGCCGTTGTCAAGCTGGCCCTCTACATGAAAATCCGGGAGCTGCAGCAGCGGCCGGCGGGGGAGACCGCAGAGGCTGCGGGCGGAGAGCTGATGCGCCTCTTCGATGAATATCAGGCGGAGCTGGAGCAGTATCAGCCCGCCGCCGGGAAGCAAGGGCGCAAGCCCGGTCTGAAGGCCTTTGTCTTCCAGCCTGCCGCGGCCTTTTGGCGGCATTACGTCCGCCGCGGCCGTCCTGGGGGCGTGCCAGGACTGATGCAGGCCCTGCTCGCCGCCGTCTATGCCACCGCCCGCGAACTCGCCAATTGGGAAGCGGGTCTCTCGAATACCTCCAGCTGAACATCATCTCAAACCTGGTGCCTCATGAAAAAGCTCACACTATTTTTGTTGTTCCTCCCCGTCATCGCCTTGACCCAGCCCCCGCGCCAAAAGCTGCTTTTTGATTTCGGCTGGAAATTCGCTCTCGGCCACGCCGCCGATCCGCAGCGGGATTTCGGCTACGGCATCGGCGCCGCTTTCGCCAAGGCCGGCGAGGCCCAGGGCGCCGCCCACCCCAATTTCAGCGACAGCCTCTGGCGCAGCGTCGACCTCCCCCACGACTGGGCGGTCGAGCTGCCTTTCGTCAATCATGAAGATCCGGAGGTCAAGTCGCACGGCTACAAGCCCGTCGGCCGGCTCTTTCCCGAAAGCTCCGTCGGCTGGTACCGCCGCGCCTTCGCCATCCCCGCGGCCGACCGCGGCCGGCGTATACGGGTCGAGTTCGACGGGGTCTTCCGGGACGCTGCCGTCTGGTGCAACGGCCACTACCTCGGCCGCCACGCCGGCGGCTATACCCCCTTCAGTTTTGATCTCACCGACTACCTCCGCTACGGCCAGCGCAACACCCTGGTCGTGCGCGTCGATGCCAGCCACTACGAGGGCTGGTTCTATGAGGGGGCCGGCATCTACCGCCACGTCTGGCTGCATAAATACGAGCCCCTCCATCTGGCGGAATACGGGGTCTATGTACACAGCCAGATCAGCGGCGCCGCTGCGGAAGTGACGATCGAAACCATCGTGGAAAATCTCTCCCCTGCGGCAGCGGAAGGCCGGGTTTGCGTCGATCTGCTCGACCGCGATCGCCGCCTCGCCGGCCGCTCGGTGCTGCCCTTTGCTGCCCTGCAGCCGCTGGAGGCGACGACCATCCGCCATGCGATCACCGTGGCGGACCCCCGGCTTTGGTCCCTGGAGGATCCCCATCTCTATACGGTTCACACCGTGATCGAGCAGGAGGGCCGGACCATCGACAGCCTTGATACCCCGGTCGGCCTGCGCAGCCTCCGGTTCGACCCGGATCGGGGGTTTTTCCTCAACGGCGCGCCTGTCAAGATTCAGGGGGTCTGCTGCCACCAGGACCATGGCGGGGTCGGATCGGCCCTGCCCGACGCCCTCCAGGAGTACCGCATCCGGCTCCTCAAGGCGATGGGCTGCAACGCCTACCGCACCAGCCACAATCCCCCCACGCCCGAGCTGCTCGATGCCTGCGACCGCCTCGGCATGCTGGTTATGGATGAGCACCGCCTGATGGGGAGTTCGCCGGAAATCCTCGACGAACTCGAAACCCTGGTCAGGCGCGACCGCAACCATCCCTCGGTCATCCTCTGGTCGATCGGCAACGAGGAGTACGTCATCCAGGGCAATGAGACCGGCGCGGCCATCGCCTCGACGATGATGGCCCGTCTCCGGCGCCTCGATCCCGGCCGCACCATCACCTACGGCGCTAATATCGGTCCCGATGCCGGAGGGATCAACACGGTCATCCCGGTGCGCGGCTTTAACTACAAGCGCAACTGCGCCATCGACCGCTACCGTTCACTCCGTCCCGACCAGCCCCTCATCGGCTCCGAGGAGGGAAGCACGGTCTGCACCCGCGGCTTTTACGCCAACGACACCCTCAAGGGCTACGTCTGCGACTATGACTCGATGTACCCGCCCTGGGCTACGACCGCGCAGGACTGGTGGAGCTTTTACGCGGACAGGCCCTGGCTGAGCGGGGGATTCGTCTGGACCGGGTTCGACTACCGCGGCGAGCCCACCCCTTACAGCTGGCCCTGCATCAACTCCCACTTTGGCATCATGGATATGTGCGGCTTTCCCAAGAACAACTATTTTTACTATCAGGCCTGGTGGAGCGGAAAGGATGTGCTCCACCTCTTTCCGCACTGGAACTGGCCGGGCCGCGAGGGGGAGGAGATCGAGGTTTGGGTGCACAGCAACTGCGACAGTGTCGAACTTTTTCTCAACGGCCGCTCCCTCGGCCGGATGAGCATGCCTCGCAACGGCCACCTCGCCTGGCGGGTTCCCTATGAGTCCGGCCGGCTCGAGGCGGCCGGCTGGCGCTCGGGCCGGCGGTTGGCCGCAGCCGTCGAGACCACAGGACCGGCGAAGGGGATCCACCTGGCGCCGGACAAAAGCTCGATCCGCGCCGATCAGGAGGATCTCTGCATGGTGACGGTCACGGCGCGCGATGGGGCAGGCCGCGAGATGGCGGTGGCTGATCAGCTCATCCATTTCGAACTGCAGGGTCCGGGCCGGATCATCGGGGTGGCCAATGGCGATCCCTCCAGCCATGAAGCGGACAAGTGCGCAGACGGGAGCTGGCAGCGGCGCCTCTTCAGCGGCAAGTGCCAGGTAATCATCCAGGCACTGCGTGAGTCCGGCGAGATCCTTCTCACCGCCTCTGCGCCGGGCCTGCTCGCCCACACCGTGGCCATCCGGGCGGAGAGCTGCACCCCACGGCCTTTGGTGCCGCCCTACCAGCCCGACCAGTTGCGCCACCTCGGTTTGGGCATGCCGGTGCACTATGGCAAGAGTTTTTCGTACAAGTGGCCGGGGGCCGGTGCCAAAACCCTCAGCAATGGCCTGCTCGGCAGCAGCGAATACAACGACGGCCAGTGGCAGGGCTTTGAGGGGGAAGACCTCGAGGCGGTGATCGATCTGGGCGCGGTGCAAAAGATCGGCTCCCTGTGCGCCACTTTCCTCCAGGATGCGGGCTCATGGATTTTCTGGCCCAAAACGGTGAGTTTCGCCCTCTCCCGCGACGGCCGTTCATTCACCCCGGCCGGCGGCGTGACCGCCTGCGAAGATGTGCGCTCGAGCATGATCAAGGCCTTTCGCGTGGAGGCCGGGGGGAAGCGGGCGCGCTACGTCAGGGTAACGGGGGTCAGCGTCAAGGTCTGTCCGCCGGACCACCGCGCCGCCGGCAGTCCGGCCTGGCTTTTCGTCGACGAGGTGGTGATAGAATAATGGAAGACAAATGACTTTATCTTGCTTAAGAAAATCATGGCTGGTCCTGATCCTCATTTCCGCCGCCGGAGGCGCTGACCTGCAGCTCTGGTATGACCGGCCGGCAGAGCATTTTACCGAATCCCTGCCCCTCGGCAACGGCCGCATCGGGTCCATGGTCTT
>JAKPUX010000368.1 GCA_029554865.1 bacterium | reverse complement strand
CGTGGTCGAAACGGGCAGCCTCGGCATCTACGACAAGGGCGTTGTGCTGGTTATTTTTCCTGATGCCGTCTACTACGTCGGCGTCAAGATGGAGGATGTCTCCGAGATCATCGCCGAGCATCTGCTCAAGGGCCGCATTGTTGAACGCCTGCACTATCTCGACATCCCATCAGCCGAAGGAGAGGTTGGAGAAAAGTCGGCGCGCATCGGCAAGCAGGAGCGCGTCGTACTCAGAAACGCCGGCGTGATCGATCCTGAAAGCATCGAAGAATACATCGCCCATGACGGCTACGAAGCCCTTGGCAAGGCCCTCACGGAAATGACCCCGGAAGCGGTCATGGAAGAGGTGAAAAAGTCGGGGATGCAGGGCCGCGGCGGCGCCTTTTTTCCGACCGGACTCAAATGGAGTTTTGCGGCCAAGGATAAATCGGACGAAAAGTATATCATCTGCAACGCCGATGAGGGCGAGCCCGGCACCTTCAAGGACCGCCTCATCCTTGAAGGCGATCCCCACGCCGTCATCGAAGGGATGATCCTGGCCGGCTTTGCCGTCGGGGCCCATCAGGGCTACGTCTATATCCGCGGTGAATATCACATGTCCATCGCCCGGGTCAAGCGCGCCATCGAACAGGCCCGCGCCCACGGCCTGCTCGGCAAGGGCATTTTCGGCACCCCGTTCTCCTTCGATCTCGAGATCCGCGAAGGGGCCGGGGCCTATATCTGCGGCGAGGAAACCGCTTTGATCGAATCGATCGAAGGCAAGCGCGGGGAGCCGCGCAACAAGCCGCCCTTCCCGCCCTCCGTCGGCCTCTGGGGAAAGCCGACGATTGTCAACAATGTCGAGACCCTCGCCAATGTGCCCCAGATCATCCGCAAGGGGGCGGAGTGGTACAAGGGCATCGGCACGGCCAAGAGTCCCGGCACCAAGGTCTTTACGATGGTCGGCAATATTAACAATCCCGGCCTCATCGAGGTGCCGATGGGCATCACCCTGCGTGAAATCATCTATGACATCGGCCACGGTATCCCGAATGGCAAAGGCTTCAAGCTCGCCCAGCTGGGCGGCACCACCGGCGGCATCCTGACCAGTGAGCATCTCGATCTGCCTCTGAGCGTCGAGTCCCTGCGCGAGATCGGCGCGGGCATGGGCTCCGGCGCCCTGCTCGTGGTCGACGACAGCCAGTGCGTTGTCGGTTTGGTCAAAAACTTTGTCGAATTTTTTGTGCATGAGTCGTGCGGCATCTGCACCCTCTGCCGGGAGGGCAACGGCCGCCTGCTCGAGATCCTTGACCGCCTGACCTCCGGCCATGGCACAGCCAGGGATCTCGAACTGATGGAGGAGCTCGCCAATACCATGACCAAGGGCGCTTTCTGCGGCCTGGGTCAGGCGGCTCCGATTCCCATCATCGGCTGCCTGCGTTACTTCAGAGAGGAGTTCGAACAGCATCTGGAAAAGAAATGCAAGTCCGGCAAGTGCACCTTTGAGGCCGCCGATACGGCCGCCGCTTGATCTTCTCCACCGGAAATAGTTACACCCATTTATTATTTTAGGAGGATTCCCTTGGATACTGTCAATTTGACCATAGATGGACGCAAGGTTACCGTGCCGGCAGATGCCACGGTTCTTGAAGCCGCCGAGAAGGCTCTGATCAACATCCCCCGCCTCTGCTATCACCCCGATCTGCCCCCGATCTCCGCATGCCGCCTCTGCGTCGTCGAGATCAAGGGTGATCGTCTCCTGCGCACCGCCTGTTCCTGGAAGGTCGCAGAGGGGATGGAGGTGATCACCAACTCGAAGGTGGTACGCGAATCGCGCAAGATTGCCATGGAACTGCTGCTCTCCCGCCATCCCATGCGCTGCACCGAATGCGTCCGCAACGGCTCCTGTGAACTGCGCGCCGTTGCCGACCAGCTCGGCATCCGCGAAATCTCTTTCGAATACCGCGAACGCAAGGGCGAGCTGGATACCTCCAGTCCCTCCGTCGTCCGCGACCCCTCGAAATGCATCCTCTGCCGCCGCTGCGTCCAGACCTGCACCATGGTCCAGAGCGTCAGCGCCCTCGGCATGGAGAGCCGTGGATATGATGTCTGGGTTGACACCCCGTTTGGCAAGGGGCTGAGCGAGGTCGCCTGCGTCGCCTGCGGCCAGTGCATCGACCGCTGTCCGGTTGGGGCCCTGTACGAGAACAGCCATATCCAGCGGGTCTGGGACGCCCTCGACAATCCCGACCTGCATGTTGTCGTCCAGACCGCGCCGGCCGTCCGCGTCGCCATCGGCGAGGAATTCGGCATGCCCGCCGGCTCGCTGGTCACCGACAAGCTGGTCGCCGGCCTGCGTCGTCTTGGCTTCGACAAGGTCTTCGACACCGACTTTACTGCCGATCTGACCATCATGGAGGAGGGCTATGAGCTGCTCAACCGGCTGAAAAACGGCGGCACCCTGCCCCTGTTGACCTCCTGCAGCCCGGGATGGATCAATTTCATTGAACATTTCTATCCCGAACTCCTGCCGCACGTCTCTTCCTGCAAATCCCCGCAGCAGATGTTCGGCGCCCTCGCCAAGACCTACTATGCGCAAAAAATCGGCGCCGATCCGAAAAACATCTTTTCGGTCTCGGTCATGCCCTGCACTGCGAAAAAGTACGAGAGCGACCGCGCCGAAATGAGCAGCAGCGGCTTCAAGGATGTCGATGCCGTTCTCACCACCAGAGAAGCAGCCACAATGATGAAGCAGATCGGCATCCATCTGCCCGACCTGCCGGATGAAGAGTATGATGCGCCGCTGGGAATCTCGACCGGCGCCGCGGTCATCTTCGGCAACACCGGTGGCGTCATGGAGGCCGCCCTGCGCACGGTTTACGAGGTGGTCACCGGCAAGACTCTGGAAGAGGTCGAAATCAAGGCTGTCCGCGGCCTGGAAGGCGTCCGCGAAGCGGAGGTTCAGGTCGGCGATCTCACCGTGCGGGCTGCCGTCGCCAACGGCCTCGCCAACGCCCGCCAGCTCATGAAAAAGATCGTTGCCGGCGAGGCCCACTATCACTTTATCGAAATTATGGCTTGCCCCGGCGGCTGCATCGGCGGCGGTGGTCAGCCGGTTCCCACCTCGATGGAGATCAGGAAAAAACGCGCTGCAGCCATCTATCGTGCCGATCAGGCCAAGACCATCCGCAAATCGCACGAGAATCCGGCCGTGCAGCAGCTCTATAAGGAATTCCTGGGCGAACCCAACAGCCACAAGGCCCATGAACTCCTTCATACCCATTATATCAAAAAAACGGTGTATCAGGAATAGCACCAGTGCACTCCGCCCGGCGCCCTTGCTCCGGGCGGAGTCTTCAGGAGGGTGGCATCATGACGGATAGCCTTTCGCCCCTCATTTTGGTGGTTAATCCGGGCTCCACCTCGACCAAGGTGGGGCTCTTCACCGGCAAAAAAAAGGTTTCGGAAGAGAATCTCGTCCATTCCCGGGAGGAGCTGGCGCGCTACCAGAGCCTCTGGGATCAGTTCGATTACCGCACCGACCTCGTCATCGAATTTCTCAACCGGCAGAACCTCAAGGCCTTCTCCCTCGATGCGGTCGTCGGCAGAGGGGGTATGCTCAAGCCCCTGAGCCGCGGCACCTATGTCGTCGATGAGACCATGATCGAGGATGCCAGAAGGGGGGTTCAGGGCCAACACAGCTCAAACATGGGTTGCGCCATCGCCCAAAAGATCGCCCAACTCTACGGCTGTGTTGCCTTTATCGTCGATCCGGTCTCGGTCGACGAGTTCGACGTCCTCGCCCGCTACTCCGGCCACCCGAGGATTGCACGGCGCTCCCTGTCGCATGCCCTCAGCCTGCGCGCAGCCGCGATCTGGGCTGCGGAATCCATGAAAATGGATCCGAACAAGCGCAATTTTATCGTCGCCCATCTTGGCGGGGGCATCTCCATCGCACCCATCAAGGGCGGCCACATCATTGATGTCAACGACGCCTCCAGCGACGGCCCTTTCTCCCCGGAACGGACGGGAAGCCTGCCCCTGCAACCCTTCATTGACCTCTGCTTCTCCGGCGAGTTCACAAAAAAGGAGGTTCAGCAGATGGTGATGGGCAAGGGCGGATTGCTCGCTTACCTGGGGACCACTGACGCGCGCGAAATTGAAAGACGCATCGCGGCCGGCGACAGCACCGCCGGCGAGGTTTTTGCCGCCATGGCCTATCAAATCGCCAAGGAGATCGCCGCCATGGCCAGCGTGCTCTGCGGAGAGGTCGCCGCTATCGTTCTCACCGGCGGACTCGCCCGTTCAGCCCTGCTGGTGGATTTGATCAGCACGCGCATCAAATTTATCGCTCCGATCAAGGTCATACCAGGCGAACTCGAAATGGAAGCCCTGGCTGCCGGGGCATTGCGCGTGCTCACCGGTCAGGAGAAAGCCCGGCGCTACTGAACCACATGCAGATAGGCCAAACAGGAGTCCCCCATGATTACCTCCTTCGATGACCTGCTCGACAGGATGCGGCAGGGTCCCAGGGTGACAGTGGCCGTCGCCGCTGCCGATGACGAGGCCGCACTGGGCGCGGTGGCGGCCGCACACGAACTGGGCATGGCGGATGCCCTCCTCTTCGGCGATGGCGCCAGGATCAGCGCCGTGTATGAAGAAATGACCGGCTCCCCCGATTTGCCTTTCGAAATCCGTGAGGCCGCGGAGGAACAGGCAGCCCGGGCGGCGGTTGCGGCGGTGCGCAGCGGCGCGGCTCAAATCCTGCTCAAGGGCAAGATCAAGACCGCCGCGCTGCTCAAGGCGGTGCTGGACAGTGAACACGGGCTGCGCTCCAGCCGCCAGCTCAGCGACCTCTTCATCTTTGAGGATCCCTCGCGCGCCGGCAACAAATTGGTAATGATCACCGACGGCGGTGTGACCCTCAAGCCCGATCTGAAGCAGAAAATCGAGATTATCGAGAATGCCGTCGCAGTGGCCCGCGCCCTCGGCAATGACTCGCCGCGCGTGGCCGTGCTCTCTGCCGTGGAGACAGTCAATCCCGCCCTGCCGGCCACTATCGATGCCGCTGTCCTGACCAAGATGAACCAGCGCGGCCAGATCAAGGGCTGCATCATCGATGGACCCCTCGCGCTCGACAATGCGATCTCCGCCGAAGCCGCAGCGCTCAAGGGAATCGAATCCCCTGTGGCTGGAAAGGCTGATATCCTGCTCTGTCCGGAGATCGAATCGGCCAACATGCTGGCCAAATCGACCACCTATTTCGCCCGCATGCGCCTGGGCCACGTCATTATGGGATCGACCGCACCGGTGCTGATCCCCTCACGCGCCGACAGCACGGACAGCAAACTGCTCTCCATCGCCATCGGCAAGCTGATTTGTACCAGATAGGGCCCGGCTGAGAGGGCGGGGCGCAAGAGCAGGAGTACTGCATGAATTTGCTGCACAACGAGAACAGGAATTCCAATCGCCATAAACCCAGAATGGAGAAAAAACTCCATTTTTCCATCTGGTATGTGCTTTTTGCCATCATGACTCTCTTCCTCTTCAACGACCTCTTCTTCTCCTCCCATACACAGGAGGTACCCTACAGCACCTTCAAGGAGCTTCTCCGACAGAGCCGGGTTTTTGAAGCCGGGGTTTCGACCGACAGAATTGAGGGATTCTATTTCATCGGCGATTCCACCGCCCTGGCCGCACGCCGTGCCCGTTACGATTCTCTGCAGGCGACGGCTTCGCGGCGCAGCGGTTTCAATATCCGGGAGATTTTTTCCTCCGCCAAGGACAGGGAACTCTTCGTGGAGAAGAATCTCCAGTCTTTTTTCACCCGGCGCATCGATGACGGCGATCTGGTCAAGGAACTGGAAGCCTATCGCGTCGCTTACCGCGGGGTGGAGGGAGAGGACTGGCTGCGCTCCCTGATTCTGGGCTGGATTCTGCCCTTCGCCATCCTCTTCGCCATCTGGGGCTATATTTTCAAACGCATGAATCCCAGCGGTGGCATGATGTCCATCGGCAAGAGCAAGGCCAAGATCTACGTCGAGGGGCAAACCAAGGTCACTTTCAAGGATGTCGCCGGCATCGACGAAGCTCTTGAAGAGGTGAGCGAAATCGTCGAGTTTCTTAAAAATCCGGAGAAATTCCAGCGCCTCGGCGGCCGGATTCCAAAAGGGGTTCTTCTGGTAGGACCCCCGGGCACCGGCAAGACCCTGCTTGCCAAGGCCGTGGCAGGAGAGGCTCAGGTTCCTTTTTTCAGCATATCCGGCTCCGATTTCGTCGAGATGTTCGTCGGCGTCGGAGCCGCGCGCGTCCGCGACCTCTTTCAGCAGGCCTCGCAAAAAGCCCCCTGCATCATCTTCATCGATGAACTCGATGCCCTTGGCAAGGCCCGCGGCGTCAATGTCTATGGGGGGCACGACGAGCGCGAGCAGACCCTCAATCAGCTCCTCTCCGAAATGGATGGTTTTGAGTCCAATACCGGCGTCATCATCATGGCTGCCACCAACCGCCCTGAAATCCTCGACATCGCCCTGCTCCGGCCCGGGCGCTTCGACCGCCAGATCGTCGTCGACCGCCCCGATATCAACGGCCGGGAGTCGATCCTCAGGGTCCATGCCCGTCAGGTCAAGCTCGCCCGCGAGGTCGATTTAAAGGTGATCGCCGCCAGAACCCCGGGCTTTGTCGGGGCTGATCTCGCCAACCTCCTCAACGAAGCCGCGCTCATCGCCGCCCGCCACAACCAGAAGAGGGTGGAGATGCATGATCTGGAGGAGGCCATCGACCGGGTCATCGCCGGCCTTGAGAAGAAGAGCCGGGTGATGAACAAACGGGAGAAAGAGACCGTCGCCTATCATGAAGCCGGCCATGCCATCGTCGCCTCGGCCGTCCCGGGCAGCGATCCCGTCCACCGCGTGTCGATCATCCCGCGCGGAGTTGCCGCGCTTGGCTACACCCTGCAGCTCCCGACCGAGGACCGCTATCTCATGACCCGTTCCGAACTGATCGGCAGGATCACGGTCCTGCTCGGCGGCCGGGTTGCCGAAGAACTCAAGTACGGCCAGGTCTCGACCGGGGGACAGAATGACCTCGAGCGCGCCACCGATATCGCCCGCAGCATGGTGGCCGAATACGGGATGAGCGACCAGATCGGTCCGGTCTCCTACGGACGCGGCGGCCGCACGCTCTTCCTGGGCGCCGAGATCCCCGAGAGCAGGGTCTACAGCGAAAGCCTGGCGGCCAAAATCGATGCCGAGATCAGAATCCTCCTCGAGGAGGCTGAAACCCGGGTCCGCACCATCCTCAACCAGAAGCGGCAGCAGCTTGAAACCCTCGCCCAGAGACTGCTGGAAAAAGAGCTGGTGGAGAAAAATGAGCTGGCCGCCATCCTGGATGGAAACGGAGCGAAGGACGATGGAAAGTAATCCCGTCCCCATTATGGCGACGCAGCGGCTGGACAAATGGCTGAAAATCGCCCGTCTGTTCAAGACCCGCTCCCAGGCGACTGAAGCCTGTGATGAGCGTCGGGTCAAGGTCAACGGCCAGGTCGCCAAACCAGCCAAGGAGATCCGCATCGGGGACACCTTGACTATCCGCCACCACGGCGGCACCTATATCGAACTGGAGGTCGTGCAGCTCTGCAGCAAAAGCATCGCCGCCGCCCTGGCCCGCCAGCTCTACACCCTGCATGTTCGCGAGACCACCCCGGAGGAGCAGGAGCTGATGAAGCTCTTCAGCGAGGCGGTCAAACGGGTCAGGCCAGCCTACAAGGGCAGGCCCACCAAGAAGGAACGCCGCAGACTCGAGCAGCACCGCCGCGACAGCAATCCCTGGCGGTGACGGAGGGCGATTTATCCCTTGACAATCATTTTTATATTACCTACATTAGCCAGCGCTTTACAGGATGCCTGGCATCCCGGTTGTCATCCAAATGGCCTATTGCAGTTATCAATTCCCCTTATGCCTTTAAAGTACCCCATACCGAATTTTACAGGCATCCTGAAAGCCGGCTTTATGCCGGGGTGCCCGATTTGCTCGATCTGGTGCCTGATCCTTTTAACCGTTTTATTATAGCCCTCTTCCAAGTGTTGGAACAGGGCTTTATTTTTCTCTGTAAATTGAGGTTTCACTCTAAACCAACAAGCGGTACAGCTGTCTTAAATGATGGGAGTGTATTATGGAAAAAGCTGATGTATTCGCCATGGCACTGGAACAGCTCGACTCCGCTGCGCGGCTGCTCAAACTCGATGCCAATACGCATCGCGTTCTCGCCCACGCAGAGCGGGCCTTGACTGTCGCACTTCCGGTCGTCATGGATGATGGTCACATCGAGGTTTTCGAAGGTCACCGCGTGCAGCATTCGAGCGCCCGCGGTCCCTGCAAGGGTGGTATCCGCTTTCATCAGAACGTAACCCTCGATGAGGTGACCGCGCTGTCGATGTGGATGACCTGGAAATGCGCCACGGTCAATATCCCCTACGGCGGCGGCAAGGGCGGAGTCAAGGTCGATCCGACCAAGTTGAGCAAGGATGAGATCCGCCACCTCACCCGGCGCTACACCGTCGCGATCATGCCCATCATCGGCCCGCACAGCGACATTCCCGCTCCCGATGTCAATACCAGCGCCGAGACCATGGGCTGGATCATGGATACGGTCAGCATGTTCCGCGGCAGCACGGTGCTCGATATCGTCACCGGCAAGTCGATCGAACTCGGCGGCTCACTCGGGCGGCGCGAGGCGACCGGCCGCGGCGTCATGTTCAACACGATCGAACTGCTCAAGCGGCTGGACAAGGATCCGGCCAAGACCCGCGTCGTCGTCCAGGGCTTTGGTAATGTCGGCAGCGTCAGCGCCGACCTCCTCCAGAAACGGGGCTGCAAGATCATCGCCGTCAGCGACGTCAGCGGCGCCTATTACAATCCGGCCGGTCTGCCAATCAGCGACATGATCCGCTACTGTTCAACTTCGAAAAACCGGCTGCTCGAGGGCTTCGATGCCCCCGGCATCAGCAAAGTCTCCAATGCCGAGCTGCTCGAACTCGATACCGATATCCTGGTTCCTGCTGCGCTGGAGAAGCAGATCACGATCGAAAATGCCGACCGGATCAAGGCTTACGCCATCGTCGAAGGGGCCAACGGACCGACAACCCCCGAAGCCGAACGCCTGCTGGTCAGCAAGGGCAAGTACGTCGTTCCCGATATCCTCGCCAACAGCGGCGGCGTGGTCGTCTCCTATTTCGAATGGGTGCAGTCGATCCAGTCCTTCTTCTGGACTGAGGAGGAGGTCAACAAAAACCTGGAACGCGTCATCGAGAATGCCTTCGCGGCTGTCTGGGATCTTGCCAGGCGTGAAAAACAGGATCTCCGCAACGGAGCGATGATGATCGCCGTGGACCGGGTGGCCAAGGCGGTCCAGTCCCGCGGTATCTGGCCGTGATCTTGTGGTCATCCAGACAAAGCCCCCGCAAGGGGGCTTTTTTTTCTTGATATTTTATAACAAATATAATAAATTTAATAGGATATATAATCCGTTCCTTCCTCCGCTTCGGAGGGATGTTCAATATTTACCATAACTTCAGCATCGGGGCAGAAAGGAGGCCGCCATGAGACTTTCGGCATGGCCCATACGGATCGTCATGATCCTGCTTTTCTTCAGCCTCACCGCCACGGCACAGGTCAACTCCTCATCGATCATCGAGGCCAAGGTCTATCCGGACTCTTCGAAACCAGCGGTAACCGTCAAGAATCTACAGCTTGAGTTTGTTTTCGCCGGCTATGGGGTCTATCTGCCTTCAGATTACCCGACGGTAACCCATTTTCCGCTCGAATCCGGCGAGCGCGTGTTGATGGAAAATGTGGCTGAAATCACCTGCTTCCCCATGCGCGTGGAGTGGAAGAAATATCTTGAACCCGACCAGCGCAGCCGCAGCGTGCCGGTCGATGCCCAGGGATACCGCCACTGGAGCGACGTCGAGGTTGAGGTGCTCATCAAGGACTGGAATGGCAACCAGGTGAAATCGCGCCTCTTCAGGCCGGAAATCTCGGATGTTTACCTCATTGGCCGGACCGATCGCGGCGATTTTCGCCTGCAGCTGGACCAGGAAAATGGTAAAACCGTTCGCATCGAGTTTGAACCCCTCTTCATCATGCAGTGCTCGGGTGACATCAACCACCTCTTTCCCAACATGAAGTGGAAATATTGTCCTCTTTGCGGCGCTTCGCTGAAGAAAGTGACCAAGAAGAAGGGGATGTGAGCCGGGCACAACCGATCATTGTCCCCGCGGAGTATCCTGATGGGCCAGGTGAAAATTGCACCTAAGGTGCAGCTGATATGCGCAGTCTGCTGCCGGGACGAGGAGAGCAGCGTGCAGGCCTGCGAGCGACTCACGCAGCTTTGCGGGCCGATCTCTTCGCGCACCAAACCCTTCGCCTTCATCCATACCCGCTATTACCAGAAGGAGATGGGTGACCGGCTGCAAAAGTTCTTCTGCGCCTTCAGTCGTCCCGTCGATCCGATGCAGATTGTCGGCATCAAACTCGCCACCAATCGGATCGAGGAGGAGCTGGCCTGGGAGGGGCGCCGGCGCGTCAACCTCGATCCGGGCTATATCGAGGCGGCCAAGCTGGTGCTGGCAACCACCAAGAATTTCGGCCACCGCATCTATCTCGGCCAGGGCATCTACGGTGATGTCCAGCTTTTCTGGCGCAAGGGCCGATTTCAGTCCAATCCATGGACCTATCCCGACTATCTCGAAGCCAAATCTCTGGAATTTTTCAGTGCGTTGCGACAGGATTATCTCAAGGAAGGAAAGCACTAGTGTCCATCACCTATCAGGCGGCCGGGGTCAACCTCGAGGCGGCGGAAGAGGCGACCCATCAGATTGCGGCTCTGGCCAAATCGACCTTTAACAGCCAGGTGCTCAGGGAGATCGGGCTTTTCGCCGGCTTTTTTGCCCTCGATCTGAAAAAATACAGCGATCCGGTCATCGTTTCCAGCATCGATGGGGTCGGCACCAAACTCAAGATTGCCTTCGCCACCGGACGCCATGAGTCGGTCGGCCAGGACCTGGTCAACCACTGCGTCAACGACATCATGACCTGCGGGGCTGATCCCCTGTTCTTCCTCGATTACCTCGGCGTCGGCGTGCTTGATCCCGCCGCAGCAACCGCCCTGGTGGGGGGGATGGCCAATGCCTGCCGGGAGAACGGCTGCGCCCTGATTGGAGGCGAAACCGCCGAAATGCCGGGATTTTACGCCGCCGGGGAGTATGACCTGGCCGGGACCATCATCGGAGCGGTCAACCGCGACAGCATCATCGACGGCGGCAAGATTGCAGCGGGAGACCTGCTCGTCGGCCTGCCCTCGACCGGCCTGCATACCAACGGCTACTCGCTGGCCCGCAAGGTGCTTTTCGAAATGGCAAAGATCGATCTCGCCGCGCACGTTGAAGCGCTCGGCATGACCTGGGCGGAGGCCTTGCTTCAGATCCATCGCAGCTATCAAAAACCTATCCGCCTGGTGCGCAGCCACCCCGCCCTGACCGGAATCAGCCACATTACCGGCGGGGGCATCGAGGGCAACACCCGCCGGCTGCTGCGCGATGGGCTCAACCTTGCGGTGGAGTGGGGAAGCTGGAGCGTGCCGCCCCTCTTCAGGCTCATCCAGGAGTACGGCGGGATCGCCGACGAAGAGATGCGCCGGGTCTTCAATCTCGGCATCGGCCTGGTGCTGGTCGCCCGCGCCGATGGAGCGGAGGAACTCCTCAGGCTGCTGGAAATCGAGGGCGGGGAGAGAGCGCAGGTCATCGGCAAGATCGTCCAGTAGCGGAGAGGAAGGAAATCATGAGAAGAATCTGCGTTCTCGGAGCAGGGGGATGGGGCATAACCCTGGCCAACTACAGCCGCCGCCTGGGTCATGCGGTGACACTATGGGAATTCGATCCGGCCGAGGCGGTACGGCTGGATCGCGAACGCGTGCGGCCTGCCGTGCTCCCCGGCAGTGAAATTGACCGCTCCATCCTGATCACCGCCGAACTGGAACGCGCGCTGCACGGGGCCGAGGTCATCCTGCAGGTCGTACCTTCCCATTTCGCGCGCGGTGTGCTCCGCCAGATTGCTCCTTTGGGACTCTCGCGCGAGGTGCTGCTGGTCAACTGCGCCAAGGGCATTGAAAATGACACCCAGCTGCGCATCTCCGAGATCGTGCGCCAGGAGCTGCCGGACTTTCCGGACGAGAACTATGCAGTGCTCTCGGGGCCAAGCCATGCCGAAGAGGTCAGCCGGGGAATCCCCTCCGCAGTCGTCATCGCCTCCAGCTCCGAAGAGGTCGCGATCGCCCTGCAGGAGGAGCTGAACAGCCGCACCCTGCGCTGCTATCGCAGCCACGACGTCGTCGGAGTGGAGCTGGGCGGAGCCCTGAAAAATGTCATCGCCATCGCCGCCGGCATCTGTGATGGCGCCGGCTTTGGCGACAACACCAAGGCCGCCCTTCAGCCGCGCGGACTGGCCGAAATTGCCAGACTGGGGAGGAAGCTGGGGGCCAACCTGCTCACCTTCGCCGGGCTTTCGGGAATGGGCGATCTGATCGTCACCTGCATGAGCCGCCACAGCCGCAACCGCTATGTCGGCGAGCAAATCGGCCGGGGCCAAACCCTCGAGGAGATCCTCTCCTCCATGGTAATGGTGGCGGAGGGAGTCCGGACCAGTAAATCAGCCGTCGCCCTTGCCCGCCAGTGCGAGGTCGAGATGCCAATCTGCGAACAGGTCTATCAGGCCCTCTTCGAACACAAAGATCCCCGCGCTGCCCTGGAGGAGTTGATGAACCGAGAGGCGAAACCTGAACTCTGGCACTGAGAGCGTGAAAATAGCGGGCGATTGGGCTCTCATGCGCCCGCCCGCTGCCAGGCGATCCCCGCTTCCTCCGCCAGAGTTGGAGCAGAAGACGAGGGGTCGAGAGGAGGGAAGAGAAGATGTTTAAATATATCCTGCTGGCTGTCGACGGCTCCGCCTATACCGATTCAGTGCTCTCGCACGGCATCGAACTCGCCGGGCGCTTCGGCAGCCGTCTGAACTTGCTCACAGTCGCCGATGTGCGCATTTTCGAATGGGCTTCGGCAGTCGGCAGTGACGGCTTTATCTCCATTGTTCCCTCCAGTTCCTACCAGGAGGCCTCCCGCAGCCTGCTCGAGGAAAAGTGCGACAAGATTCTCGCCAAATGCACGCACCTTCTGCGCGAGAGTGGGATCCCCTTCTCGGCGCAAAAAAGTATCGGCGCCCCGGTGGAT
>JAKPUX010000324.1 GCA_029554865.1 bacterium | reverse complement strand
GTCTTCGGCGCCCAGATTCTTGCCCATCGTCGCCATCGCCGCCAGGCTGAAGCCCATATAGACCATCGAGAGCACCGACTGGATGCGTACGAATATGGTCTGGGTGGAGAGGACGACCACCCCGATCTTGGCGGTATAGCCGGTCACCACCAGCTGCCCCAGGGCCCAGGTCAGCTGCTCAACTGTGGTCGGCCAGCCGGATTTGAAGAGCAGTTTGAAGCTGTTCCAGTTGGGCTTGGCCAATTCGCGAAACGAGAGAAAGATCGAGACCTTGCGCCGGCGCAGCAGATAAAAGGTGACGAAAAAGCCGATGCTGTGGGCTATGCCCACGGCGAGGGCTGCCCCCCGCACTTCCAGCCGCGGCAAGCCGAACCAGCCGAAGATCAGGGTCGGGCAGAGCAACAGATTGATGCCGTTGATCAGCACATTGACCATCATCGAGTGGCGGGTGTCGCCGGTCGACCGGATGATCCCCACAGCGATAAAATTGGTGATCAGCAGCGGGGCAAAGAGGGCCAGGGTGCGCAGATAGGTGACTCCTGCGTTCTGGGCCAGGGCCCCCTCGCCCTCCTCGATCAGCTTGAAAATATGGATCGCCCCGGAATACCAGATCAGGGCAAAGACAACAGACATGACGATGCCGATCATCATGGTCTGGCCGAAGATATGGTTGGCCTGCCAGAAATCGCGGGCGCCCAGGTGGCGATTCATGATGATGCTGGCGCCCATGACGAAGGTCAACAGCAGGGAGAGGAAGACCACGATGATCTGGAGCGCCATGCCGACCCCGGCAAAGGCCTCCGCACTCAGCCGGCCGATGAAGATCGCTTCCACCGTCCACATCAGGGTCTGGGAGGAGAGGTCGAACACGGCCGGCAGGGAGGTCTTGAGAAAGGTCGCTATGGGATTCGTTTTTTTCAAGCGCGCTCAGTCTGGCTTTGATTAGGCCCGCACCGTATCGAAGCCTGGCACATGCTCCCCGCCTTGCGGCGGGGAGCAGCCGGCTCCGGGTCAGCGGACGATGTCAGTCGTAGTATTCCAGTCCCAGATGGGTGATCAGCTCTTCACCGCGCAGATGGCGCAGGGTGTTCTTGAGTTTCATGAGCTGAATGAAGACATCGTGCTCCGGATAGAGGCCGGGCGCGGTCATGGGACTCTTGAAAAAGAACGAGAGCCACTCCTGGATGCCCTTCATATGGGCACGGTGGGCCAGGTCCAGCAGCAGGGCCAGGTCGAGTGCGATCGGAGCGGCCAGAATGCTGTCCCGGCAGAGGAAATTGACCTTGATCTGCATGGGATAGCCAAGCCAGCCGAAGATATCGATATTGTCCCAGCTCTCCTTGTTGTCGCCGCGCGGCGGGTAGTAGTTGATGCGCACCTTGTGGTAGACATTGGAGTAGAGATCCGGATTGTGCTCGGGCTGGAAAATGGTGTCCAGCACCGAAAGCTTGGAGACCTCCTTGCTCTTGAAGGATTCGGGATCGTCGAGCACCTCGCCGTCGCGGTTGCCGAGGATGTTGGTGGAGAACCAGCCGGAG
>JAKPUX010000296.1 GCA_029554865.1 bacterium | reverse complement strand
CAACTTGTCGCAGTCGACGCGGCCGATGGGAAGGCTCTTCTCCTTTCCGGCCTCCTGCCAGACCAGGAAGAGATCGAACTGTCCCCACCCCGCCTCGGCATTGCGCAGCCAGGCGCTGATCTCATAGCGATATCCCGGCTGCAGCAGCGCGGCGGCATCGCAGGCCACCCCGCCCCACGCTCGCAGCGGCGTCGCCGCCAGGGATTTCTTTCCGCCATGCCCGGCGCGGGCAGTGATCTCCACCCGGCTCGAATCCACAGCCGACCAGCCGCTCAGCAGCCCGCTTTCAAAGCCCGGATTCCGGAGGAGATTGATCGCCTGCGGCAGGGCGGACTGTAAAAGAGACATGATCAGCATGGCTGTCATCAGAATCAAAACACGAAAGGCTTTCATTAGCTCTCTCCAGGTCTGAGGTGCTGAGATTTTCAAGGTGTGAGGAAGCGGAACACGACCATACCTCTGGCCGGACAACGGTGACCGACCCGGCAGCAAATGCAAATATAATTCTATCTATGAACGGGATCAAGATAATTATGCCACGCTTGTCATTTTTCTCTTTCGCATCGCGGCGGACGCCGGATAATTGCCGCAATCAACGAGGCCACCGCTTCCGGCCGGCAAAACCCGGCAATTCTCCAGGCTGACCGCCGGACTGGAAAAGTGCACTGTAACATTCTTTCCGCTTTATCGTTCCATAACTTAGCCCAAGTGCACATTTCTGCTGTCGTTTGAAAGAGAATGCTGATCGGCTGAAATCTCCCTTCCCGCCCGCTGAGCCGGAGCCGATGGCGCGACACCCCGAATAGCACCCGACAAACAGATGAGAGGCCGTCGCAATGAGAAAACTGTTATCCATTCTGGTTTTGATCAGCATCGCAGGGGGAGCGGCACAGGAAATCGACAGGAAAATGTATACGGCGCGCTTTTGTGATTCCACTGCACCGGTTCTGGACGGCCGGGGCGACGATGCCATCTGGCAGCAGGCCGAGCTTGGTCAGGGATTCACCCAGAACGAACCGGATAATGGCGCGCCCGCCAGCGAGATCTCCTTCTTCAAAATCGTCTACGATGCGGACAACCTCTATGTGCTGATCCGCAATCAGGACCGTCAGCCGGACAGGATCAGCGCTCGGCTCACCCGCCGCGACGGCGACGCGGAGGTTGATGAAGCTGGTATTGTGCTCGACAGCTACTTCGACCGCCGCACCGCTTTCGCCTTCGGCGTCACCGCTGCGGGAGTGAGAAAAGATCTCGTCTTCAGCAACGACGGGGAGAACGAGGATGAAAGCTGGGATCCGGTCTGGTTCGCAGCAACCGCCATCGACGATTCCGGCTGGACCGCGGAACTGCGCATTCCCTTCAACCAGCTGCGCTACCCGGATCTGCCGGAACAGATCTGGGGGCTGGAGATCTATCGCGACCTTGCGAGAAGGGATGAAACGGCGCTCTGGCAGCATATCCCCAAGGACGCCTCAGGAATAGTCCACTTTTTTGGTGATCTGCACGGGCTGAAGAATCTCGCCCAGCCCAAACGCGTTGAACTGCTCCCCTACACCGTCAGCGATCTGAGTACGGGCCGGCCGGAACCGGACAATCCGTTTGCGCCCGGCCGCACCGGCCACTTCAAGGGCGGTCTGGACGGCAAGGCGGGCGTCACCTCGGACCTGACCATGGATTTCACCATCAATCCCGATTTCGGCCAGGTCGAGGCCGATCCCTCGGAGGTCAACCTCACCGCCTTTGAAACCTTTTATGAGGAAAAGCGCCCCTTCTTCATCGAGGGCAAGAATATTTTCGATTACCGCTTGGTCATGGGCGACGGCGATCTTTCCATGGACCAGCTTTTTTACTCCCGCCGCATCGGACGTGCGCCGCAGCGGGAAATAGAGACGGAAGATGATGAATACCTGCGCTCGCCCGCCAACACCTCGATCCTGGGCGCCTTCAAACTCAGCGGCAAGACCAGAAGCGGCCTCTCGGTCGGCGTGCTCGATGCCATTACCCAAAAAGAGGAGGCAGAGATCCGCCGGGGAGAGGCCTCGCAGCGGGAGGCGGTTGAGCCTCTGAGCAACTATTTTGTCAGCCGCCTGCAAAAGGATTACAGCGCCGGGGCCACCTCAGTCGGGCTGATGATGACGGGCACCCACCGGCGCATCAGTATCGACCAGCTCAACTTTCTCAATCGCGCCGCCTATACCGGGGGCATCGATCTGCGCCATGCCTGGAACAAGCAGAACTGGCTGGTCGATTTCCGCAGCGCCTTCAGCCATATTCGCGGCCACAAGGAAGCCCTGCTCGAAGCGCAGACCTCCTCGGCGCGCTATTTTCAGCGTCCCGATGCCGATCACGTCCAAGTGGATTCCTCGCGAACCACGCTTTCTGGAACCGGAGGCTCCTTAAGTTTCGGCAAGGTCGGCGGCGGCCATTGGCGATTCCTCGTTATGGGCATCTGGCGTACACCAGGGCTCGAATTGAATGATCTGGGTTATATGCGTCAGGCCGATCAGCTCATCCAGGTTTTCTGGGCGCAGTATCGCACCCTGAAACCGTACGGAAAACTGCGCGAGTTATATACCAATGTCAATCAATGGCAGTTCTGGAATTTTGATGGTGAATTCATTGGACGGGGCGCAAACTGCAATGTGAATCTGACCTTCACCAACAGCTGGCATGCCGGGGGTGGCATCAGCCATGAGACCAGGTGGCTTGGCCTCTCCGCTCTGCGCGGGGGACCGGCGATCTATTATCCGGCGAGCACAAATATCTGGTACAATCTCTCCTCGGACGACCGCAAAGCGGTAAGCTTTTTCGGCCGCGGGCAGAATTATCACAATGAGGACGGCATCACCCGTTCGAACTACTATTCTATCGGTCTGGAAGCGCGTCCCTCAGCGGCCTTTAGTCTCTCGCTCTCCCCTTCATTCTCTTATGGCACGGAGGATCTGCAGTACGTCGATACCATCGAGACCGGCCGCGGGCCGCGCTACATCATGGGCCGCATCGATCAGAAAAACCTGGCCATGGTGGTGCGCTTCGACTATTGCCTGACCCCCAATCTCTCGGTTCAATATTACGGACAGCCCTTTATCGCCGCGGGAAATTACACCCATTTCAAGTCCGTTACCCGGCCTCGTGCGAGCGTGCACACTGATCAGTTTAAAACTTTCAGCGCTGAGGAAATAGAGTACGACGGGGAGAATGATCAATATGCCATCGACGAGGACTCGGATGGCCAGGAGGATTTCCGTTTCGACAAACCCGATTTTAATTTCCGCCAGTTCCGTTCGAATCTGGTGCTGAGGTGGGAGTACCGGGCCGGTTCGACCCTTTTTCTGGTCTGGTCGCAGGGGCGCAGCAATTCCATCGAGGAGGGCCGTTTCTCATATCGCCACGATATGCGCGAGCTGTTCAATGTCTATCCGGACAACGTCTTTCTGGTCAAGTGCAACTACTGGTTTTCGTTATGATCTTGCCATCCGCAGCTCAGACTAGGCTGCGGATGGCCACACCCTGCATGGCGCAGGGAAGGGGGGAAGAATGAAAAGGATGCTTTTTTTCTCTTCTACAGCCGGGCTGCTGCTCGCAGCGGTGGTCACGGCTTCTGGTGCCGTACAACTGGGCATTTCACAGTCGGACGATAAAGCCCTCGCTTTCCGCTCCACCCCCGGCATCATGCTGGGCAATTCCCTGGCCTGGCATCCATCCGCCAGAATATCCCTGATCACCGAACTGAACCTCCATTATGCCCAAATCGCACTCAAGGAGCAGCGGGTCTGGCACTATCCCGGCATGCTCTCTCTTTATGATCTGACGGCGAAGGCACTGTATTTCGAGATTCCAGCTCTCCTGGGATACACCCTCCCGCTGCGCGGCTCTTGGGTGCAGTTCTATGCCGGCCCCTCCCTGCATCTGTGCCTTTCCGGAGCGGTTCAGCGCACCAGGATCAGGGTCATAGCTGACGAGCAGACCTGGGGTGGAGATAACCCTTTACCCGACTATGATGTATCGTTCATCGAGGATCCCGGCCCTGACCTTGCATTGATGAATTCTGCGGTCGGCCTGAATCTGGGACTCTGGACGCGCTGGTCAGAATGGCTCATCGGATTTCGCTACACCTGCAGCCGGCTCCATGAGCTGGATGCGGTCAGGCTCAACAGCCCCTTTCATACCTTCAGTCTGATGATCTCCTTCCAGCCGACGGGAGATTGAAGATCTGTACGCCGAACCTCTCCGCGAGAATTCAGGATGGTTCTTTATCGCCGCTGTGCTTGCGCCGCGCCACCGCCTGCCGCAGGATGAATTCGATCTGTCCATTGACGCTGCGCAGTTCATCGGCGGCCCATTTCTCCAGCTCCGCCCACAATTCCGGCGAGATGCGCAGCAGGAACGATTTTTTCTCTTCTCCGGCCATGATCAACTGTAGAGCGTGCCGGTGTTGATGACCGGGGTGGAGGCCGTTTCGCTGCACAGGACGACGAGCAGATTGCTGACCATCGCCGCCTTGCGCTCCTCATCCAGCTTCACCACTTCCTTTTCCGCCAGATCCTGCAGCGCCATCTCCACCATGCTCACCGCGCCGTGGACGATTTTCTGCCGCGCCGCGATGACCGCCTCCGCCTGCTGGCGGCGCAGCATCGCCTGGGCGATCTCGGGGGCATAGGCGAGATGAGTAATGCGGGCTTCGTCGGCCACTACCCCGGCCTTGTGCAGCCGTGCCTGCAGCTCCTTGGTCAATTTCGCTGCCACCTCGTCGCCGCCGTTGCGCAGGGTGACTTCATGTTCCTCACCATGATCATAGTCGTAGAGACTGGCAATGCTGCGGATCGCCGACTCGGCTTGCACCTGCACATAGCTTTCATAATCCTCGACATCAAACGCCGCCTGGGCGGTATCCTGCACGCGCCACACCACCACTGCGGCGATTTCGATGGGGTTGCCGCGCCGGTCGTTGACCTTGAGCTTGTCGCTGTTGAAATTATGGGCGCGCAGGGAAATCTTGGCGCTCAGGGGCTGATAGAGAATGCCGCCGGTGGTGGCATTGACTGCCGTGGTCAAGGCTGCACCCTTGCCTGACCCGTGTGATGGAGCTCCCGCGGACTGTACCGGTATCTTGGCGCGGATGCGCGAATAAAAGGGATTGGCCCAATAGAAGCCGCTCTTGCGGATCGTCCCCTTGTAAGCGCCGAAGAGGATGAGCACACGGGCCTGGTTGGGCTGCAGTGCGATGTGGCCGCTGAGCATGATGATACCCAGGATGATGAGAAAAGCACCAAAGAGCACGCCGCTCACGATGGCGCCGGCGCCGAGCCGCCCCTGCGCGCCGGTGACGGAGGCCCAGACGATCATAGCCGGGCCGGA
>JAKPUX010000292.1 GCA_029554865.1 bacterium | reverse complement strand
ACCGCTGTCGCCGAACTGCAGATCCCGGGCGCGGATGCTGTAGGGATTGGGGACGATGCGGATCTCCTCCAGGCTCTTGCCCGCCTGACGCTTGAGGTTGGTGGGGTTGATAGTCTTGGCGTAAAAGATGCCGCTGTGCAGTGGGCCGCCTGGATTGGCATCGGTGACGTTGGTGCTGCCGTCGTCGAAAGAGACCACATAATAATAATAGTCAAAGCCGCGGATGGCGGTCATGTCGTCGAAGCTGTTGACCACCTGGGGATTTTCGGTGCCCTTGCCGCAGGCGAAGATCTCTGTGAAAATGGTATCGGGGGTATGCATGGCGCGA
This sequence comes from bacterium, assembly GCA_029554865.1. GTDB lineage: Bacteria > Zhuqueibacterota > Zhuqueibacteria > Residuimicrobiales > Residuimicrobiaceae > JAKPUX01. The sequence continues at coordinate 1,427 of JAKPUX010000292.1, read as the reverse complement.
TAGACCTTGTAGCCGGCAAAAGCTGGCCAGCTTTCGGCATTGTCAGTCCACTTGAGCTGAATGCGGTCGCCGCCGCCGGCCACCTCGAGGCGCTGGGGTGCCGGAGGAGGCACCGGAATATTGTAACCGGATTTATAGTTGGCGATGGCGCGCTGAAAGGTCTTGATCAGGGAGTCACGACCGGTGTAGACCCACTTGTTCTTGTATTCGTTCTTGTCGGTGGTGGTGCCGCCGCCCGGAAGATCGTAGGGCTGCTCCTCCTTCAGCCACTTGGCGCCAACGGTGTAGCAGGCCTCGCGGCCCAGGCCGGCGATGGCCTCGACCAGGACGATATGCACGCTGTCGCCGGGCGCTATGGAGTAGGGCCCGAAACCGGCGCAGTGGGAAAAGCCGCCGACCGTGCCGAGATATTCATCCGCGGCCTGGCCTGAGGCGATGCAGCCGTCGGCGTGGCTTTTGGCCGGGTGGCCGGCGGTCATGGCCGCATATTCGAGAGCCATCTTGGGCTCGTTGTAGGGATCATTGCCCGAGGTGATATTGACATCGGAGCCCAGGTACTGGGTCGTGGTTGGCTGCGCGGGATCGTGGCTGTGATCCTGGGCGCTTTTGTCGGCGTGCAACACCATAAAACCGGCATAGTGCGGGGCGGTGAGGTGGCCGTCGCCGTTGGTGCGGTTGTCCGGGGCGCCGATGCAGTCAAACCCGGCCTTGGAATGCTGCCCCTTCCAGACGAAGAGGGAGAGGTACTTCTCGATCCCCGCCTGGTCAGAAACCCACATGGTGTCGTTCATCTCGTTGTGCCCCCAGGCCGCTGACTGCGGCAGGATGCTCAGGCCGTAGACGCAGGCTTCCTTGGAGACCGAGTAGCGGTGCATGAAGAAAAACATCACCCCTTCCAGGGTCTGATTGACCTTGGTCCCCTTGTTGTCAATGATCCCCGAATTGACAAAGGTGTATTCCTGGATGAAGTAGTTGTTATGATACTGCTGGCCGAACTGATAGACCTTGCGCTTTTCGGTGATGCCGATCTGGGTGTTGGCCTCAGTATAAAGAAAGCGGTCGGCGGTCAAATCGGGATCGACCTCATCGACAAAGTCCATGAGATCGAGCTTGCCGCCCGAGGAGCCGTCAACATAGACCGTCGATTTGTCATGGCGGCCGTAGAGCTTGAATTGCGACGGCATCCACTCACTCAGCTCATTGAAGACGCGCGGGCCGATATGGACCACTTTGTAGGGGTAAACCTTGCCGGCGACCGGATCGTTATAGTTGGTCGTGCCGATCCAGAGGGCCTTGGCCGCCTTGCAGTCCTGATATTCAAAAAGGGCGGGCCACTGCAGGCCGTCCTGCTGGTCGGCCACCAGATGACGGCGGCCGACTTCGACCTCATAACCGCCGCTGGAGAACCAGTCGTGCAGCATCCCTGT
>JAKPUX010000278.1 GCA_029554865.1 bacterium | reverse complement strand
TCACCCTCCCATACATTTGACCTGTTGCATTGTCCCCATCGTCTAGGGGTCAGGACTCGGGATTTTCGATCCCGTAACAGGGGTTCGAATCCCCTTGGGGACACTGATCCGGGCGGCAAATTTTTGCCGCCTTTTTTTTATGGCCCGGTAAAAAATGAATTGCGCTCATTATGGCGTACTATTTTGGCTGCCCCCCAAAAATCTCGGTCCCACCCAAATAAAAAAAGTATATTACCTGCCAGAAACAGCCTGTTATATAAATCGCTTTAAAACCAGACCAGAGGCCGGGAGTATGCTGGAAATCGTACAGAGGGATGAGGGTACGATGCGCCAGATGTAAGGTGGAAACCAGATTTCGGGGGCCCTGGCGTACTATTCAGTTGCGATTCAGCAGCTTTTTTTGTATGTTTCATAATAATCCCTTTTACCATGTGATCAACGGCCAGTGCATGACCCTGAGCATCATCATCGTCAGTTATAACGTGCGCGAATTTCTCGAGCAGGCGCTCATTTCCATTGAACGCGCCGTCGCCCGAATAGACCATGAGATTTTTGTCGTTGATAACAACTCCATGGACGGCAGCGCAGAGTTTGTCCACCGCCGTTTTCCCGGGGTTCGGCTCATCGCCAGCCCTGAAAATCTTGGCTTCGCCGGCGCCAATAACCTGGCACTCTCTGAGGCGAAGGGGCGTTTTATCTGCCTGATTAATCCCGATACCATCGTCCAGGAAGATACATTTTTCACCCTCCTCACTTTCCTCGAGGAGCATCCCGAGGCCGGTGCGGCCGGATGCAAGATTCTCAATCCTGATGGCAGCCTGCAGCTGGCCTGCCGCAGGAGCTTTCCAACCCCCTGGGTCGCCTTTACCAAGATCATCGGCCTGGCCGCCCTCTTCCCCGGGAGTTCCCTCTTCGGCCGCTACAACCTCACCTTTCTGGATGAGGAGGAGATTAGCGAGGTGGAGGCGATCTCCGGTTCCTTCATGCTCCTGCGCGGCGAGGCGATCCGCCAAATTGGCCCCCTTGACGACTCTTTTTTCATGTACGGGGAGGATCTCGACTACTGCTTCCGAATCCACTCGGCGGGCTGGAAGATCTATTATGTTCCCGCCACCCGGATCATCCATTTCAAAGGGGAGAGCTCGAAACGCAGCCCTTATGAGCAGCGCCGCCTTTTTTACGAGGCCATGCGCCTCTTCGTTAACAAACATTTCCGGAGAAACAGCGCCTGGATTCCCTCCTGGACTCTGATAGTGGCCATCCGCATGCGCGCCCTCGCGGCATTTCTCTCGGCAGCCCTGCGCAGCGCGGTCTGGCCTCTGCTGGATCTCCTCCTCATGACCCTTTCCCTGACGGTGGCGGTCTATCTGCGCTTTTCACCCCGCTTTCCCTGGGAAGCCTTTCTGATTGTGCATCTCATCTACAGCACGATCTGGCTTGTAGCCCTGATTTTGCAGGGCGTTTACCATTCCTGGCGCCTTTCGGTGGCCAGAACCACAGTGGCCGTGCTCATCGGGCTGGTCATCAACAGCGCTATCACTTTTTTCTTCAAGGAGATCGGTTTTTCCCGGCTCGTCGTCCTCTACGCCGGACTGCTCAATCTGCTCCTGCTCCCCGGTTGGCGCATGGTGCTCAAGCTCGCCGCCCAACTCCATGGACGCCTCTTTTACCGCACACTTGGTCATTTGGCGCTGCGCCGCACCGCGATCCTGGTGGGAGACCGCATGAGCAGTGAGGCCCTGGCTTCGCGCCTGCGGCGGCGGCTCGATGCCGCCTATGATGTTCGTGCCATTGTCCTGCCCCGGCCCGAAGAGGGGATCACCACCATTGAAGACATCCCCGTCTATACCGGACTCGCGCACATCCATGACCTCCTGCGCCGGGAGCGGGTGCAGGAAGTCATCTTCGCCACCGACCGCCTGCCCTATCAGGAGATGCTCGCCATCATTTCGGCCTCGACCCATGAGCAGGTGAGCTTCAAGCTCGTGCCAAGCAGCATGGATGTCATCATCGGCAAGGCCTCGGTTGAATATATCGAGGATATGCCCCTGATGGAGATTCACTACAAACTGCAAACTCCCATCTACCGCTTCATCAAGCGCAGCCTCGACCTGGTGCTGGCCTCGCTTATCCTGCTCTTGGCCTGGCCGGTCTGGTTATGGCAGCGCTGCATGGCTGGCCGCCGCCGCCGGCCGGTAACCTACATCGGAGAGAGGCGTCAGAGTTTTACAGTGAAGGAATGGGAGGGCAGTGAGGGAGGGTGGTGGCGCTTGCTGCCGCGCATTGCCGCCATCTGGCGCGGACGAATGAGCTTTGTCGGCCCCCGCCCCGAGAGCCATCCAGCCTCCTCGAGCCTGGCCTGGTCCCTGAAGCCGGGACTGACCAGCATGGAAGAGGCCGGTCATGCCCCGGCCCTCTCTGAGGATGAGCGCGAACGGCTGCGCCTCTTCTATATGAAAAACTATTCGCCCTTTCTCGATGCAGAGATCCTGATCAAAAACGCGATCGCCGGCATCCAGAAAGAGGAGCGGAGTGAGATATGAAAAACTATGTGCCAGAATTCGAAAAGCCGATTGTCGAGATCGAACGCCGCATCGCAGAGCTGCGCGAGTATTCCGCCAGCAAGGATCTCTCCTTCAGCCGCGAGATCGAAAGGCTGGAGGAGAAGGCTCGCCAGCTTCGTCAGGAGGTCTACAGCAACCTGACGCGTTGGCAGCGCGTGCAGTTGGCCCGACACCCCAACCGGCCCTATACCCTCGACTATGTCCGGCTGATGATGAGCGATTTCACCGAGTTTCACGGCGACCGACTCTTCGCCGATGATCCCGCCGTGGTTGCGGGCATCGGCACCCTGGGCGCCATATCGGTCGCCCTCATCGGCCACCAGAAAGCGCGGGATACCCGGGAGAAAATCCGCCGAAATTTCGGCATGCCCAACCCCGAAGGCTACCGCAAGGCGCTGCGCCTGATGAAGCTGGCTGCCCGCTTCTCCAGGCCGGTGCTCTGCCTTGTCGACACCCCCGGCGCCTATCCCGGGCTCGGCGCCGAGGAGCGCGGCCAGGCTGAGGCGATCGCCCGCAACCTCCTCGAGATGGCCCGTCTGCCGGTTCCGATCGTGGTGGTCATCATCGGCGACGGCGCCAGCGGCGGAGCCCTCGGCATCGGGGTGGGAGATCGGATCCTGATGCTCGAGAACAGCTGGTATTCGGTCATCTCTCCCGAAGGATGTGCCGCCATCCTCTACCGGGACAGCGCCAATGCCCACATCGCCGCGGAATCGATGAAAGTGGCCCCCGAAGATCTGCTCGAGATGGGCGTCATCGACCGCATCCTCCGGGAACCCGAGGGCGGCGCGCATAACGATCACGCCGCGACCGCCGCGACCCTCAAGGCAGCCCTGCTTGAGGAGATGGAAAAACTTGCCGCCATACCATCCGAAGAACTGGTGCGGCGGCGTATTGACAAATTCGCCCGTATGGGCGTCTGGACCGAATAATAAGGAGGTCATCATGGTCAGCAAGGAGCTGCTCGAAATCCTGATTTGCCCCGCCTGCCATGGCGAACTGGAGTACAATGAGGCGGGGGCAACCCTGACCTGCCGGGGACGCCACTGCCCGGAATGCGGAATGCCGGTCAATGAAATGGGGCTTTGCACGGAGTCAGAGTGCGGCAAGCAGGGCGGCCAGGTGGTGGGTTTGCGCTACCGCATTGAGGACAATATTCCGGTTATGCTCATCGAGGAGGCCGAAAAAATAGCGCTGTAGCGCATCGTGTCGGACTGCCCTGCGAATAATGGCAGAAAAATCTTGACTATATCAATATTTAATCTTATATTTTTTAATATTTTTGAAACTGTGTTCGCCTGCCGGCCGCTGCGCGCGGCATTACTGCGCCGGCGGCTATCGAGCTGAATCAGCAGGCGGCGAGGAGATCCTTGCGCAAGGATCGAAGATGCAAAACGTCAAAGTACTGCTGCTCAACCAAAATTATGAGCCGTTGACTGTCGTCAGCGCCCAGAAAGCGATCATCCTCGCCTTTCTCGAGAAGGTGGAGATCGTCGAAAAGCACGAACGCTGGGTCCATTCACAACATATGACCTTCCCCCTGCCGAGTATCGTGCGTTTGCTGCGCTATATCCGCATCCCTCATCAACACGTCGAACTGTCGCGCCGCAACATTATCAAACGGGACAATTTCCGCTGCCAGTACTGCGGGACCACAAGAGGGCCTTTCACCGTCGACCACGTCATCCCCAGGGTGCGCGGCGGCTCCGACAGCTGGGATAATCTGGTCTGCGCCTGTGTGCGCTGCAATAACCGCAAGGGAGACCGCTCGCCCGAACAGGCCAACCTGAAGCTGATAAAAAACCCGCGGCGGCCTAGCCATCTTTTTTTTATTCAACACCATATGGGTATCAGCGAGGACTGCTGGAAACCCTATATCTTTTTAAATTGACCGTGGCTATCCAGATACAGCGCATCTTTTCTTCTGCTGCCAAGGCCGTGATTCCGACGGCCTTCGTCATGTCAAGCGGAACCGGCGCTTCCGGCAGGCCTTCCACTTGAAAACGCTTCACACGGTGAGGTCTCCTGGCTGCTTATGAGTTACAAGGTCAAACTGGAAAGTTTTGAAGGGCCGCTGGATCTGCTCCTCTTCCTGATCAAAAAGGAGGAGGTCGACATTTATGATATCCCGATCGCCAAGATCACCCAGCAGTACCTGCAGTATCTTGAGATCATCCAGCTCCTTGACCTGGAGGCGGCGAGCGATTTCATCCTCATGGCCGCCACCCTGATGCGCATCAAGGCCCAGATGCTTCTGCCCAAACCCGACCTCGGCGAAGAGCAGCAGGAAATCACTGATCCGCGCCAGGAGCTGGTCCAGCGCCTCCTCGAGTACAAGCGCTTCAAGGATGTCGCTGAGGACCTGGGCAGCAAGGAGGAGACCACCCTCAAGCAGTACGGCCGCGGCAACTTCAAGGTCGAGGAAGAGACCATCGGCGAGGATTTCCAGCCCGGCTCGGAGGTGGGCCTCTTTGACCTGGTCGCCGCTTTCAAGCAGATCATGGACCAGTCCAAAAAAGTGACGGTCCACCGCGTGGTCGAGATCACCACCACGCTCGAGGAGTGCATGGCCAACGTCCTCGATGCCCTTGACAAAAAAAGTGAGCTGACCTTTCGCGAACTATTCGTCCCCGAAAGCGATAAAATAGTCTGGGTGGTGACCTTCATCGCCATCCTGGAATTGATCAAGCGGGGCGCGATTCGTGCGGTGCAGGATGAGCCCTTTGCGGAAATAATGATCAGAAGGATTAATGGAGCGGAACAAACTCAAGTCGATTCTTGAAGCCATGATCTTCGCCTCCGATACACCCCTTTCCATGAACCAGATCAGGGTGATCCTCGAGGGGGTGGAAAAGGCGGATATCGATGGCGCCCTGGCGGAGTTGGCCGAGGATCTCAAGGAGCGGGCCTTTTTTCTCAAAAAGGCGGGGGGAGGTTATCAGTTCGCCACCCGGCCCGAGTATTTTCGATGGATCAAGCAGATGTTTGCTGGACGGGAGCGCAACCGCCTCACCCGAGCCGCGCTCGAAACCCTCTCCATCATCGCCTTCAAGCAACCGATCAGCAGGGTGGAGGTCGCCGCCATTCGCGGCGTCAACTCGGATGGCGTTATGCAGACCCTGCTCGAGCGCAAGCTGATCTCCATCACCGGCCGCGATGAGGGCCAGGGCCGCGCCCTGCTCTTCAGCACCACCAAGGAATTTCTCATCTACTTCGGCATTGACGATATCTCCGATCTGCCCAAACCGAAGGAGATTGAGGAACTGCTCGCCATGGGCGAAGGCCAAAAGGCCATCCGGGAAATTCCCGAGGAGGAGATTCTCGCCCGGGAGGTTGAGGAAGAGGCCGATGCCGGCGCCATAGACGGCGAGCCCGCGCCGCCCTCAGCAGCCGTAACCTCCCCTCCGGCCGAGGCCGCCTCCGGGGATGTGGCGGAACCACCACTCGACTCCGCGCCTGCCGCCGAGGGAGCCCTGCTGGCCGATGATGCGCATTAACCGTTTTCTGGCATCCTGCGGGCTCGGCTCACGCCGGGCGGTCGAGACCCTCGTCCGCGACCGGCGCATCGCTGTCAACGGCGAGATCGTCGCCGACCTCGCAACCCGCATCGACGAAGCCACCGATCGGGTCACACTGGATGGCCAGCCCGTCGGGCGCAAGTCCGAATCGATTTATGTTCTTTTAAATAAGCCCAAGGGCTACATCACCACCGCCAGCGACGAAAAAGGCCGCCGCACTGTCCTCGAATTGGTCGCCCTGCCCCAGCGTATTTTCCCGGTCGGCCGTCTCGATTATAATACCACCGGGTTGCTCCTGCTCACCAATGATGGCGAGCTGGCCCACCGGCTGACCCATCCCCGCTTCAAGGTGCCCAAACTCTACCACGCCGTACTCGAGAGCGCCTTCAATCCGGACCATTTCGCCCCGCTGACCCAGGGTGTCACCCTCGAGGATGGCATCACCCAGCCCTGCAAGGCCCGTTATTACGGCGATTCCCGCAGTGAGGTCGAAATTGAGCTGCGCGAGGGCCGACAGCAGCAGGTGCGCCGCATGTTCGCAGCCCTCGGCTACCGGGTCAGGCATCTCAACCGCGTCCGTTTCGGACCGCTGCGGCTTGAACGGCTGCCGCGCGGTGAATGGCGCTACCTCATGGATGAGGAGATCCTCGCCCTGCGCACCGCGGTCGGTCTGGTGCAGGCCGGGGAGTGAACCATGGAAATACGGAAAAAACGGCTGATCATCACCATTGACGGACCTGCGGGATCGGGAAAAAGCACAACCGCGCGCCGCGTGGCCGAACAGCTGGGTTACCTCTATCTCGATTCCGGAGCCCTTTACCGCGCCGTCACTCTGGCCGCCCTGCGCCGGGGAGCCGATTTTGGCAATCCCGATGAACTGGCTTCGATCGCCAGGGAGTGCGAGATCGGACTGGTCTTCGCCAGCACAGGACTCAAGGTTTATTTGCAGGGTGAGGAAGTCAGCGAGGAGATCCGGCTGCCCGAGGTCGCCGGGGCCATCGGCCCGGTTGCGGCCAATCCCGGAGTACGCCAGGCCCTGCTGAGCCAGCAGCGCCGCCTGGGAGAAAACGGCGGTATCGTCGCGGAGGGGCGCGATATGGGCAGCGTGGTTTTTCCGGAGGCGGAGGTGAAGGTCTTTCTCGTCGCCTCCATTGAGGAGAGGGCGCGCCGGCGGCGGATGGAACTGGCTGCGAAGGGAATTGAGGTCGACCTGGAGGAGCTCATCCGTACAATCGCCAAAAGAGACCGGGACGACAGCGGGCGTGAAATCAGCCCCCTTTGCAAGCCGGAGGACGCTCTCGAGCTGGACACCACCTCGCTGACTATCGCCGAGCAGGTTGAGTGGATCGTCCGTGCCGCCCGGCAAAGAGGCGCCGGCGCATGAAGGTCATCATCGATCCCCAAGCCGGGTTTTGTCCCGGCGTACGCCGTGCCGTTGCCCAGGTCGAGACACGCTTGCAGCGCGGGGAATCCCTGACCGCTCTCGGTGCCCTCATTCACAACCAGCGGGAAATCGACCGCCTGGCCGGGTTGGGCCTGGAGACTGTAAGCCAGGAGGTGGCTGACCGCCCGGAGGAGCTGGCTGCCCTCAAAGGACGGGAGCTTTTCATCCGCACCCATGGAGTCGGCAGCGCTCTTCAAAACCAACTGCACGAGTCGGGCTTTGACATCATCGATGGCACCTGCCCGACGGTGAAAAGGGTGCAAAAGCTGGCCGCCGAACACCACCGGCGGGGCGAACAGATTGTCATCATAGGCAAAAAGGGCCACGCCGAGGTAATCGGCATCCTCGGTCACTGTGATAATATGGGCATCGTTGTCGCTGACGAAGAGGATCTCATGATTATCGATCCTGAACGAAAGACTTTCGTCATCGCCCAGACCACCATCGGCGGCGAGCAGTTCAGGCGCCTGTGCCGCCTCATCGCCGGGCGTGCGCCCGGGGCCACCTTTATGGATACCACCTGCCCCTTCATCACCCGGCGCTACGATCAGATTGCCGGTTTCGCCGCCAGTGTGTCTCTGCTCATTTTCGTCGGCGGACGTGAAAGCTCCAACTCGAAGGTTCTCTTCGAAATCTGCCGGCAGAGGAACCCGCGCAGCCACCGGATCGAATCCCCCGCCGAGCTGGATTACACCTGGATCCGGCCGGAGGATACGATCGGGATTACCGGGGGGGCGTCAACCCCGCAGTGGCAGTTCGAGGAGATCCGCGATCTTCTCGGCCAGGCTGCTACACAGCTCGAGAGCAAATAAAAAACTTGACCCAGTTGGGCAAGTATTCATACAAAAGGAGAAAGAAAAATAATGGACGAACTAACCAACACCAACCTGTCCGCTGAAGAGGCTGGACAAATCTATCCCCTGCCGGAAGAGGTCAAACCGGAAACGGCTGCCTCCGATGCTGAACCCGAAACCGCTGCGGAGCCCGTACAGACCCCTGCCGCCGAGGCTGAACCGGTGCAGGCTTTTGCTGCCGAGCCCGTCCAGGCCGCCACACAGCCCGAGCCCACCCTGGAATCCCTTGACCTGCTCGAGAACGAGTACACACCGCAGGAACGCGAGAGCCTCGAAAAGCTCTACGAGGAGACCCTTGCCGACTTTAATTCCGGCGTCGTGGTCACCGGCAAGGTGCTCGCCATCAACGACAAGGAAGTGGCCGTTGATATCGGCTTCAAGTCGGAGGGAACCATCCCCATCGACGAATTCGCCGATCCCAAGGAGATCAATGTTGGGGACAATATAGAGGTCTACATCGACACCATCGAAGACTCCGATGGCATGCTCATCCTGTCGAAGAAGAAGGCCGACTTTATGCGCGTCTGGGAGATGGTCAACAACTCTTATGAAAAGGGTGAGATCATCCAGGGCCGCTGCACCCGCCGCATCAAGGGCGGTATTGTCGTCGATCTCTCCGGCGTCGATGCCTTCCTGCCGGGCTCGCAGATCGATGTCCGCCCGATCCGTGATTTCGACGCCCTCATCGGCCAGACCATGGATTTCAAGATCGTCAAGATCAATAACCTGCGCAAGAACATCGTCGTCTCCCACCGCGTTCTGGTCGAAGAGGCGATGAAGGGACAGCGCGAAAAGATTCTCGAAGATCTGCAGAAAGGCCAGATCCTCGAGGGGGCCGTCAAGAATATCACCGATTTCGGCGTCTTTATCGACCTCGGCGGTGTCGACGGCTTGCTCCATATCAACGACCTCTCCTGGGGCCGCGTGGCCCATCCCTCCGAGGTGGTCGCACTGGACGAGAAGATCAAGGTCGTCGTCCTCGATTTCAACGAGGACAAGGACCGCATATCTCTTGGACTCAAGCAGCTCCAGCCCCATCCCTGGGAGGATGTCGAGAACAAATACCCGGTCGGTTCTGTGATCCGCGGCAAGGTCGTCAGCATCTCCGATTACGGCGCTTTCGTCGAGCTCGAAAAGGGCGTCGAAGGCCTCATCCATATCTCCGAGATGAGCTGGACCCAGCACATCAAGCATCCCTCCAAGGTCCTCTCCGTGGGCGAAATGGTGGAAGCCAAGGTGCTCAATATCCAGAAAGAGGAACGCAAGATCTCCCTCGGTCTCAAACAACTCGAACCGGATCCCTGGCAGACCCTGTCGGAACGCTACCCGGTCGGCTCGCGTCATAAGGGCAAGGTCCGCAACCTCACCAACTTCGGCGCCTTCGTCGAACTGGAAGACGGCATCGATGGTCTTATCCATATCTCCGACCTCTCCTGGACCAAGAAGATCCGCCATCCTGGCGAAGTCGTGAAAAAGGGTGACGATATCGATGTGGTTGTCCTCAATGTCGACCGCGACAACCGCCGCATTTCGCTGGGCTACAAGCAGACCCAGGATAATCCCTGGGACTTTTTCGAGGACAAGTACCATCCCGGCGCCCTCGTCGAGGGCAAGGTTGTGCGCCTGATCGAAAAGGGACTCATCGTCGAGCTGCCCGATTCAGTGGACGGCTTTGTGCCCATGTCCCAGCTCGCCAAGGACAACCTCAGCAAGCCGGCTGATGCCTATCAGATCGATGACGCCCTCACCCTCGCCGTGATTGAATTCAACAAGGAGAACAAAAAAATCGTCCTCTCCGAGAAGAATGCGATCCGGATGGAGAACCGGGAAGCCAAGGCCGCCGCTGCCGCGGAAAAGTCCGCGGCCGAAACCGCTCCGGCCCCGGAAGCGGAAGAAGAGCCCGCTGCTAAAGTCGTCGATGAGGTGGATAGCGAGACTCCAGCCGGGGAATCCGCTCCTGAAGAGGGAGTGGAAGAATCGGCGGAAGAGAAACCCAAGCGCGCCCGCAAGAAGAAGAGCGAAGAGTAGAACCTTCCTGCAGGCCCTGCTTTTGTCAGACTGGAGTTGGATCCGACCGGATCCAACTCCTTTTTATTTCAGGCATCGCTGCTGTAAAAAGCTGTTTGAAATTTGGCTGAATAATAATACATTGCAGCAGCGGAATGACCCGCAGCTGCAGATGATGAGATCCAGGCCTATGCATAGAATGATCTTGCTGTTTCTTGCCCTTCTCTTGACCGGCGCCGCGCCGCTGCTCCACAGCCAGGAAGGCCTGGCTGAGCTGGAGCGCGCCTGGCAGGAGGACCGTTTCGATGATCTCGAAAAGCTCCTGCCCGCAGCGGAGAAGGCTTATCCCCGGAATCCCACCGTCGCCTTTTTGAGGGCTCTGGTCCTTGCTGACGCCGATGAAGCCTTCGCCAGCTATAAACGGGTCTTCGAAAGCGAAGAGATGAGCCGCTACGCCGATACCGCCCTCTTCAAGATGGCCCAATATCAGTATGCACGCGAACGCTTCACAGCCGCGCGCAGGTATTTCCAGATGATGCAGAAACGGTTTCCACAGACCCGCTGGCTGGATGACAGCCTCTATCTGACCGGGCAGTGTTATCTCGCTGAGGGCAAATCCGACTCGGCGCGCCTGGTCTGGAACTCGCTCATCAAACGCTTCCCCCGCTCTCCCTATTGCGATATGGCCGTCGCCGACCTTGAATCGTCGGTCTGGGATCAGCCCGCCTCAGCCCCCCGCCAGTCAGCCGCACCGGTCTCCGGAGGCAAGCCCTTCTATTCTATCCAGGTTGGGGCCTTCAGCAAGCAGGAGAACGCTCACACCATCCTCGCCGGGCTGGAAAAGGTCGGTTATGAGGGGATGATCGTCGAGAAGAAGGTCGGTACCCGCCTCTTTTATGCGGTCTGGATCGGCAGCTTTCCCGACCGCGAGTCGGCGGAGGATTATGCCCGCCGCTTCATCGTCAAGGTCACGAAGGAATACAGCATCGTTAAAAGCGAATGAGACTGAAGATGAAAACAGAGATCCTCACCGCTGTAAAGGAGGGGGCCATCCTCTTTGACGGCGCCATCGGCACCCAGCTCCAGGCCCGCGGCCTCGCTATCGGATCCTCGCCGGAGAGCTGGAACCGGCTCCATCCTGATCTGGTGGCCTCTGTGCACCGCACCTACCTTCAGGCAGGCGCTCAGGTTCTGACCACCAACACCTTTGGCGGCTCACCGCACAAGCTTTTTACGGACGGGGTGGAGGGCGATCCCGAGGAAATAAACCGTCTCGCCGCCGCTATCGCTCGCGAAGCCGCCGGCGATCAGGCCTGGGTCGCCGGCTCCATCGGTCCCACCGGCACCATGCTCATGATGGGCGAGGTCGGCGAGGAGGAGATCTTGGAGGGATTCCTGTGCCAGGCCAGGGGACTCGCCACCGGCGGCGCGGACCTCATTGTTATCGAAACCATGTCCGATCTCACCGAAGCCCTGCTCGCACTCAAGGCTGCTCGCACGGTTTGCGATCTGCCTGTTTTCGTCTCCCTGACCTTCTCGCCGGGGCAGCGCGGCTACCGCACCCTCATGGGTGTCGATGTCTCCCAGGCTGCGGCGGCACTCGCCAAGGCGGGCGCTGCGGTGATGGGCTGCAACTGCGGTACCGGCATCGACGATGCCATCCATATCGTCCGGGAGATCGCCGTCAGCTGGAAGGGCCCTGTTCTCGCAGAGCCGAATGCCGGCCTGCCTCAGCTTATCGACGGCAAAACCAGCTATCAGGAGACCCCGGAAAAAATGGCGGCCAGACTGCCGGAACTGATCGGAGCAGGAGCCGTCTTTGTCGGGGGGTGCTGCGGAACCACCCCCGATCACATCCGGGCCTTCCATCACCAGCTCAAGGGGGAAGTGTGACATGCTGAAACGAATCCTGCTTATCATCGATGCCTCGCCTCAAATGGAGATCGCAGCCGATTACGCTCTTGCTATCGCTGCCAGGCACGGCAGTCAACTGCTGCTCTTTCCTCTGGCGGATAAATCCAGCGCCCCCGCCGGGGCGGCCTCGGGAGAACTTTTACTCGGTCCGACTGTGCAGCGCGCCGAAGCAGCTGGCCTCTCCTATCAGGTGCTCTCGACCTCGGCCTTGCCCTTCTCGCGCAGCCTGGAGTGGTCCAGATGCAGCGATATCGCAGTGCTGCCCTATCTTGCTCCCAAATCGGCAGCGCGCATGGAGAAGCGAGTGGTGAGGCTGCTGACCGACGGCGGCTGCCCCGTCCTGCTGCCTTCGGCTGCACCCCTGGAATCGAAGGTGGCCGCGGTGGCCTGGGATGGCTCCAGCGCCATGGCGCGCGCCCTCAAACTCCATCTCCAGCTCTTCCGCCGTTCCCGCCTGCGCTACCTGCTCGTCCATATGGGTGATCATCCGGACAAGGCCCTCTCCATCCTTGAACAGGGCTGCGCTCTGGTCGAGGCCCAGGGAGCAGCAGCCGAAACCCTGGCCCTTTCCGGAGCACCGGTGCCGCGCATCCTCGAACTCTCCGCCTCCATCCGGCTCAACCATCTCATCGTCGCACCGCACAGCCGGAGGCTTTTCAGCAAGCAGCGCCTCGGCCCGACCAGCGGAAAACTCTTGCGCAGCCGGGTCAACTCCCTTTTTCTTGCCACCTGAGCGGATGAGGCTGAATTCATTGAAGAATTTATTATTTAAAAGCTTGACTAATTTTTTAAGTTTTGTTAATTTTACGCATAAATATTGCCGACCACGTGTAGTGACGGGAAAACGGGAGAAACGGTGGCATGAAAATCCAGATAGCTCACCCCATCACCTCTTATTTCGATGCGACCAGCCAGCTGCTCAGAGCCCAGGGAGAAGATTTTCATCTCACAGGCGCCACCTCTCTGCCAGAGGTTTTTGATTCGAGCGCGCAAAAGCTCGAAGATGTCTATGTCATCGACAGCATTCTGCTGCGCGACGAGCCCTCCGAGACCCTGGACCAGATCGGCGCCATGAGCCGCCACGTTCCGACCATCGTCATGATCGAAGAGAGTGAGGAAGAACTCGCCGGTGAGCTGCAGGAGCGCGGGTCGGTGACCCTGCTTTACAAACGCAAAGGCTTTTTAACCGCCCTGGCCGAGGCCGTCCGCCAAAGCCACACGGACCATCTCAGACGTCTCGAGGAGGCGGCCCGCGTCGAGGCCGAAAAAGAAAAAGCCCTGCGCCTCGCCCGTGAAAAAGAAGAGGCCGCCAGAGCCGAGGCGGCACGGCTGGAGGCCCTGCGGACCGAGGCCGCGCGTCAGGAAACAGCCCGATTTCAGGCCGAGGTGGAGGAGGCCGCCAGGAAAGAACGAGCGCGCATCCAGGCCCGGCGTGAAGAGGAAGAACGTGCCGCCCGGGAGCGAGCCACCACCATCCGGGAGGCTGCTCCGGCCGCACCTCCTGCCCGGGAGACCGAATCCCCCGAAGAGGGCTTTTTCATTTGCGACCGCCGTGGACGCTTCCTCTCTGCCAACAGGTCCCTGCAGACCATGCTCAATTATGCCGAAGAGGAGCTTCTCGAACTTTCCCTCTCCGACCTGCTCTCCCGTGAGGAGGAGCAGCGCCTCTTCAACGACATCTTCACCTGCAGCCCTGATCAGGAAATCTTTCCCATTCAGCTGCACTTCATCGACAAGGTGGGGGAGAGGCGGCCGGTCAGCCTGAAGATCCGCATGCTTCGGGATGAATCCAGGGAAAAACGCGTTATCGGTTTCCGCGGCAGCGTCACTCTCGTCGCCGCTGAACGGGGGATGCCGGCCAGTGTGTACGGGATGTTCGACCAGGGCGTCATGATTCGCCACCTCTTCGACCTGGTGCAGATGAGCTACACCGAACCTCTCAATGTCCTGCTCAAGCGCATTGGCGAAGTGGTATGCCAGATTTTCGGTTTTCAGCGCTCCACCATCGCCCTGCTCGACCGGCGCAAAAAGGCCTACATCAAGCACGCCATGGTCGGCTATGGCGAAAATCGCACCGTTGCGGCGGGGGAAAAGACTCTCGAGGTGCCCGAGGAGGTCGTTGACCGCCTTTTTGTCGACAAGGCCCAGGTAAAGGTCATCTATTACAGCCAGGAGAGCGGATCTCTTGGCAGCCCGGCCTTGCCTCTCACCCAGACGGAACTTCCAACCGTTGAATCGCGCTGGCATCCGCGCGATCTGGCCCTTCTCCGCCTCGCTGACCACCGCGGCCACCAGTTCGGCTATATTTCCATCGACGAGCCCCTCGATAACGTCACTCCGGCCCGCTCCACCTTTGATAATCTCGAGCTCTTCAGTCAGCTGGTAGCGATGGTGATTGAGAACTATTACCGCTTCTCCACCATCGAGCGCCGCAACCGCCGGCTGAAACAGATCCTCATCAACAGCAATATCTTCAAGCTCTACCTAAGCCTCAACGAGCTGCTCAAAGAGGTGGTCTGGTCCGTCAAATTTTCTCTCGAGTTCAATCTGGTTTCGCTCATTCTGATCAGCAAGAAGAGCGGACAGCTGGAGACCAAGGCGGTGGCCTGCGACGACAAGATCAAGCTTCTGCAGGTGGGCGAGCTGAAATACGATCTCAAGGAATACGGCGAGCTGCTCAAAGACCAATACAAGCGCGGCAAGTCCTATCTGGTGACCAAGGAAGAGCCGGTGCTCAAGCATTTCAAGCAGATCTATTACGGAACCCACAGCAACGGCCATTATACCGACGGGTGGCCCCATTATGCGCTGCTGCTGGTGCCGATCAAATCACGGGAAGGCAAGATCATCGGCTTTATCATGGTCGATGATCCGCAGGATTGCCGCCTGCCCAATACAGAGAGCATGAACATTCTGGAGATTTTGGCCAACCAGGTGGCGATCGCCATCGACAATCGCATGTTGTATGTTCAAGCCAAGGAACAGG
>JAKPUX010000277.1 GCA_029554865.1 bacterium | reverse complement strand
GCCGGCGATCAGGACCAGCCGCGGCGGCTGCGCGAGCCTCTCCAGCCAGGCGAGCAGGCGGCGGTTGGCCATTGTGCTCGCCAGGGCGGCCAGACGCCGCCCCGCTGCCGAGGGGGCCGAAAGACGGGCGAAATGGATGATAGCGCGGGGGGGATCCGCCTCCAGTATCCGCCAGGGAAAGGTGAGCAGGGAGCCGTGATAGAGCCGTACCGGCCTGATCTCCGCCGGCAGGGGGGAGCGATGGATGAGGCAGGCGGCGGGCTCGCCTGCCGCCTGGAGGTGGCGGGCAAAGGCCTCGCCGAGAAAGCCGCTGGCGCCGAGGATGAGAGCAGGGGAGCCCGGAATGCTCATCCGCCTCAACCGATCTCGAGCATGCGGGTCACCGCGCGCAGGGCGCGCACCCGGATCTCCTCAGGCACCTCGACCACATAGCGGGTCTGGCGCAGGGATTCCAGGGTATCCTCAAGGGTGATCTCGGCCATGTGCGGACAGCGCACCGTGCACAGGCGCAGCAGCTCGCGGTCGGGATTCTCGGCGGCGATATTGTCGCCCATGCTGCACTCGGTCAGAAGCAGATAGTGAGGGGCCCTGGTCTCGCGCACATAGCGGATCATCGCCGAGGTGCTGCCGGAGAAATCGGCGGCCGCAGTCACTTCGGGACGGCACTCCGGATGGGCCAGGATGACCACATCCGGGAACTGGGCGCGGACATTCTCGATATCCTCGACCGTGAATTTGTCGTGGACCTCACAGCGGCCATCCCAACCGATCATGGCATACTCGATGCCGGGCTCGGGTCTGGCCAGGCCGGCCGGACTCTTGACCGGAAAGACGATGGTTTTGCCGGTCTCGCGGGCGACATTGCCGGCCAGATAGCGGTCGGGGAGAAAGATCACCTTGTCCGATTTGAGCGACTCCACCACCTTGACGGCGTTGCCCGAGGTGCAGCAGATGTCGGTTTCGGCCTTGACGTCGGCGTAGGTGTTGATGTAGGTGACCACCGGAACCCCGGGGTAGAGGCGCCGCAGCTGGCGGACATCTTCGGCGGTGATGCTCTCGGCCAGGGAGCAGCCCGCCCTGGGCGAGGGGATGAGCACGGTCTTGTTGGGGTTGAGGATCTTGGCGGTTTCGGCCATGAAGCGGACGCCGCAGAAAATGATGATGTCGGCCTCGGCTTCGGCCGCCCGCCGGCTCAGTTCGAGGGAATCCCCGCGGTAATCCGGGACCGAATGGTAGAGGGCGGGCTCCATATAGTTGTGGCCGAGGATGACCGCATTGCGCTCCTTCTTGAGCCGGTTGATCTGCTCCGCCAGCTCCGCCTTGTAGCGGATCTCTGCAACAGGGATGACATTCTTGAGCTTTTTATAAAGCTGATCGAAAAGGCTGCTATTACTCATCTTGGATCCTCATTCACGTTTGACAGATACGAGCGTGTAACCTCCGTGGAGCTTTTCTGGTTCCATAACGTAAAAAATAACCAATTTTTACTACAAATACAAGGGTGCTGACGGCGCCGGCTGCAACGCCTCAGACGATGCGTTCGGCCTCCTTGTCCCAGGTCACCCGGCGTTGTTCGCGATAGGAGCGGGTGGCCATGTGGCAGGTGATCGTTGTTGCGAAGGCCTTGGCGATGGAGCAGCTCGGGGTGCCGCCGTCGCGAATGCAGCCCAGCCACTCCCTGAGATGGAGGTGGGAGGTGTCGACGCGGCGGCCGTCGCGCCAGGTATAGACCAGGCCGCGGCCGGCGTAGAATTTTTCGCTCGCCGAGGTGATGGCATCGAGCTTGTCCATGCCCGGGCGGAATGAGACTATGGTCTGGCCGGGGCTCATCTCCCCCTGGCGCAGGCTGGCCTGGTAGCGGCTTGAGTCCCCGTCGACGTAAACCTGCAGGCTGTCGCCCACTTCCATGGCGGCGTCGTGGCCCATGAAGAGGCGGCCGCGCTGGCGGCTGTTGGCCAGGCTGGCGGAGTAGAGATGGGTCAGGTCGTGGTCGGGATACTCGCAAACGACGTTCCAGATGTCGGGGATCTCGCGGCCGTCCTTGTGGAAATAGATGCCTCCGGAGGCCATCACCGCAGCCGGGATGCCGACGCCGAGGAGCTGGTTGACCATATCCACTTCATGGCAGTAGAGCTGGCCGCTCAGCCCGGTGGCATAGTCCCACCACTTGGTCCAGTTGTAAAAGCGGTCGATGCTGAACGGGACCTGCGGGCGGTCACCCAGCCAGCGCTGCCAGTCGATGGAGCGGGGGTCGCCGGGGCGCGGCCGGCCCTGGCTGTCGAGGTGGCGCACCCAGGCGCCGCTGGGGGTGTTGCGGTTGCTGGAGGTCTCGATGAGCGTGATCTTGCCGAGGATATTGCGTTCAATGATCTCTTTGGCGCGGACATAGCAGGCGTTCTGGGGATACTGGTGGCCGAGTTGAAAGACGACGGGGCTGGTTTTCATCGCCGCGCGCAGGGCGAAAGCCTCCTCTTCGGTGCGGGTCATGCATTTTTCGACGTAGACATGCTTGCCGGCGGCGATGGCGGCCAGGGCCATGGGGGCGTGCTGAAAATCGGGTGCAGCGATGATCACGGCGTCGACGTCGCTGCGGTTGACGAGATCATGATAGTCGACGCAGAGGGCGGGAACGGGCAGGGCAGCGGTGGAGGCGGGCGTTCCGGGTCGCAGGGTGGAAGTGGCTGCAGCCGCGGCCTGCTCGCGGCGCTGGTCAAAGACCTCGCAGACGGCGGTGATGGCGACCTGGAGATCCTCCTGGTTGAGCCAGTCCTGCAGGCGGGTATCGAGGCGGTTGAGTGCGGCTGCCTCCCTGACCGAGGCGATCCATTCCGGTCGTGCGAAACCCAGGGCCCGCGCCAGCTGCTCGCCGCGCGCCCCGAAGCCGATGAGGCCGATGCGCACCCGCTGTTTCGGCCGCACGCTGAGCTGCGGCTGCGGGAGGGCTGCCTTTTCGAGATCGAGGGCCTCGAAGATGCGCTCTTTCTTCCCCCTCTCCAGTTTGTGCTCCTTCCAGCTCAGATGGCCCAAAAGCCCGATCACCGGCAGCGAGGCCGCGCTCTTGAGCAGATCCCTGCGGGTGATGGCTCCCTTCTTCGATTTTTTCTCCGGTCTGTCTGTCACGCTCGTTTCTCCGTTTGGTCAGTTCATCAGAACCCCTCGCCGGCTCTGCTTGCTTCAGAGAACCAGATCGAAGCGGTGGGGCAGATGGATGCGGTAAAATCCCTCCGACTGCGCGACGATGGCCAGGTTGCGTCCATCGGCGTGCAGGACATGATAGCGCAGGGGCCCGGCGGGGGCGGGCAGGCGCCCATCATGGAAGAATGCGGCAAGCTCTGCATCGGTGAAAGAGATCCTCTCCTTGCCGATGCGCTCGCCAAGCCACTGCACCGCGGGTGTGGTCGGCCGCCAGAAGGTGGTTTTCTCATCAGCCAGGGGCAGCCCGGCCATCATAAAGGCGCGCTGCGGCAGCCGCTCCCATTCCGGGGCGATCATCCAGAGGCGATGAAGTGAGCGCAGGTAGCGCGAGTCGCGCAGGGGTCCGGCCGGGATGCCCCAGAGCTGCTCGAGATGATCGAGCAGGAGGGCGATTTCGGGGTCGTCGCCCCGACGGCTCTGCAGCCAGGGCATGGCCTCGGTCACCGGCCGGATGGGGAGGGGGCCGGTCTTGCGCAGCCGCGCGACGAAAAAACCCTCAAAGGGCAGGGGCCAGGGATGGATCCGCACCGCCTGCCGGATAGCCGGATCGAAGCGGCGGCCGAGATAGCTCTCGAGGGGCGGCCGGCAGCAGGGGGCCCCGGCAAAGGCGACCGGCTCGAGCTCGACCGGATAACGGCGGAGGATGCGCTCCAGCACCATCTCGTTCTCTTCAGGGCAGATCGAGCAGGTGGAGTAGACGATGACGCCCCCCACCCTGGCCGCCTTGATCCCGGAGATCAGCAGCTGCTCCTGGATGGTGCTGATTTTCCTGAGGAAAGCCTCGGACCAGTAGGATTGAAATGCGCGCACCGGCAGATTGGCGAGGGCGGAGCAGGGGGCGTCGACGAGGACACGGTCGAACTGCTCAGGAAAGTGGCGGCCGATCAACTGGCCGGGGAGGTTGAGCAGCACGGCGTTCATCACGCCGGCGCTGAAGAGGTTGGCCATCAGAGGCTGGAGGCGGCGGGTGGAGCTGTCGGTGAGCAGGAGGCGGCCGCGGTTCTGCATGAGGGCGGCGATCTGGGTCGACTTGGAGCCGGGAGCGGCGCAGAGGTCGAGCACGCTCTCCCCCGGCCTGGGGTCGAGGGCCAGCACCGGCAGCTGAGAGGAAAGCCCCTGATAGACGAAATCCCCGGCGAAATAGGCGAGGGTGTGGCTCAGGGGCAAACGGTCCTCCTCCAGCATCATGCC
Organism: bacterium; assembly: GCA_029554865.1. GTDB lineage: Bacteria > Zhuqueibacterota > Zhuqueibacteria > Residuimicrobiales > Residuimicrobiaceae > JAKPUX01. The sequence continues at coordinate 19,339 of JAKPUX010000277.1, read as the reverse complement.
GTCGGGATTGACCGGATGGGGCTGGTGTGCTACCCCCCAGGCCTTGAAGCGCTGCAGCAGCCCCTCACGCCGGGCCCCCTTGAGGGGATTGAGGCGGATCGAGGGAGGCTCGAGGGGGGCCCGGGCAAAAGCCTCATACTCCGGCCCGAGCAGCCGCTGCAGATAGGTGATCAGTTCGTCGAGGTTGTTTGCCATGCTTTTTGCACCCGCTTGCAGATCATACGCACAAACCAATATAGGCAAACCGGAGCAAGGAGTCAAGACTGCTGATGCGGGCTGGAAAAAAATGCGCGAGGCCGGCGGCAGAGGCTGCACGCCGCCAGAAAGTGGCTGCACCCTCTCCGGGGGGGAGGAGAATCCTGGCCAGGGGCGGAATTTTGCGTGTATTTAAATGGAGGATTGATTATATTTGACCTCGATCCAGATAAGGAGCAGGCAGATGATTGAACTCGTCCAGGTCAACAAATCCTACAGCGGCAAGGTCAAGGCCGTCGATGATCTCACCCTCACCGTTCCGGCAGGCGAGATCGTCGGTTTTCTCGGCCCCAACGGCGCCGGCAAAACCACCACCCTCAAGATGCTCACCGGTATTCTCAATCCCGACAGCGGCTCGATCCGCATCAACGGCCTGGAGCTGCATAGGGAGCCGATCCGGGTCAAGGAGCAGATCGGTTTTGTCCCGGACAGCCCGGATATTTTTCTCCGCCTCAAGGGCATCGAGTATCTCCGCTTCATGGCCGACCTCTATCGAGTCGGGGGAGCCGAGCGCAGGCAGCGCATCGAAGAATACACCGCCCGGTTCGAAATGGCCGAGGTGCTGGGCAACAAGATCCAGAGTTATTCCCACGGCATGCGCCAAAAGATCGTCCTCATCGGCGCCCTTTTGCACGATCCGGCGGTCTGGATCCTCGACGAACCCCTCACCGGCCTCGATCCCAAGTCGTCCTTCCTGCTCAAGGAGATCCTGCGCAGTGAAGCCGGCAAAGGCAAAACGGTCTTTTTCTCCACCCACGTCCTCGATGTCGCCGAGCGGCTCTGTGACCGGGTCGCCATCATCCACAAGGGCAGGCTGCTCTTCGACGGCACCATCGCCGCCATGCGTGACCACTTCAAGGCCGACGAATCCCTGGAAAAGATGTTCCTGGAGATGACCGAAGATGAATAGATATCTTGCGCTCTCCCGGATTCTGCTCAAAAGCAGCATTACGCCGCCGGCTTCCGGCCGGCATGAACGGACCAAGACGGCTCTGCTGATGCTGTTTGTGGCCGTATCCATGCTGCCGCTGGTCGCCGCCCTGGCGTTAACGGTCAGCAAGCTCTACGACCCCCTCGCCGCTATCGGCCAACAGGGCGTCCTGCTCGGCTTCGGCTGCGCCATCTCGGGCCTGATCATTTTCATCTTCGGCATCTTTTACACCATTAATGTCTACTATTTCGCTCAGGATGTCGAATTCCTGCTGCCCCTGCCCCTCAAGGCGGGGGAGATACTCGGCGCCAAGTTCACTATCACCCTGCTCTTCGAATACCTCACCCAGCTGCTCATTCTCGCCCCCCTGCTGGTGACCTTCGGGATCAGGAGCGGCGCCGGGCTCAGCTATTACCTCCTCGCCGCCGGTGTTTATCTCTCCCTGCCGGTCATCCCTCTGGTGCTGGCTTCCCTGCTGGCGATGGCCCTGATGAGCTACTCCTCGATCGCGAGCCACAAGGACCGCTTCCGCATCTGGGCCGGAGGACTGGGGCTCATCGCCGCACTCGGGGTGCAGTTCGCCATGCAGAAGGTAATGGCCGGCAGAAAACCGGAGGATTTCGTCCGTTTGCTCCAGGAGGGTAAAAACAGCCTGGCGGACTGGGCAGTGCAGCTCTTTCCGGGCGTCAGGCTGGCCGTCAAGGCCCTACTCCAGCAGGGGGCGGCGGCAGGCTGGCTCAATCTCGTCCTCTTCCTGCTGCTGACCGGCCTCTTCATTCTCATCCTTCGTCTGGCCGGGGGAGCGCTCTATTTCCGCGGGGCCGTCGGGGGCTCGGAGAGCTACGCCGCCCATCGCGCCCTGAATGCGGCGGAGATGGCCGAGGCCGGACGCAGCGGCGGACAGCTCGGCGCTCTCATCCTGAAGGAGATCCGCCTGCTTGTGCGCACGCCGGCCTTTTTCATGAACTGTGTGCTCGTCAATTTTATCTGGCCGGTGATGATCCTCTTTGTTATGACCTCGGGCGAACAGGAGGATATCGAGGGGCTGCGCAGGCTGGTGGGCAGCAATGTGTCGCTGGCCACCCTGCTCCTCGCCGGCATCGGGGCTGCCCTTCTGGTCGCCGGCGTCAGCGGCGCCAGCGCCTCGGGGATCTCCCGCGAGGGCAGCCAGTTCTTCACCAGCAAATACCTGCCCGCCCCCTATCTGACCCAGCTCAAGGCCAAGATGACGGTGGCCTTTCTGCTCGCCCTGGCTGGCTTTGCCCTGCTCCTCGGGGTGCTCGCCGTGCTCTTCCAACTGCCGGCGGCGGCCATCGGTCTGCTTCTGCTCGCCACCCTGCCGGCGATCGCCTTTCCGGTTCTGGCCGGCATGCTCCTGGATGTCCATTTTCCCAAGCTGGTATGGGACAACGAGTACCGGGCGGTCAAACAGAATATGAGTATCGTCCTGCTCATGGTCATCAGCGGCCTGGCGGGCGCCGCCTGCATCTGGATGGCCCTCAGGTACAGCGCAGCAGGGTGGACACCGGCCGTGACAGCGGTTCTCCTCCTCATGGCGGTGGACGCCGGACTCTACTTTATGCTCGCGAAAAAGGGGGCTGACTGGCTTGCGGCGATCAGCGCCTGAGCTGCGCTGCAGGTTCAGCACGGACCGGAGGAATGATGAACCCGGAAGCCTTTGGCGGCCGGAGAGGTTAACAGAGGTTATACAGAAGGGGAATACCCATGAGCAAGTATGATGCCCTGAAGGAGCGCGTCTGGCGGGCCAACATGGAGCTGCCGCGCCATGGCATCGTCATCTTTACATTCGGCAATGTCAGCGCCATCGACCGGGAGGCCGGGGTGGTGGCGATCAAGCCGAGCGGGGTCGCCTACGAACAGCTCAAGGCCGATGAAATCGTCGTCGTCGATCTCGAGGGCGGGGTGGTTGAGGGGAATCTCCGCCCCTCCTCCGACACCCCGACCCATCTGGTGCTCTACCAGGCCTTTCCCTCCATCGGCGGGATCGCCCACACCCATTCCACCTACGCCGTGGCCTGGGCCCAGGCCGCGCGGCCGATCCCTCTGCTCGGCACCACCCACGCCGATTCCCTCCACATCGACGTCCCTTGCACCGATTTTATGAACGCCGCGGCCATCGAGGGGGGCTATGAGATCGAGACCGGACGGCAGATCATCAAAACCTTCGCCCGGCTTTCACCCGGGGAGGTCGAGATGGTCCTGGTCGCCGGCCATGGCCCCTTCACCTGGGGGGCGACCCCGGAAAAGGCGGTGCAGAACAGCGTCCTCCTTGAAGAGCTGGCCAGAATGGCTTGCCTGACCCTGCAGATCAATCCCCACGCCTCGCGCCTGCCGCAAACCCTGATCGACAAACACTACCAGCGCAAGCACGGCCCCGGCGCCTATTACGGCCAGAGCGGCAAGGTATAGACCGGATCACAGCATGATGCTTTGCCCGCTGCGCTCCGTTTTCCGGCCGGCGCGCCGGATCACTCCCGAACAGCCTCAACAAAGGTTTCGATCCCCCTGAGCAGCCATTCCGGCGAGAGATGGGCCTCCTCCATGATCTCCGCAACCGTGCCGCCGCTGCGCCAGCGGTCGTCCCAGTCCGGGGTCATGGCCAGGCGGACGGCGCGGTGGTTGGCCAGCCACGGCTGCATGGTGACGCGCGCCCCGTCGCTGATCACCGTCGAATACTCCCACTCCTCTGCGCTGATCAGGCTGCTGCGATACTCCTCAGTCTGAAGCATGAACAATTCGTGGCTCACAGCGGCCACCAGACGCACGTTGAGCCCTCGCGCCCGCAGCTCCGGCAGGAGCTGTAACAGGTTGACGGTGGTCATGGTGCCCTGGACGAAAATAGTCCCCATCGGGGGCAGATCGGAATCGAAGGGGCGGAGCAGGTAGGCGCCGCGGGCTGCGGCCTCGTGGTTGGGCAGACCGAGGGCGGCGCGGTCAGGGATTTCGATGGCCGGGCGGGTCAGATGCAGGGCGATGATCGGGGCGTCGCTCATCAGGGCGGCGGAGAGCAGCACCGGGACCTCGTTGTGCTCCCAGGGGTGGAGATTGATGATCTGACCCGCGGGGAAGAGCTGGGTCACCCCGGGGGAAAAGATGCCGAAATGGGTGCGCGAATCGTCTGCGGTTTCGGGACCGGAATGGCCGGCGACCCAGAGGATCTTGCCCAGCTTGAGGGGAGCGTCCTGGGCCATCTGGCTGAAAAGGCGCATGGGGCCGTACTTGAGATAGCTGAAAGCCCCGTAGGTCGAGCAGGCGCCGTAAAAACCCTCATACCGGTCGGCGGGCGCCTCCGCCAGATTGACCGAGGCCAAACCCGTGCAGATGCCGGCGTTGGCCAGCTCGGTGATCTCCTGGGGCAGAAGAGCCCCGGAGGGATTGGCCTCACGGTCATAGAGCCCGCAGCCGGGGAGCCCCTCCCAGTCCCGGGCGAAGCCGGCGATGTTGGTTGATTCGGCCAGGTCAGCCGACATGGCGATGAAGAGGGGCCGGCCGTATCTCGACCTGCAGAGCGCATTGACCCAGGCTCCGAATTTCGCCAGTCCCTGGCGGTTGGCGGCCTTTTCACCGGGGGCAAGAAAGAGCGCGGGGGGATAATTTTTATGGTCAACCAGGTCTGGATCCCGGCCGGGCTCACTTACCGCTGCCGCGCTCACCCTCGCGCGTACCTTCGACTCATCCGTCGCGGGCACCTGTCCGGCCAGCTCGAGCAGACGCTCCGCGGTGTACTCGGCCAGCTCCGGCCTTTCCTCAAAGAGGGAGAGCACCCGGGCCAGGTTCTGCCGGGTCTGCTCCCGCTGCGCTTCCTCGCCCGCCGGTGCAGGTTCGCCATAGCCCGCAAAGGTGATGCCGTACCTCTCCATGAATTCCCGTCTGCCTTCCCAGAAAAGGGGACTGTTCATCGTGTGGGGTGTCCCGTGGGAAGGGGCATCGTATATCCCATAGCCCCGGCCCTTGCGCGTCCTGAACCAGGCCGCATTGGGCCTGAGGGAGGAGGCCTCCGCGGAGACCAGCTCGCGCAGGGTATCCTCGACCGCCTCCCACTCCATCCCCCGCTCCGTACCTATCACCCGCCAGCCGCGGGCCCCAAACCACTCGGCGGGACTTCCGTGCACCACCCGGCTCACCGGAAAGGCGTCGATGCCGAAATTGTTCCAGTCAACAAGAAGATACAGGTTGTTCAACCCCAGCCCCCAGGCCGAGTTCATCGCTTCCTGAACGATGCCCGGTGTGAGCCCCCCTTCCCCCTCCAGCACAAAGACCCGCACGCCGCCGTGGCCGGCGATCTTCAGGGCGAGGGCCTGCCCGGCGGCCGCGGCCGCGCCGTGGCCCGAAGGACCGGTATTATACTTGAAAAAGAGGCTCTTGCCCGCCATCTCGGCGTGGCCGGGCAGCCCCCCGCGGCGGCGCAGGGTGAGGAGATCCTCCCAGACCAGCTGCTGTTTCTCCGAACCCGCCGGCCAGTACAGCTCCCGGCCGCCCCGCTTTGCGCGGCAGCGCAGGGCCTCATTCAGCACCGCCAGGAGGGCGTAGACCAGGGGATTGGTATGGCCGGCGGCGAGGATGAAACGGTCCGCAAGGGGAAGAAGGGGACGGCGGATATCCCAGCGCATCGCTCCGCCGAGGAGAAGGGCGATGAGGATGTGGGCCTTGGATCGCGAACCCCCGGGATGGCCGCTCTGGCGGAGGTTGAGGCTGAAATCGATGCACTGGTCGGTCATCTCCCTGAGCAGCTCCCAATAGGGATGGGCGGCACCTGCAGCATCGGCCTGGCCGGAAAAGGGGAGGGTCATGACGCGCTCTCCTTGATGGGAAGTGATAAAGCGGGCCGGCTGCACGGAGGGGTACACCCCTGTACCCAGGGGTACACTCTCCGAGGCCGCCGGCGCAATAGGGTGGTTTGTAAGATATAATTAAATAATATTTTAGAATAAATGCCATACTTTTCTGGATTTCTGGCACCAGGGTTGCAAAAGCAGGAGCAGAGAGCACTGCGGGAGCTGCTGATGAAGGCAGACCCGATGTCACTGAACAGGAGGTTGATATGAAACGGCTCACTCTCATGCTGACCCTGGCGCTGTCGGGTCTCTTATTCGCCGGCGCTTTTGAACAGGCGGATGCCCACGGCAGGCATCATGTCTATATCCGCATCGGCCCGCCCGCGGCGCGGATCGTCGTCAGACCGGCCTCCCCCTGGCGGGATGGCATCTGGATCGATGGCTACTGGGGCTGGGAGCACGGCCGCCATGTCTGGATCGACGGCCGCTGGGCCCGTCCGGTCCGCGGCCATTTCTGGGTCGACGGCCGCTGGGTCCATACCCGCCACGGCTGGGAATGGAACCCCGGCTACTGGCGCAAGGGTGACTGGCGCAATAACAACAACGGGCGTGACCGCGATTGGGACCGCGACAGAGACCGGAATCGCAACCGGGACAATGACCGGGATCGTGACAATGACCGGGGCCGGGACAACGGCCGCGGCAGAGGCGACAACCGCGGTGACCAAAACGGCCGCTGGTAACCCGAAGCCCGGAGTGCGGGCCTGAAGTAAAATGCCAGGGCCTTCGCCTCCGGAAGCGGATTCCTCAGCCCGGCTGCCTGAACAGCAGCCGGGCTTTTTTTGCCTCTCCGCGCGGCGGCCCCGGTTTATTCCGTTGGCTCTGGCCCGGAAATTTTGTACATTAGCAGGAAAAACGGGGGAGTGGCATTCAGCGCAGAGAAAGGATCCATGAAGCGGAAAATTATCAAAATTGACCATGAAAAATGCACCGGCTGCGGCCTCTGCATTCCCAACTGCCCGGAGGGGGCGATCCAGATGATCGACGGCAAGGCCCGGCTGGTGAGCGACCTGCTCTGCGACGGTCTCGGCGCCTGCCTGGGCCATTGCCCCGAAGGCGCCATCGAGGTCGAGGAGCGTGAGGCGGAGCCTTACGACGAACGCAGGGTGATGGCCATGATCATCCCCCAGGGAGAGAACACCATCCGCGCCCACCTCAAACACCTTAAGGATCACGGTGAGACTGAATACCACCGCCAGGCGGTGGAGATGCTGAGGGAACTGAATCTGCCCGTGCCCGAGGCACCGGCTGCGCCTGCGCACTCCGGCTGTCCCGGCTCGCGCAGCGTCGATTTCAAGGCCGCGCCGGCGGCCAGTCCCCTCACCGGGCCGCGCCATCAGGCTGCGGCCCCTGCCCCGCCGGCGGGCCCCCAGCCCTCCCGGCTCAGCCACTGGCCCATTCAGCTCCATCTCATTTCGCCCGCCTCCAGCCATTTTGCCGGCTCCGATCTGCTCATCGCCGCCGACTGCACCGCTTTCGCCCTGGGCGGTTTTCATGAAGGCTTTCTCAAGGGCAAGACCCTGATCATCGCCTGCCCCAAACTTGACAGCGGCCTGGATCTCTATGAGGAGAAGATCCGCGCCCTTATCGAGCAGGCGCGCGTCAACACCATCACAGTGATGATCATGGAGGTGCCCTGCTGCGGCGGACTGCTTCGCATCGTGCAGAGCGCCGTGGCCAACTCCAGCCGCAAGGTGCCGCTCAAGCTGGTCATGGTCAGCGCCAGAGGCGAGATCCTGCGCGAGGAGTGGGCTCTCGCCTGAGGTCTGGCCTAAAATCCGTTCGCCGCGATCAGACGGCGGTACCAGTCCGCAGAACTTTTGGGCAGGCGCTGCCGGGTGGCGAAATCGACATAGTGCAGCCCGAAGCGTTTGCCATAGCCCGAGGCCCATTCGAAATTGTCCAGCAGAGACCAGGCGAAATAGCCGCTCAGCCGCACACCCTCCCCAATCGCCTTGCTGCATTCCGCCAGATAGCCCTTGAAAAAATCGATCCTCCCCGGGTCATCGACACGCCCATCCTCGAGGCGATCCTCCATGGCGCAGCCGTTTTCGGTGATGACGATCTCCGGGCGGCCGTAGCGGCGGTCGATCCAGTGCAGGAGGCGGTTGAGGCCCCAGGGGGCGATCGCCCAGCCCATCGCAGTGCGGGGCCAGGCGGGATCGAGTGAAAAGGCGGCCTCTGCATCGGCGTCGGGATCGCAGCCGACGCATGCTGGCTGTTTCCCAGGCGCATCGGCTGCATAGTGGGTGGTGTAGTGGTTGATGCCGAAAAAGTCGCCGCTCCCCCTGAGCAGCCCGGATTCCCGATCCGTGAACCGCGGCAGCCGCTCTCCGAGGCGGGCGCGCATGCTCTCCGGATACTCGCCGAACCAGAGAGGATCACCGAACCAGCCGAGGATGAACTCGACGGCGCGCCCGGCCGCCTCGCGGTCAGCCGCCTGCGGAGTGAGGGGTTCACGCCAGTCGCAGTTCGGGGCCATGCCGATGCGGCCGTCCTGGGCGGCGAAACGGGTGCGGTAGAGATCGACGCTCAGGGCGTGGGCGCGCAGCATCTGATGGGCGGCCTGATAGGGGCCGTCGCGGGAGACCCGGCCGGGGGCGAAGGAACCCTGGCCGTAGCCCAGGACCGCCGCCACCCAGGGCTCGTTGAAGGTGATCCAGTGCTTCACCCGGTCGCCAAAATGGTCGAAGCAGAGCGCAGCATAATCGCGAAAGAACGCGGCGCAGCGGGGATCGAGCCAGCCGTCGATTTCGAGCTGCAGGGCGAGGGGGAGGTCCCAGTGGTAGAGGGTCACCCAGGGGGTGATGTTATGGGCGAGGAGTTCGTCGATGAGATCGGAATAAAAGCGGATCCCCTGCGGGTTGGCTGCCCCGTAACCTGCAGGCTGCACACGCGGCCAGGCAATGGAGAAGCGGTAGGCCTTGACCCCCATGCGCGCCATGAGGGCGACATCCTCGCGGAAGCGGTGGTAGTGGTCGCAGGCGACGTCGCCGGTATCGCCCCTGGCGGTCTTGCCCGGGGTGTGGGCAAAGGCGTCCCAAATCGAGAGCCCGCGTCCGCCCTCGCGCCAGGCCCCCTCGATCTGATAGCTGGAGGTGGCGGTGCCCCAGTTGAAGCCCGGTGGAAAGGTGACCATGTTGTCCTCCTGCGGTATCAGTCTTTTTATCCTGACGGACTTGCCTAAATATAAGGATTGGCGGGGGCGGAGAAAAGCAAAAAGTGTGCCCCGCCCACCACCCCCTCGTCCCCACCCGCCTCTGTCCCTTCCCCACCCCCTCGTCCCCACCCGCCTCTGCGCTTTTGTCTTGCGAATGAAATCCAAAATCAATAAGTTTATCCAAGCATGCTGCAGATGCAGCCTTGAACTCAATCACAGAGCCTTCCTTTATGCCGCCGTTCAAATCCTTCGAAGAGATGCAGCCCGAGGATTACGCCGCCATCGGCTTCAAATCGGGACTGGAAATCCATCAGCAGCTCCTCACCTCCAAAAAGCTTTTCTGCCGCTGCCCGGCCGGCCGCTACAGCGACGAATATGACGCCGAGATCCTGCGCCACATGCGCCCGACCCTATCCGAACTCGGCGAGTACGACGGCACCGCCCTAATGGAGTTCAAGACCAAAAAGGAGATCATCTACCGCATCAATCGCGAGACCGTCTGCACCTACGAGATGGATGACACCCCGCCCTTCGAGCTCAACGAGGAGGCCCTCGACATCGCCCTGGGCATCGCCATGCTCTACAACTGCGTCATGGTCGATGAGCTGCACATCGCCCGCAAGCAGTATCTCGACGGCTCGATTCCGACCGGTTTCCAGCGTACCACCATCGTCGGTGTCGACGGCGCGGTGCCCTACAGGGAGCGCTCCATCCCCATCGTCCAACTCGGCCTGGAGGAGGATGCCTGTCGTGAGGTCAGCGATTTCGGCCACCGTCGCGTCTACATCACCGACCGCCTCGGCATGCCCCTCATCGAGACTGTGACCGGGCCGGAGATGCGCACCCCTCTGGAGGTGGCCGAGGTGGCGCAGCTGCTGCGCCGCATGGTCCGCTCCACCGGACTCGTCCGCACCGGCATTGGCGCCGCCCGTCAGGATGTCAACGTCAGCGTCACCGGCGGCACCCGCATCGAGATCAAGGGGGTTTCGCGCATTCCCCAGATCCCCCTGCTCACCTACAACGAGGCGATGCGGCAGTACAACCTGCTGCGCCTGCGCGACGAGCTGCACCGCCGCGGTATCACCCCCGAGAGTTTCACCGGCCGGTACGAGGTCGCCAACAAGCTGCTGCGCAAGACCCGCTTCCAGCCCATCGCCCAGGCCATTGCGGCCGGCAACACGGTTTACGGCGTCGTCCTGCAGGGCTTTCGCGATCTGCTGCGCTGGCCGACCCAGACCGACACTTTTTTCGCCCGCGAAATCTCCGACCGCGTCCGGGTCATCGCCTGCCTGACGACCCTGCCCAACATCATTCACAGCGACTCGCCGGGAGAGACCCTGGCCAGCTCCGAGTGGCTCAACCTGCGCAAGCTCCTCGGCGCGGGCGAGGAGGAGACCCTCGTCCTGGTCTGGGGCCCCCCAGCCGACGCCGAGACCGGGGCGCGGGAGATTCTCATCCGCGCCCGCGAGGCCGCCACCGGGATCCCCTCGGAGACCCGCCAGGCCCTTGAGGACGGCACCAACGGTTTTGAGCGCATCCTGCCCGGGCCCGACCGCATGTATCCGGACACCGATCTGCCGCCCAAGGCGGTCACCCCCGAACGCCGGGAGCGCATTCGCACCACCCTGCCCGCGCCGGTCTGGGAGCGCGAGGTTCGCTACCGCAGCATGGGCATCCCCGCCGATACTGTGGAGCCCCTCGCCTGTTCGCGCTGGGCCGGCCTCTTTGAAACAGCAATCACACAGTGGGGTCTTCAGCCCACCCTGGCGGCGGTGGTGCTGATCCAGTATCCTCGGCGGCTGCGCAAGGGCCAACCGGGGAAGAGTGCCGAATGGAGCGACGAGTTTATGACCGCTTTGCTCAAGACCGTGGGCGCCGGGCGGCTGCAGCGCGAGGGCATTCTCCCGGCAATGCGCCACTGGCTCGCCACCGGGGAAAACCTTTGGGAGAGCTGGCCGGGCATGGCCTCGGAGAACGAAATCATCGGCTGGATCGCCGAGGCGAGGGTGGCGGAGTGCCGCTCTCTCGCTCCAGCCGCCCGCTGCAGGCTGATCATGGGCCGGGTGATGGCCAGGGCCGCCGGCCGGGCCAATGGGGCTGCACTGGCCGAGCGTGTCCGCCGGCAGGAGGGAGTGTCGTGAATCTGGTGACCAAAGAGAAAAGAACCTTTTCCCGCCCGATGCGCCTGCTTTCGGCGCTCATGCTCCTGGGCGAAGATGTGATCAAGGTGCCCGTATTCCGCTGCCAGCGCTGCGGCGAGTGCATCCTCAGCCATACCGGTTTTGTCTGCTCCCAGCGCTGCCCCAAACGGCTGCGCAACGGCCCTTGCGGCGGCACCGGCGAGGGGGGAACCTGCGAGGTCTATCCCGAACGCATGTGCATCTGGTATCTCATCTACCGCCGCGCCTCCCTGTTCGGACGGCTCAAAATGCTTTACCGCGTCGAAAAGATCCATAACTGGAACCTGGAAAAAACCTCCGCCTGGCTGAACGTCTTTGTCAAACGCATCGAGCCGCCCAAGTGGCGGGTGCCCAAAGGGGAGGGCTGGGAGGAGGCGGAGAAGGAGGGGCCCTCCGGCGATTCGAATGAAGGCAGCTGCGCAGGGGAGGTGAAATAGGCCATGAGTCTGCGTGAAAAAATCGCCGCCGGAAAATTTGTCGTCTGCGCCGAACTCGGACCGCCCCAGAGCTGCGATGATGGTGTGATCCGTAAAAAGGCGGGCTGCTTCAGGGGGGTGGTCGACGCCGTCAACATCACCGACAACCAGACCGCCATCGTCCGGCTTTCGAGCATCGCCGCCGGCCGGATCCTGCTCGAGGAAGGGGTCGAGCCGATCGTGCAGATGACCTGCCGCGACCGCAACCGCATCGCCATCCAGAGCGATCTGCTCGGTGCCGCGGCCATGGGCATCGAAAACCTGCTCTGCCTCACCGGCGACCACCAGAAATTCGGCGACCATCCCGAGGCCCGCGGGGTCTTCGACCTTGACTCGATCCAGCTCATCGCCGCGGTGCAGCAAATGAACGCGGGCAGCCTGCTCTCGGGCCAATTCCTCAAAAAGGCCCCCGCCTTCTTCATCGGGGCGGCGGCCAACCCCTTTGCTGAGCCCCTCGAGATGCGCCTCATCCGCCTCGAGAAGAAGGTGCGCAGCGGGGCCGCCTTCATCCAGACCCAGCCGGTCTTCGATCTCGACCAGTTCAGCCGCTGGCTCGAGCTGGTGCGCGGGCGCGGCCTGCATGAAAAGAGCGCCATCCTCGCCGGGGTGCTACCGGTGCGGTCGGCCAAAGCCCTGGAGTATATGGCCAGGGAGGTGCCGGGCATGCGCATCAATCCCCGCTATCTCGAGCGCATGCGCACGGCTGCCGAGCCGCAGGAGGAGGGGGTGGCCATCGCTGTCGAGATCATCGGCGCCCTGCGGGCCATGGCGGGGGTGGCCGGCATCCACCTCATGCCGGTGATGTGGGAGAGCATCACCCCGCGCATCATTCAGGAGGCCGGGCTCATGCCCCCGGAAGCTCCCGCTCCCGCCTGCGCGCCCTGTGCCGGCGAGGAGAACCCGATCAACCCCTAGCGGAACGGAAAGGCCATGTCAACCGAATACAAGGGCTACCGCGGCGAAGCCCTGGCCGCACTCGAAAATTTCCAGGCTCCGGTCTGGAGCGACGTCCGGGTGGTTACCGGGAAGGGAAGCTACAGCGGCATCGTCCTGCCGCGCTCCGAAACCGCCGACCCCCGGCACATCGTCCTCAAGCTGCGCTCGGGCTATAATATCGGCATCGCCGCCGCCTCCGTCACCGCCATCGAGGTTCTGGGCCGCAAGGAGGCCCACTACAAGATTCCGGAAAAAGTGTTCCCCTTCGATCCCAAGAAGCCGCGCGTCAAGCTGCTCGGCACCGGCGGCACCATCGCCAGCCGCCTCGACTACCGCACCGGCGCCGTCATCCCCGCCTTCTCGCCGGGCGAACTCTACGGCTCCGTCCCCGAACTGGCCGACCTCTGCAACCTCGAGACCGAAAAGCTCTATGGGGTCTTTTCCGAGAACATGGGGCCTGAACAGTGGATCGGCACCGCACAGGCGATCGGCCGCGAGATCGAAAAGGGGGTACAGGGCATCGTCATCGGCCACGGCACCGATACCATGCACCACACCGCCGCCATCCTCTCCTTCATGGTGCAGAATTCCCCGGTGCCCATCGTCATGGTCGGCTCGCAGCGCTCCTCGGACCGCCCCTCCTCGGATGCCGCCCTCAACCTCATGCACAGCGTCAAGACCGCCGCCGAATCGGACATCGCCGAGGTAATGGTCTGCATGTTCGGCCCCACCTCCGATGTCTACGGCCTCCTCCACCGCGGCACGCGCGTGCGCAAAATGCACTCCAGCTACCGCTCCACCTTCCGCACCATCGGCGATATCCCCCTGGCTATGGTCAGCCGCGACCGCATCACCCCGCTGCGCCAGGACTACAAACGCCGCCGCCACGATCGCGAAGTGACCATCAATACTGCCTTTGAGGAGAAGGTGAGCATCGTCTACTACTATCCCAACATGAAACCCGACATCATCGACGCCCTCATCGACAACGGCTATCGCGGCATCGTCATTGCCGGCACCGGGCTGGGCCACGTCAACAAGCCCCTCTATCCCGCCCTCAAACGGGCCCGGGAGAAGAACATCGCCGTCTATATGACCGTGCAGACCCTCTGGGGCTATGTGCAGATGTATGTTTATGATACCGGGCGGGACATGATGGAACTGGGAGTGACCCCGATGGCCAACATGCTGCCGGAAGTGGCCTACGTAAAACTGGGGTGGGCGCTGGGACAGGCCAGCGACCTCAAGCGGGTGCGCGAGATCATGTATACGCCGGTCAACGGCGAGATCACCGAACGAGAACCGTCGAACGGCTATCTCATCTTCCAGGGCGGCATCCCCGAGGTGGAGGAGTTCATTTCGCAGATCAAGAAATAGCGGGCCGCTGCCCCCCTCCGGCTGCGTTATCTCAGCCGGCGCAGGGCGCATTGTCCATCCGGCTGTGTTCCACGCGCTCAGCCGGCGTTGAGCTCATTCAGGATGGTCTCGATCTCGGCGCGGAAGGATTCAGGGGCCATCAGCACGCCCCAACCCTTCTGCATCTGGAAGATCCCGTCGTAGGCCGAGTCATGAAAGGTGCGCACGACATGGGGGATCTCCCTCTCCCTGAGCGCCTCGGCGAGCACCTGGGCCTCGATCTCATTCTTCAGTGTTACGATCCGGCAAAATTCCGTCATTTCGTCCTTCCTTCCTGTTCAGATTTTCCAGTTTGCTTTGCAGGGTGCTGCGCGGGATCTTGAGCCGCCGCGCCGCCGCGCTGATATTTTGACTGCATTCCCGCATGGCCCAGGTGATAATCTCCCGCTCCCTGCTGAGGATATACTCTTCGTACGAGCCGTAGCCGGCTGGACCCTCCGTCTGCTCCGGCGCTGCTTTTTCTGCGCGGCCTCGATCCCCCATACTCCCGGCCGGCATATAGTCCATCTCCTGAGGCAGGGCGAGGAGGCGCTGGACTGTGTTCTCGAGCTCGCGGACATTGCCCGGCCAGTCGTAGGCCATCATCTTCTGGAGCTCTTCAGGGGTGATCTCGACCGGCCTGGCCCCGCGGTGGTGCTTGGCGATGAAATGATCGATGAGCAGGGGGATGTCCTCGCGCCGCTCGCGCAAGGGAGGCAGGGTCAGGGCGATGATGTTGATGCGGTAATAGAGATCCTCGCGGAAGGTGTTCTCCCGCACCATCTGCAGGAGATTGGCCTTGGTGGCGCAGATGACCCGGAAATTGACCGGCACGGTCTCCTGGCCGCCGAGGGGCTGGATCTCGTGCTCCTGCAGGACGCGCAAAAGCTTGACCTGCAGGCGCATGGGCAGATCGTCAATGTCATCGATGAAGAGGGTGCCATCGTGGGCGCGTTCGATGTAGCCGAGATGACGCTTGTGCGCTCCGGTGAAGGCCCCCTTTTCGTGGCCGAAGAGCTCGCTCTCGAGCAGGCTCTCGGGCAGCACGGCGCAGTTGACCGCCACAAAGGGCCCCTTGCCGCGTTCACTGTTCTGGTGGAGAAAGTGTGCGACCAGCTCCTTGCCGGTGCCGCTCTCCCCCTCGATCAACACGGTGTGATCGGTGGCTGCCACCGAGCGCAGGGTTTTAACCAGCCTTTGCATCACCGCGGCGCTGCCGATGATTTCGCGCCCTTGGTAATGGGTGATCTGTTTCTTGAGCTGGATATTCTCGCGGATTACCGAATGGAGCTGCTGGATGTTGGCCAGCATGCTGAGCAGCTTGTCGGGAGAGAAGGGCTTGGTCAGATAATCGTAGGCCCCGAGCTTGAGCGCGGCCACGGCGGTCTCGACTGTGGCAAAGCCGGTGATGACGATGACCGTGCAGCTGTTCTCGCGCATTTTGGCCAGCTTGACCAGTTCGAGGCCGTTCAGGTCCGGCAGGCGCAGATCGGTGATCACCACCTCGAAGGAGTATTTCTCCAGGGCTTCGCGGCCGGCTCGTCCGGTTTCGCAGGGGGTCACCTGATAGCCCTGTTTGGTCAGGGTATCGGTGAGGGTGATGCGCGATATCTTTTCGTCTTCGACGAGGAGTATTTTCATTTGGCGCCCTGTATCGGCAAGGTGATGTGAAAGGTGGTACCGCGGTAGGGCCTGCTCTGGCAGGTGATGGTGCCGCCGTGGCTTTCGATGATGCCGAGGGAGACCGAGAGTCCCAGTCCGGTCCCCTTGCCCTCATCCTTGGTGGTGAAGAAGGGGTCGAAGATCTTGTCGAGGTCCCGGCTGTCGATGCCGCAGCCGGTGTCGGCGATCTCGAGATGGATGTGCCCCTCTCCATTCCGGGCGGTGGTGATACGGATGGTGCCGCCTTCCTCCTCCTCCTCCATGCTGTCCATGCTGTTGAGGAGCAGGTTCATGATCACCTCCTGGATGAGATGGGGATCGGCGTGGAGGAGGGGCAGGTCGGACTGGAACTTTTTCTCGATGATGATCTGGTTTTTGCTGAGCCGGTAGGTGAGCAGGGAGAGCACCTTTTCGATCTCGTTGTTGAGCTCCATGGCCACCGTCTGCTTGGCGTGCTGCCGTGAAAAGCCGAGCAGCTTTTGCACGATCAGGGCGATGTGGTCGAGGGCCTCATCGGCCAGCCCCAGATAGCGCTTGACCTCTGGCAGGTTGCGGGGTTCCTGTGCAATGGCGTAGAGGCAGCTCTTCATGCCGTGCAGGGGATTGTTGATCTCGTGGGCCACGCCCGAGGCCAGGCGGCCGATGGAGGCGAGCTTTTCGGCATGGTAGATCTGGCGCTGGGCATTCAGGAGCTGCTGCCGCGACTGCTGCAGGCGCTGCTTCATCTTTTCGAAATTGCTCACCAGCACCCCGATCTCATCTTCGCCTGCCTTCATCTGCGTGGGGGTGATGTTATCGAGGTCGAACTGCTTCATCTCGGTGACGAGCCGGCCGAGAGACTGGGTGACCCGGTTGATGAAAAACCAGATAAAGGCGGTGATGCTGACGACAAAGAGGACGGCGAGGCCGAAGATGAGGAAAAAGAGGCGCTGCAGCCGGGCGCGGGCGGGCTCGAGGTCGAAGCCCATGTGAAGCTCGCCCCACGATTTGCTGTGAATCTGCAGGGGCAGGGCGGTCTCCAGGATCCAGCCAAAGGAGCGGGAGCGGTAAATACGCGTCCCTGTCCTGCCGGCCGCAGGCGGAAGGGCTTCCGCCTCCCCGGCATCCCCCGGATCGCTGCTCTCAAAGCTGCTGCGCACCGCGACATGGCCGTCCCGGTCGTACATCACCAGCCATCTCACCTGGTTGTTTTTGCCCAGGAAGTTGTGGATCTGGTTCTCGAGATAGCCCTCATTGGGGAGGAGGCCGCTCTCCTGATAAATCAGGCCGTCGAGGATGGAGGCGGCGAAGGTGCGCGCCACGGCGAGGGCGTTCTGGCGCTGGTTCTCGAGGATGAGGCTGCGCCACTGATAAAGCAGGATGATCGAGATCATCATCGTCAGCACGATCATCAGAATGCCCAGAAAGAGGACAATACGCGCTTTAAGGCTCCTCATCATCGCCGGGGCTCCTTCTCGAGTGCGGCAAAGATGGCGTCGACCTGGTCGTAATCGCTCTCCTCGGCCGGCACAAAGCCCCAGGCGAATTCGGGATCCCAATCCCTGACCAGAGCCCGGTGATCGGGCCGCCTCGCGTCGATCCGGAGCAGGGCCTTGACCATCGCCTCAGTGATGAGTGGATCCAGATCCCGGCGCACGATGATCGGCGAACCCGGGATCTCGCGGGAGACAGCGATGACGCGGATCCCCTTGCCGGTGAACTCGGCGGCGACCCGGTCTTTCACTACCCCGGCATCGAAGCGTCCGAGCAGGACCTGATAGACCACAGTATGATGAAAGCCGAAATAGCGCACCGAATCGAGATCACTGACCTTCAGACCATGGCGCTGCAGCTCGTAGCCGAGCAGCCAGTTGCCGGAGAAAGAGAGCGCGGAGGGCAGGGCGAGACGCTTGCCGGCGAGATCGGAGATCGAGCGGATGGGAGAATCATCCCGTGTGATCACCATGGAATGGAAATAGGGCTGGAGCTGGCTGTTGAGGGGCTTGAGGATGCAGCGGATCGGATGGTCCCGGCGCGCCTTGAGATAGAGATAGGTGCCGAGAAAGGCGGACTGAATCTGGCCCTGATCGAGTTGGGCGATGGTCTCCTCATAGCTGCTGCTCAGCCTGAGGGCGAAGATGATCCCGGTCTCCCGGCTCAGATAGTCCATGATCGGCTGATAGCCTTCGTAAATCAGGTTGGGCGAAAAGCGGGAGATCACCCCGACGTGGACGGTATCCCGCCCCCCAGCGGCGGCAAGCGGTGCGGCAGGGGGGAAGACGGTATCGGGCGCGGTGGTGATATCCATGAAATTGCGATAGACCAGCAGGGTGAGGGCCAGGAAAAAAATGAGGATGAGGAGGATCAGGGCGATTCGGGATTTCATCATGATTCCGTGACAAGGTTTTCAGTCCGGGAAATTACGGCAAACTTTGCTCAGAAGCAAGCAGATTGTCGAAAAACCGGCAGTCCAGATGCCGAAATATCGGCAAATCGACGATCTTTCGGCATTTCAGCAGGGTCAAGACTGCGGGGTCTTGCTGCAGGATACATATAAACAATGAGTTACAATATTGTATTTGCTGGCATGAGCTTTGCAAATGGACGGCCTGTAGCACATACCAAGAGGAGGAGAGTATATGCCCGAAATCAAACCCCGCTTCGAATTCCGCGCCTTCGCCCAGAGCTTCGGCATCGTCGAGGAGAAGATGCGCGCCATCAGCCCCGTCGAGCAGATTCGCGAAAGCCTTGAGATCTATATCATGTCGGCCGGGAACAACGAGAACAACACCAAGATCCGCAACGACCTCATGGACATCAAGGTCCTGGTGCAAGTGGCGAAGGGCCTGGAGCAGTGGAATCCGCGCATGAAGGGGCAGTTCCCGATGGCGGTGGAGATGATCAAAAACGAGGTCTTTCCCGCTTTCGGTGTCGCGATGCCCGAATTCAAGCGCGAGAGCTATACCCTGGCGCAGTACATCAACGAGATCATCAAGCCCCATCCGGATCTTGCCGCGGTCAATGTTTTCAAACGCCGCATGGGTTTCACCATCAACGGCTGCATCGCCGAGCTGGCCGAGGTCTATGTCAACGGCGCTCGCATCATGACCGCCAATCTCGAATCGACCGATGTCGAGGCCATCCTTGCGGCCAAAAAAATGATCGCCCTCGAGGATTTTGAGAACGTCAATTATTTGCTGGCGATCAAGCGGGTGATCGGCATGGAGCCGCTCTCCGACACATCGATGTACAAAGCCACTTTCTAGGCCGGACCGACCGGCGCAGCGGCCGCGCCGGCCCAGGCCCGGTCCGCTCCTAACCTTCGACAAAATGGAGTTTCTATGGCCAACGAGGTCGAACGCAAATTTCTGGTCAAGGGCGAATTCGCTCCCTTCGCCCATAAAAAGACCCGCATCATCCAGGGCTATCTCTCCTCCGTGCCCGAACGCACTGTACGCGTCCGCGTCAAGGGCGACAAGGGCTTTCTCACCATCAAGGGCATCGGCAAT
>JAKPUX010000276.1 GCA_029554865.1 bacterium | reverse complement strand
GGAGGTGCGCAAACGCACCGACGCCCTCGACTCCCTGGGCAACACCACCGCCGCCACCGGCAAGGGCTTCGCCATCGGCTCGGCGGCCCTCACGGCTCTGGCCCTGCTCGCCTCCTACGTCGAGGAGCTCAAGATCGGCCTCATCCGCCTCGGCCAGACCACCATCCAGTTCCTCGACGGCCGGGTGGTCGAGACCGCCAAGGGCTCCTTTGTCGATTTTATGTACTATTTCAATGTCACCCTGATGAATCCGATTGTGCTCGTCGGCATCTTTATCGGCGCCATGACTGCCTTCATGTTTTCCGGACTGACCATGACCGCCGTCGGCCGCGCCGCTGCGAAAATGGTCGATGAAGTGCGCCGCCAGTTCCGCGAGATCGCCGGCATCATGGAGGGCAAGGCCGAACCTGACTATGCCCGCTGCGTCGCCATCTCCACCAAGGGCGCCCAGCGCGCCATGATGCTGCCCTCGCTGCTCGCCATCTTTATTCCCGTCGCTACCGGCCTGGTTCTGGGCGTAGCCGGTGTCATGGGTCTGCTCATCGGCGGCACCAGCACCGGTTTCGTCCTCGCCGTCTTTATGGCAAATGCCGGTGGCGCCTGGGACAACGCCAAGAAGTACATCGAAGAAGGCCACATGGGCGGCAAGGGTTCCGAAGCCCACAAAGCCGCGGTCATCGGCGACACTGTCGGCGACCCCTTCAAGGATACCTCCGGCCCCAGCCTCAACATCCTCATCAAGCTGATGAGCATGGTCTCCATCGTTGTAGCGGGCCTGACCGTGGCCTACTCGCTGATGTAATTTTGACCTGCATCTGGGGAGAGATCCGGCCGCCCGGCTGGACGCCATCCGCAGGTATGTAAAGAGTGGTTATTAAAAAGGGCGATTCGATTGAATCGCCCTTTTTTTGTGGGGTTTGCAGCACCAGATCGGCTGCCACCATTCCCCGGGCTCAGGCAGCACGCCCCGTCGGCAAGAGCACTATTTTTTCCAGAAATCGGGACTGAAGAGGATAAAGACGGTGTAGAGCTCGAGCCGTCCGGCGAGCATGCAGAAGGAGAGCAGCCATTTTCCCGCGGCGGGCAGGTGGCCATAGTGATCGACCGGCCCGACCAGGTTCAGCCCGGGCCCGATGTTGCCGAGGGTGGCGGCGACGCTGGAGAAGGCGGTGACAACATCGACACCAAGCAGGGTCATGCCGATCGATGCGGCGACAAAGACGAGCATATAGATGATGAGAAAGGCGAGGATATTGGTGACCACATCGGGCGCGAGCACACGCCCGCCCACGCGGACAGGGATGTAGGCGTTGGGATGGAGCAGTTTTTTGATCTCGGCGAGGCTGTGTTTGAGGACCACCATGATACGGATCACTTTGACCGAGCCGCCGGTCGAGCCGGCGCAGCCGCCGATGAACATGAGCAGGATCATCAGCAGCTGTCCGGAAGGCAGCCACAGCTCGAAATTGTCGGAGCAGAATCCGGTGGTGGTCATGATCGAGACCACCTGGAAGGAGGCGGAACGCAGGGCGCCGCCCGGGCTGACCGGCTTGCTGAAGTAGACAATTCCGGAGACGATGAGAATCGCGATCAGGGTGAGAAAAAGATAAAAGCGGAATTCGCGGTCGAGGCGGTAGACATCGCGCTTGCCGGCGAGGAAGCGGTAGTGGAGGCTGAAGTTGGTGCCGGCGAGGAACATGAAGACCAGGATGACCATTTCGATATAGAGGCTGTTATAGTGGGCGACGCTGGCGTTTTTGGTCGAAAAGCCGCCGGTGGCCATGGAACCGAAGGTGTGGCAAAGGGAATCGAAGAGCGACATGCCCCCGAAGAGCAGGAGCACAACCTCGATGAGAGTAAGCAGCAGATAGACCCCCCAGAGAATTTTTGCGGTGTCGGCGATGCGCGGGCTGAGGCGGTCCTTGACCGGCCCTGGCACTTCCGCTTTGAAGAGCTGCATGCCGCCGACGCCAAGCAGTGGCAGGATGGCCAGGGAGAGGACGACGATGCCCATGCCGCCGAGCCAGTGGGTCAGGCTGCGCCAGAAGAGCAAACCGTGGGGCATCGCCTCGATATTGGTCAGGATGGTGGCGCCGGTGGTGGTAAATCCCGACATGGTTTCAAAAAAGGCATCGGAGAAGGAGGGTACCGTCCCGGAAATGAGGAAGGGCAGAGCGCCGAAGAGGGTGAGGGCGCTCCAGCCGAGCACGACGACGGCGAAACCCTCGCGCAGTTTGAGTTCGTCCTGATTGCGGGTAGCCAGAAAGAGGAGGCCGCCGGCAAGCAGACAGACGGCGGAGGAGATGAGGATCGCCCCGGCGTCGCCATCGCCGTAAAAGAGGGAGAAGGCGATGCCGGTGAGCAGTGCGATCCCTTCCAGGATGATGAGAATGGCGACGACATGGAGGACGGCGCGGAGGTTCATAGGTCGGATTCGCTCTTACCGGTTGGCAAAGATCTTTTCCACGCGCCCGACTAAGGCGGGGGTGGTGAAGACGATGAGGTGATCACCATCCTTTAGCTCGGTGTCGCCGATGGGGACGATCACCTGGCCGCCGCGGCTGATGATGCCGATCATGCCGTTATGGCCGAGGTTGAGGGCCTTGACTTTGCGTCCGGCCACCCGGGAGGCCCGGGTGATCTCGATCTCGAGAACCTCGGCCTCGATGCCGGGCAGGCTGGCCAGGGAGGTGACATTGCCGCGCCGGATGTAGCGCAGGATGGCGTTGGCGGTCAGGGTCTGGGTGTCGACCGCAGCGTCGACTCCGATCGAAGCCATGATGGGCAGATAATCGGGCCGGTTGACCAGGGCGAGGCAGCGGCGCACTCCCATATGCTTGGCCATGAGGCAGGAGAGGATGTTGGTTTCCTCGTCGCTGGTGACGGCGATGTAGCTGTCCATCTCCATGATCCCCTCGACGGCGAGGAGATCGAGGTCGGTGCCGTCACCGACGATGATGAGGGTGCGCTGCAGTTCCTCGGCAATGCGCAGGCTCTTCTCGCGGTTGGATTCGACCAGCTTGACCTGACAATCCTTGTCCTTCTCCAGTTCGGCGGCCACCAGACGTCCGACCCGGCCGCCCCCGAGAATCATCACCTTCTCGATGCGCTCGTCACTCTTGCCCAGAACCTCGAGCAGGTGCGGCACCAGTTCGGTCTTGGTGATGAAAAAGAGCTGATCCCCGCGCGTGACATGGTCCTCACCGCCGGGTATAATGGTCTTGTTGGCGCGGAAGATAGCGACGGTGCGGAAGAGGAGGTCGGGGTTCTCCCGGTCGATCTGCTGCAGGGTCTTGTTCAGCACCGGGGAGGAGGCGTCCAGCCGCACCCCGATCAGCTGCACCTTGCCCTCTTCGAATTCGATGACATCGGTGGCGGCTGAGCGCCTGGTCAGCCAGACCAGCTCGCGCGCGGTTTCGCGCTCAGGGTGGATGATAAAATCGATGCCCAGCTCCTGCTTGCCGAGCAGGGTCCCCTCCTGGCTGAATTCAGGATTGCGCAGCCGGGCAATCTTGATCTTGACCCCGGCCTTGGCGGCGGCCAGGCAGGCGAGTATGTTGACCTCATCGTCGGTGCTTACCGCCACCATCATGTCGGTTTTATGCAGCCCCGCCTTGACCAGCAGCGCGGGTGAGGCCCCGTCCCCCTGGATCACCATGGCATCGAGGGTGTCGGTCGCCTTGCGGCAGACCGCCGGGTCCTTCTCGATAACTGTGACATCGTGGTCTTCCGAACTGAGATATTCGCAGATGTAGGTGCCAACAAGGCCGGCGCCGATGACGATCACTTTCATGCTGTCGGGATTTTCTCCTTGCTTCCGGATTCCGCCTCCGCCACTCCGGGGTATCTGCGGATTCGGTTTTCTTATTCCGCGGCCTAATCTAATCTTAATTTAAGGAAAATGCAAGCTGAATGTGACCGGGCAGGCACCTTCGGCTGGGGTGCGAACCTGAAGAGGCAGTGCTGGTTCTGGAATACCCCGCCCGCCGCGGGGAAGGGAGTGCCGTATTATTCGGCGCGCCTGCTTTTTCCGGCGGGGGGAGAAATAATTGCGCCCGCCTTCCGGTTAAACTCCTATAAGGCACTTGCCAAGCCACAATATTTCCCCGACCAAAGGATGGTGAACACGACACGCATGTCCTCATTCTCCGTCAGAAGCCAGCTCTGCGCCGGGATCCTCATCATTCAGGCGGGAGGGTACCTCAACCGCGAAGGTGGTGAGGCGATTTCCCAAGCTGCGGCGCTTCCCGCTTTTGCTGCGGTCAACCGGGTGGTTCTGCAGCTGGCCGGTGTGGAGGCCGCCAACAGCGTCGGCATCGCCCACCTGCTCGAAATGCAGGAGCGCCTCATGGCGAGGCGGGGGGGGCTCGCCCTGGTGGGAGCCAGTCCCGAGCTGACCCGGACCTTCAGCATCATGGGGCTCTATACCCATGCCTTCAAGGCGGAGAGCATCCGGGAAGCCCTTGCACTGCTCTCCTGAGCACGCCACAATTCCCTCTCCCGCTGCTGCGCATGCGACGCGGCGACCCCGGACCTGAAACGGGCACTTATGGACCGACACCTGAAAAAATTCTTCGAACTGGCCCTCGATCTTTTTTGCATCGCCGATGCCGGTAAGGGGCGCTTCATCGAGGTCAACCCCGCCTTTTCGCGATCCCTGGGCTGGACACGAGAGCAGCTGCTCGCGCAGCCCTTCTGGGAACTCATCCACCCCGATGATCATCAAAAGACCGCCGCTGAGATCGAGCACATGCGGCAGGGAGTGCCCACCCGCTCCTTCGAGAACCGCTTTCGCAGCGTCCGGGGCGACTACCGTCACCTGGTCTGGAATGTCTTTCCGGAACCTGCCAGCGATCTGCTCTTCGCCGCTGCCCGCGACGTGACCGAGAAAAAGCTCAATGAAAGAGAGCTGCGCAAGCTGGCGGCCAAATTGCAGCAGAAGATCCTCCAGCTGCACGAACTCATCGACACCGGCATCGACATCATCCGCATCGACCAGACTGAATCCCTCATCCAGCTCGCCCTGCGCCGGGTCACGGCCCTGACCGACGCCACCCGCGGACTGGTCCTGATCAGGAAGCCGGACGGCGCCACCGAGCAGATCGCCTTCCCCGACTATGCCGGAGCCGGGCGGGAGGAGAGCGTGGACATCATCCAGTCCGGTTTCGAATGCCTGGGCCACCAGTACACCTTTATGGCCATCGGCAAGGAAAACCGCCACACCAGCGCCCGCTTCGAGACTGTGGACAAGATGCTTTTACATCTGATTAGCCAGCAGGTGCGCACCGCCCTCGAGAACCGTTTTTACCTCAACGAGATGATCGAAAAGCAGCGCCTCCTGCGTGAGGTCGAACTTGCCTCTGTTATCCAGAAGACCATTCTCCCCACCGAACTTCCGGAGATCCCCGGGTATCGGTGCTGCGGCTTGAACATCCCCTCCCGTGAGGTTGGCGGTGACTATTACGAGATTATCCCCCTCTCCGGCGGCCGCTTCGCCCTGGTCATCGCCGACGTCGCTGGTAAGGGCGTCTATTCGGCCCTGCTGGTCAACAGCCTCCATGCCGCCCTCCACGCCTATCTGGAGAGCGGCCTCCCCCTCGAGGCGATGACCCACAAGCTCAACCGCCTGATGTTCGATGTCACCACAGCCATGC
The DNA here is from genome assembly GCA_029554865.1 of bacterium. Lineage (GTDB taxonomy): Bacteria > Zhuqueibacterota > Zhuqueibacteria > Residuimicrobiales > Residuimicrobiaceae > JAKPUX01. The sequence continues at coordinate 2,804 of JAKPUX010000276.1, read as the reverse complement.
TCTTCACCACCTGCTTCATTGCCCTCCTCGATCCTGAATCGGGGGAGGTGGAATACATGAACGCCGGCCATCTGCCGCCCATGCTGGTGCGCCGGCGGGGGCGGATCGAGATCCCCTCGGCCGGCGGCCCCCCTCTGGGTTGCCTGCGCGAGGGGGTCACCTACGAGAGCGGAAAATTCCGGCTCGAGCGCGGCGACGGACTGCTGCTCTATACCGACGGCGTCCCCGAGGCGGCCAATCCGGACGGGGAGTTCTACCAGAAATCGGGGAGATTCGAGAAGCTGCTGCTGCAGATGAAGAGGAGTGCGGGGGTGTGCGATCCGGGCAGGATCGTTGAGGATGTGCGCGATTTCGCCGGCAGCGACTCCTTCGGGGATGACATCACTCTGCTCTACCTGCTCCGGGAGGAGGAAGGACGAAGCAGGGGAAGCGCTGTTGCCCGGCGAATCGGAGGTCACGAGTTAGCTGACCAACCCTCTGTCTGATGCGCTCGGCCCTCAGCGCATAAAGATCAGGGCGACTCCGGCCATGGCGATGAGGGTGCCGGTCACGGCACGCAGGGTCGGCCGGGTGTTGTGGACGATCCAGACCAGGGGGATGAGGAGCACCGGCACCATCGCCAGCAGGGTTGAGGCGACGCCGGCCTCGGCGTACTTGACCGCGACGTTGGCCAGCCAGACACCCAGATAGGGGCCGATGATCGAGGCGATGATGATGAAACGGGTGGCCTTTTTGTCCGTGATGAAAATCTTCATGGGAGTCAGCCTTTTGAGCAGGATAGCGGCCGTCCACATCACCAGGGCGGCCGGGACCATGCGCAGGATGGTCGCCGAGAGGGCATCGATCTCGGTGCGAAAGCCGTATTTGGCCAGAATCACACCGGCGGCCTGACCCAGGGCGGCCAGGATGCCCAGGATGATCCCCTTGAACTTGACATGGGGATGGTGTTCCTCGCTTTTTTCATTGACCACCCAAAAGATGCCGGTAAAAGTGGTGAGAATGCCCGCCAGGCCCACAAGACTGAGATGCTCCCCGAGGAAGAACCAGGCGAAGATCGTGGTGAAGACGGGGGAGAGGGAGAGCAGCAGGGTCGCCAGACGCGAACCGAGCACAACCAGGCACTTGAAAAAGGCCGCATCACCCAGCGCCAGCCCTACTACCCCGCTCAGGCCCAGCCACAGGATCTGGTCATTGCTCGCGGTCACCGGCAAGAACATACCCTTCTGAAAATAGAGCGTCAGGCTGAGGAGCAGGGCGGCCAGGGTCAGACGCATCAGGTTGGTGTTGAATGAGCCGATGCGTTTGCCGATAGTCTCGAAGAGGATTGCGGTGCTGCTCCACAGCACGACCGCGGTCAGGGCGGCGATTTCACCTTGGTATGGCAAAGAGATACCCTTTCGTTAAACCAATCCCCAACCGGCTTTCGATCTGCAGAATATCCAGAAATATAATCAATAATGAAACCATATAAAAGCTGTTTTCTTCTGATTTCATCTGGTTAGCCAGGATGGCTGGCAGGTGGACGCGGGGAGCAGAGCGCTCTGAAAAAAGCCCTTGCAATATTTCGCCAAATAGGTTACAATGGGGGAAGAAGACCAAAACGGGATGGATTGCAGGTGCAGATTATCATCGATGGCTACAATGTTCTGCTGCGCGGGCGGCGCGCCGGTGCGATCGGCGCGCCCGAGCTTGAGCGGATGCGGGAGGAGTTGACTCGCAAGGCGGCCGGATATGCCGCCTCCAGGGATATCCGGATTACCCTGGTTTTCGATGGTCAGAACGGGATGGGGGTGCAAGCCGCCCCTCCGCCCGGCAAGGTCAAGGTGGTATTTTCCCGCCCTCCGGAAAATGCGGATGCAGTGATCAAAAAGATGGTTCAGGGGCACGAACAACCGCGCAATATCGTGGTGGTCACCTCCGACCAGCCGCTGGCGCGTTTCGTCCAGTCCTGCGGCTGCCAGCTGCTCTCCTCAGAGGCCTGGCGGCAAAAGATGGAGCACGGCCGTGACGAGGATCTGGCCGAAAAACACGGCCGGCTGAATGATCTAAATATCGAAGAGTGGCTGCGAATTTTCGGTGAGAAAAAGTGATCCGCTGATGCGATTTGATGCATTTCTTCGTCCGCTGTGCCACTTCCTTGAACCTGCCCTCCTCTATTCAATCACCCATACCTGTACATCCCGCGCCTTGAGCTCATGCCCGATCTTCAGCTCCCGGCCGCGCGCTGTAAGATCCAGCTGCTGGTCGTGCACCAGATCCCGCAATCTGTATCTCCCCGATTTCGCCACCCTGAGGTCGACCGTCATCTGCTGATCCGCTTCGCTGTGATTGATCAAAAACAGGATCGATCCTGCGGCTGTCCGCCGCAGCCGGATCTCCACCGGGGCCTCCTTGGCCCCGTCGTGCGAACTGGTGAAAGGCCGCTCGATGCTGCTCCAGCGCACGATATTCCAGAGCAGGCGTTCGTTGGCACGGTCGGCCCGGATGTGGTTGGCCATGCCGAGGAACGAACCGATAAAGAGGGTCTCGCCCTTGCCATATTTCCCGGCGGCCAGCGCGGCCGTAGCGTCAGCGAAGCGGGCCAGCACTTTGGCGGCGCCCCCGGACAACGGCACGACCGATTCGGCAAAATTGGCTCCGTGCAGGGTGTCAGCGGTCGTGAATCCCTGCATCAACGGGTGGGTCAGGTTGCAAACCCCCATGGCCGGACTCTCACCCATTTTAACCGAGCTTTCGCGCACCCCGAAGACCTGGTCCAACCCCATCCCGGGAATGGCCGGCGCTGCAAAGCCGCGCTCGTCATT
>JAKPUX010000275.1 GCA_029554865.1 bacterium | reverse complement strand
GGAGGTGCGCAAACGCACCGACGCCCTCGACTCCCTGGGCAACACCACCGCCGCCACCGGCAAGGGCTTCGCCATCGGCTCGGCGGCCCTCACGGCTCTGGCCCTGCTCGCCTCCTACGTCGAGGAGCTCAAGATCGGCCTTATCCGCCTCGGCCAGACCACCATCCAGCTCCTCGACGGCCGGGTGATCGAGACTGCCAGGGGCTCCTTCGTCGATTTTATGTACTATTTCAATGTCACCCTGATGAACCCGATTGTGCTGGTCGGCATCTTTATCGGCGCCATGACCGCCTTCATGTTTTCCGGACTGACCATGACCGCCGTCGGCCGCGCCGCCGCGAAAATGGTCGATGAAGTGCGCCGCCAGTTCCGGGAAATCGCCGGCATCATGGAGGGCAAGGCCGAACCGGACTATGCCCGCTGTGTCGCCATCTCCACCAAGGGCGCCCAGCGCGCCATGATGCTGCCCTCGCTGCTCGCCATCTTTATTCCCGTCGTTACCGGCCTGGTTCTGGGCGTAGCCGGTGTCATGGGTCTGCTCATCGGCGGCACCAGCACCGGTTTCGTCCTCGCCGTCTTTATGGCCAATGCCGGCGGCGCCTGGGACAACGCCAAGAAGTACATCGAAGAAGGCCACATGGGCGGCAAGGGCTCCGAAGCCCACAAGGCCGCGGTCATCGGCGACACCGTCGGCGACCCCTTCAAGGACACCTCCGGCCCCAGCCTCAACATCCTCATCAAGCTGATGAGCATGGTCTCGATCGTGGTGGCGGGTCTGACGGTGGCCTATTCGCTGATGTAATTCCAACCTGCACCTGGGGAGAGAGCCGGCCACCGGGCCGGTTGCTATCCGCCGGGCCGCTAAAACAATCCATAAAAAAAGGGCGATTCGATTGAATCGCCCTTTTTTTATGGCCGGTATCAGTTCAGACGCGGCTGCCGGCATCCCCGTGGTCCGGGCAGTCCGCCCTCTCCACACGAAGGCTATTTTTTCCAGAAATCGGGGATGAAGAGGATGAAGACGGTATAGAGCTCGAGCCGGCCGGCGAGCATGCAGAATGAGAGCAGCCATTTGCCGGCTGCGGGCAGATGGCCGTAGTGGTCGATCGGTCCGACCAGGTTCAGGCCGGGGCCGATGTTGCCGAGGGTGGCGGCGACGCTGGAAAAGGCGGTGACGACATCGACGCCGAGCAGGGCCATGCCGACCGATCCGGCGACGAAGACGAGCATATAGATGATGAGAAAGGCGAGGATGTTGGTGACCACATCGGGCGCGAGCACGCGTCCGCCCAGCCGGACCGGGATATAGGCATTGGGATGGAGCAGCTTTTTAATTTCGGTGAGGCTGTGCTTGAAGACCACCATGATGCGGATCACCTTGACCGAGCCGCCGGTCGAACCGGCGCAGCCGCCAACGAACATGAGCAGGATCATCAGCAGCTGTCCTGAAGGCAGCCACAGTTCGTAATCGTCGGTGCAGAATCCGGTGGTGGTCATGACCGAGACCACCTGAAAAGAGGCGGAGCGCAAGGCGCCGCCGGGTCCGACCGGCTTGCTGAGGAAGACTATTCCGGAAACGATGAGAATGGCGATCAGGGTGAAAAGGAAATAAAAGCGGAATTCACGGTCGAGGCGGTAGACGTCATGCTTGCCGGTGAGGAAGCGAAAGTGGAGGCTGAAATTGGTGCCGGCGAGGAACATAAAAACCAGGATGACCATTTCGATATAGAGGCTGTTATAGTGGGCGACGCTGGCATTTTTAGTCGAAAAGCCGCCGGTGGCCATGGAGCCGAAGGTGTGGCAGAGGGAGTCAAACAGCGACATGCCGCCGAAGAGCAGGAGCACAACCTCGACCAGGGTGAGCAGCAGATAGACCCCCCAGAGAATTTTGGCGGTATCGGCGATGCGCGGGCTGAGGCGGTCCTTGACCGGTCCCGGCACTTCCGCCTTGAAGAGCTGCATGCCGCCGACGCCGAGCAGGGGGAGGATGGCCAGGGAGAGCACGACAATGCCCATGCCGCCGAGCCAGTGGGTCATGCTGCGCCAGAAGAGCAGGCCGTGCGGCATGGCCTCGATATTGCTCAGGATGGTGGAGCCGGTGGTGGTAAAGCCCGACATGGTCTCGAAAAAGGCATCGGAGATGGAGGGAATGGCCCCGGAAATGAGGAAGGGTAGTGCGCCAAAGAGGGTGAGGGTGCTCCAGCCCAGGACGACGATGGCGAAACCCTCGCGCAGCTTGAGCTCCTCCTGATTACGCGTGGCCAGGAATATACATCCGCCGACGAGCAGACAGATGGCGGAGGAGATGAGGATCGCCCCGGCGTCACCATCGCCGTAATAAAGGGAGAAGACGATGGCAGTGAGGAGTGCGATGCCTTCCAGGATGATGAGAATAGACACGACATGCAGGACAGCGCGGAGTTTCATCGGACGCATCCGCTCCTAACGGTTAGCGAAGATCTTTTCCACGCGTCCGACCGAGGCGGGGGTGGTGAAGACGATGAGGTGATCCCCGTCTCTGAGCTCGGTGTCGCCGATGGGGACGATCACCTGGCCGTTGCGGCTGATGATGCCGATCATGCCGTCATGATCGAGGTTGAGGGCCTTGACCTTGCGCCCGGCCGCGCGTGAGGATTGGGTGATTTCGATCTCGAGCACCTCGGCCTCGATGCCGGGCAGGCTGGCCAGGGAGGTGATATTGCCGCGCCGGATGTAGCGGAGGATGGCGTTGGCGGTCAGGGTCTGGGTGTCAACCGCAGCGTCGACCCCGATCGAGGCCATGATGGGCAGATAATCGGGGCGGCTGACCAGGGCGAGACAGCGGCGCACCCCCATGTGTTTGGCCATGAGGCAGGAGAGGATGTTGGTCTCCTCATCGCTGGTGACGGCGATGTAGCTGTCCATCTCCATGATTCCCTCGACGGCGAGGAGGTCGAGATCGGTGCCGTCGCCGACGATGATCAGGGTGCGCTGCAGCTCCTCGGCAATGCGCTGGCTTTTCTCGCGATTGGATTCCACCAGCTTGACCTGGCACTCCTTGTCCTTCTCCAGCTCGGCGGCCACTATACGGCCGACCCGCCCGCCCCCGAGGATCATCACCTTCTCGATGCGCTCATCGCTCTTGCCCAGAACCTCGAGCAGCTGCGGCACCAGCTCGGTCTTGGTGATAAAAAAGAGCTGATCCCCGCGTGTGACGTGGTCCTCGCCGCCGGGAATGATGGTCTTGTTGGCGCGGAAAATGGCCACGGCGCGGAAGAGGAGGTCGGGGTTCTCGCGGTCGATCTGCTGCAGGGTTTTGTTCAGCACCGGGGAGGAGGCGTCCAGCCGCACCCCGATCAGCTGCACCCTGCCCTCCTCGAATTCAATGACATCGGTGGCGGCGGAGCGCCTGGTCAGCCAGACCAGCTCGCGCGCGGTCTCGCGCTCGGGGTGGATGATAAAATCGATGCCCAACTCCTTTTTGCCGAGCAGGGCCCCCTCATGGCTGAATTCGGGATTACGCAGCCGGGCGATCTTGATCTTGACCCCGGCCTTGGCCGCGGCCAGGCAGGCGAGGATGTTGACCTCGTCGTCCGGACTCACCGCCACCATCATGTCGGTTTTGTGCACTCCTGCCTTGACCAGCAGTGCAGGCGAGGCCCCATCCCCCTGGATCACCATGGCATCGAGGGTGTCCGTCGCTTTGCGGCAGACTGCCGGGTCCTTCTCGATCACCGTGACATCGTGGTCCTCCGAACTCAGATATTCGCAAATATAGGTGCCGACCAGGCCGGCGCCGATGACGATCACTTTCATGCTGTCAGGTGTTTCTCCTTGCTTCGGGACTGCGCATCCGCTCCTCTGGCTCACGCGCAGGTCCGGCTTTATTTTTACACGGTTTAATCTAACCTTTATTTGAAGAAAATGCAAGTTGAATATGACCGGAGGTGGTGTCTATGGTCATGGCGCGGTGAGGGAGAGGACGGCGCTTTTACGGCAATGCCTTGCCGCCTGCCGCGGGCAAGGAGTGCCGTATTTTGCGGTGCGGCTGCTTTTCCCTGCAGCAGGCGAAATAATCATGCGCCTCTTCCGGTTGGATTTCTATAAGGCACTCGCCTGGCCGCTTTCTTCCATCGACCAAAGGATGGTGAACACGATTCGCATGTCCGCTTTTTCCGTCAAGAGCCAGCTCTGCGCCCGGATCCTCATCATTCAGGCTGGAGGGTACCTCAACCGCGAGGGCGGGGAGGCGATCTTCCGCACCGCGGCGCTTCCTGCTTATGCCGCGGTCAACCGGGTGGTCCTGCAGCTGGAAGGTGTACAAGCAGCCAACAGTGTCGGCATTGACCACCTGCTCGAGCTGCAGGAACGCCTCAAGGCGAGGCGGGGTGGGCTCGCCCTCGTCGGCGCCAGCCCCGGGCTGGCCCGGACCTTCAACATCATGGGGCTCTACACCCATGCCTTCAAGGCGGAGAGCATCCGGGAGGCCCTTGCTTTGTTCTCCTGAGCACGCCACGATCCCCTGTTGCGCTGAGGCGCGCTTGATGCGGCGCCTCCGGCCTCGAGTCGGACCTGAAACGGGCACCTATGGACAAACACCTGAAAAAATTCTTTGAACTGGCCCTCGACCTCTTTTGCATCGCTGATGCCAAAAAAGGACGCTTTGTCGAGGTCAATCCAGCCTTTTCGCGCACCCTGGGCTGGTCGCGGGAGCAGCTGCTTGCGCAGCCCTTCTGGGAGTTCATTCATCCCGATGATTTTCAAAAGACCGTCGCCGAAATTGAACGCATGCAGCAGGGTGTGCCCACTATCTCCTTCGAAAACCGTTACCGCAGTGCAGACGGGGCTTACCACCACCTGGTCTGGAATGTCTTTCCGGAACCTGCCAGCGATCTGCTCTTCGCCGCAGCCCGCGACGTGACCGAGAAAAACCTCAATGAAAAAGAGCTGCGCAAGCTGGCGGCCAAATTGCAGCAGAAGATCCTCCAGCTGCACGAACTCATCGACACCGGCATCGACATCATCCGCATCGACCAGACCGAATCCCTCATCCAGCTTGCCCTGCGCCGGGTCACGGCCCTGACCGATGCCACCCGCGGACTGGTCCTGGTCAGGAAACCGGACGGTGCGACCGAGCAGATCGCTTTCCCGGACTATGCCGGAGCCGGCGGGGAGGAGAGCGTGGATATCATTCAATCCGGTTTCGAATGCCTGGGGCACCAGTACACCTTTATGGCCATCGGCAAGGAGAACCGCCACAACAGCGCCCGCTTCGAGACCGTGGACAAGATGCTCCTCCATTTGGTCAGCCAGCAGGTACGCACCGCCCTCGAGAACCGCTTTTACCTCAACGAGATGATCGAAAAGCAGCGCCTCCTGCGCGAGGTCGAACTTGCCTCTGTTATCCAGAAGACCATTCTCCCCACTGAACTTCCAGAGATCCCCGGGTATCGGTGCAGCGGATTGAACATCCCCTCGCGGGAGGTCGGCGGGGATTATTACGAGATCTTTCCCCTCTCCGGCGGGCGTTTCGCCCTGGTCATCGCCGATGTCGCCGGCAAGGGCGTCTATTCGGCCCTGCTGGTCAACAGCCTTCATGCCGCCCTTCATGCCTATCTGGAGAGCGGCCTCCCCCTCGAGGCGATGACCCACAAACTGAATCGCCTGATGTTCGATGTCACCACCGCCATGCTCTTCACCACCTGCTTCATTGCCCTCCTCGATCCTGAATCGGGAGAGGTGGAATACATGAACGCCGGCCATCTGCCGCCCATGCTGGTGCGCCGGCGGGGAGAGATCGAGGTCCCCTCGGCCGGCGGCCCCCCTCTGGGTTGCCTGCGCGAGGGGGTCACTTATGAGAGCGGAAAGTTCCGGCTCGAGCCCGGCGACGGGCTGCTGCTCTATACCGATGGCATCCCCGAGGCGGTAAACCCGGCGGGTGAGTTCTATAGCAAATCGGGACGATTCGAGCAGCTGCTGCTGCAGATGAAGAAAAGCAAGGGAATGTGCGATCCAGGCCGGATCGTCGAGGATGTGCGCGATTTCGCCGGCAACGACTCTTTCGGGGATGACATTACCCTGCTCTACCTGCTCAGGGAGGAGGCAGGACGAAGCAGGGGAAGCGCTGTTCCCCGACGAATCGAAAGGCGCGAGCTTGCGGACAAGTCCAGCGTCTGATGCGCTCGGTCCTCAGCGCATAAAGATCAGGGCGACCCCGGCCATGGCGATGAGGGTGCCGGTCACGGCCCGCAGGGTGGGCCGGGTGTTGTGGACGATCCAGACCAGGGGGATGAGGAGCACCGGCACCATCGCCAGCAGGGTGGAGGCGACGCCGGCCTCGGCGTACTTGACCGCGACGTTGGCCAGCCAGACACCCAGATAGGGGCCGATGATCGAGGCGATGATGATGAAACGGGTGGCCTTCTTGTCTGTGATGAAGATTTTCATGGGGGTCAGTCGCTTCAGTACGATCGCGGCCGCCCACATCACCAGGGCGGCCGGGGCCATGCGCAGGATGGTCGCCGAGAGGGCATCGATCTCGGTGCGAAAGCCGTACTTGGCCAGAATCACACCGGCGGCCTGACCCAGGGCGGCAAGGATGCCCAGAATAATCCCCTTGAGCTTGACATGGGGATGGTGTTCCTCGCTTTTTTCATTGACCACCCAAAAGATGCCGGTAAAAGTGGTGAGAATGCCCGCCAGGCCCACAAGGCTGAGATGCTCCCCGAGGAAGAACCAGGCGAAGATCGTGGTGAAGACGGGGGAGAGGGAGAGCAGCAGGGTCGCCAGACGCGAGCCGAGCACAACCAGGCACTTGAAAAAGGCCGCGTCACCCAGTGCCAACCCCACCACTCCGCTCAGGCCCAGCCACAGGATCTGGTCATTACTCGCGGTCACCGGCAGGAACATGCCCTTCTGAAAATAGAGCGTCAGGCTGAGGAGCAGTGCGGCCAGGGTCAGCCGCATCAGGTTGGTATTGAACGAGCCGATACGTTTGCCGATGGTCTCGAAGAGGATCGCGGTGCTGCTCCACAGCACGACCGCGGTCAGGGCGGCGATTTCACCTTGGTATGGCAAAGAGATACCCTTTCGTTAAATCAATCCCCAACCGGCTTTCGATCTCCAGAATATCCAAAAATATAAATAATAATGATACCATTTAAAAGCTGTTTTCTTCTGATTTCATCTGGTTAGCCAGGATGGCTGGCAGGAGGACGCGGGGAGCAGA